>CASEOA010000075.1 GCA_949289455.1 uncultured Eubacteriales bacterium
CCCTCCCCCCAGAGCGGCCAGTCCCCTGCCGCCGAGGAGGCCGTGGTGAGCAGGAACCAATACTCCAGCGGGCTGTATGATGTCACCCGCTCTTTGGAGCGGTATCGCGTCACCCTGTCAGCCTTTGTAATCCTGCCCCTGGCGGCGGGGGCCGTCCTCTTCCTGTGGTATCTCCTGTGGCGCAAACACAAGGCCGTGGCCGACCAGGCCATCGCCAGACTCACCGGCTGCCTGTGGCCGGAGATCAAGGTGGTCCTGTTTTTCCCCTACTGCGCCCTGGCCTTTTTTGCCCTGTATGTGACGGCCTGGCTCGTCCTGGGCCGGGGATTCTACGACCTGGTGCCCTACCTGCTGGTGCCGGTGGCTTTGTGGATGGGCTACCTCTATGTCAATGATCTGCGGTACAATTTTGGCCGCATGAAGGCCAAAAGCCCCCTGGTGGCTCTGAGTCGGGCCGTCCGGGCCAGGGAGCTGCGCTACCCGGTGGGCCAGCGGCTCTGCCGCCGCGGCGCCCTCCAGTTCCTGCTGTGCGTCCCCTTCTTCCTGTTCTGCGCCCTGGCGGCCCTGCTCCTCTTCGGGTATTGGATCAACGGCCTGCCCACCCTGCTGCTGATGCTGGCCGTGGTCGGGGCCGGGGTGGCCCTCATCGTGCTCCAGCTGCGGCTCATGGCCCAGAACCGGCAGGCCGCCGCCGATCTGGACCTGCTGCTGGACCGGGTGCTGGCGGCGGGCACCAGCCGGGCAGATCACACCCCCCTGCCGGCGGACTCCGACCTGCGGGCGGCTGCCGATAGCCTGGATCAGATGGAGACCCGGCTGCGGCAGGCGGTGGAGGAGCAGTTGAAGAGCGAAAAGCTGAAGCTGGAGCTTATCACCAACGTGTCCCACGACCTGAAAACCCCCCTCACCTCCATGGTCAGCTATCTGGAGCTGCTGCGGCAGGAGGAGGGACTGCCCGACCATGTGAAGGACTACCTCCAGGTGCTGGACCAAAAGACCAAACGGCTCCAGGCCATGGTGCTGGACGTGTTCGACGTAAGCAAGGCGGCCACCGGCAACCTGAAAACCGATGTAAAGCCTATTGACTTCACAAAATTACTGCGGCAGACCCTGGCCGACCAGGACGAGGCCATCTCGGCCTCCCGTCTCACCTTTCGGGTGGAACTGCCCGGAGCGCCGGTGTATATCCTGGCCGACGGGGACCGGCTGTACCGGGTGTTCCAGAACCTGGTTCAAAACGCCCTGAAATACGCCCTGGAGGGCTCTCGGGTGTACCTGTCCCTGACGGTGTCCGGGAACACTGCCACCGCCGCCCTGTCCAACACCTCCCGGGAGGAGCTGCCCCAGGGAGTGGACCTCACCGAGCGGTTCGTCCGGGGAGACCAGAGCCGCACCGACGGGGGCAGCGGCCTGGGCCTGTCCATCGCCCGCACCTTTACCGAGGCCTGCGGCGGCTCCTTTGCCGTCACCACCCAGGCCGATCTCTTTACCGCCCAGGTGAGCTTCCCCCTCACCGCCCGGCGGCCCCAGGAGGACACACAATGAAAAAGAGCCTGTGCTGCCTGCTGGCCATCCTGCTGCTGGCGGGGTGCGCCCCAAAGGAACCGGTCACCGACGCCACCGCCGCCCAGATCGGCGGCGCCGTGATCGACGCCCAGCCGGAGGAGTTCTGGGCAACCCTCCATTCCCTGTTTGCCGACCAGGATCCGGAGGGGCTGTCCGCCTACCTGTCCACCGCCTACGGCCTCCCCCGGGAGGCCTGGGTGGACGGACTGGCTGTCTACTCCGAGGGCATGGCCGCCGGAGAGGTGGCGGTGATTCGGCTGGCCGACGGCTGGAACAAGGACGAGGCGGTACAGGCTCTATGGGACTATATAGATGGCAGGTTGATCGACTTTACAGGCTACGCCCCCGAAGAGGCCGCCCTGGTGGAGGACGCCCTGGTGCTGGAGCAGGGCAGGTGGCTGCTGCTGGCCATCTGTCCCGACCCGGAGGCGGCGGAGTCCGCCTTCCGCTCCTTCTTCGAGACCGCCGGCCAGACCGTCCGGAACCCCGGCGGGGGCGGCCATGACAAGGTGGAGATGACCCTCTACGACACCGGCCCGGTGGTGGATGCCTACCGCTCCGGGGATACCTCTGCCCTGTCTGAGCTGGATCAGGCGGTGCTGAATGCCTGCGTCCAGGCCATGGATGAGGTGCTGACGGCGGACATGCCCCCGGCAGAACAGGAGCTGGCCATCCACGACTGGATGATCGACCACGCCGCCTATGATGAGACCGAGGCACTGCCCCACAACCAGCACCCCTACGGCCTGCTGGTGGAGGGTCAGGCCATCTGCATCGGGTACGCCAACACCTTCCAGCTATTTATGGACCTGCTGGACATCCCCTGCATCACCGTGGTCAGCGACACCCATGCCTGGAACCAGGTGCAGCTGGACGGGGAGTGGTACGGGGTGGACGTGACCTGGGACGACCCCATGGGCTCCTACGAGGACGTGCCCGCCGCCGGAGAGAAGGCCCACCACATCTATTTCAACGTCACCAGCGACTTCCTCCGGGAGAACAGACATGAGTGGAATGCGGACGGAGTGCCCGAAGCCACCGGTACCCGGTATGCCTGGCGGCCCTCCTGAGCCCTGTCAACATCTTAAAGATTGATAAATTTTCTCCCGCCCCCTTTACAGCGGCGGCATTTTCCGCTACAATGGGAACAGATTTCAACCGGGAGGTGTGACAGGTATGGAGACAGATTATACCCGCAAATTCAGCATCCGTTACGACAAGGATCCTGAGATCAAAGAGGTACTGACCTCCGTATACAATTCCCTCCAGGAGAAGGGATATAACCCCATCAACCAAATCGTGGGCTACATCCTGTCGGAGGACCCCACCTATATCACCAACTACAACAACGCCCGCTCCCTGATCCGCAAGCTGGACCGGGACGAGCTGTTGCAGGAGCTGGTGAAGCAGTACCTGAGGGATTGAGCAAAGAGCCTGCCGGTTTCGGCAGGCTCTTTCCATATTCAGCCGCAGGGGCGGGGCTCTGTCCCCGCCCGGCTGTACCGGGGCGGGAAACGTTCCGCTAGGCGGGTCTGGGACCCGCCCCTACGCAGGCGGCACGAGCTTATTCGTAGGGGCGATTATCAATCGCCCGACGTTCCGGTTTGGGAGACGTCACGCCGGGCGGGTCTGGGACCCGCCCCTACGCAGACGGCGCAGGTTCCTCATCTTCACTCTCAACTCCCCACTCTCCACAAAACAAGGGCCTGCCGGTTTGGCAGGCCCTTGTTTACGTTCCCATTCAGTTCATCTGCTTGCGGCGGGACAGGTTAATGGTGCCGTCCTGCATGGAGTCCACGTCGTCCAGGCTCTTGCCGGTGCCGTAGGCCACGCAGGAGATGGCGTCGTCGGCCACATGGGTCTCGATGCCGGTATGGGACTCGATGAGCTTGTCAAAGCCCCAGACCAGGGAGCCGCCGCCGGTCATGCAGATGCCGTTGGTGGAGATATCGGCCACCAACTCAGGGGGCGTACGCTCCAGCACCCCGTGAATGGCCTCCAGAATGCGGGTGGAGACCTCCTCAAAGGCCTCAATCATCTCGCTGGAGGACACGGAGAACACCCGGGGCAGGCCGGTCATCAGGCAGCGGCCCTTGATCTCCACGGTCTGCTCCTCGGGGCGGGGGAACACGCAGCCGATCTGCATTTTCAGCTCCTCGGCGGTACGCTCGCCGATGAGCACGTTGTGCTTGCGGCGGATATACTTCACAATAGCCTCGTCAAACTGGTCGCCGGCGATTTTGATGGAGGTAGATTCCACGATACCGGACAGGGAGATGACGGCGATATCGGTGGTACCGCCGCCGATGTCCACGATCATGTGGCCGTCGGGCTTGGCGATGTCGATACCGGCGCCGATGGCGGCGGCCACAGGCTCCTCAATGAGGTACACCCGCCGGGCGCCCGCCTGGATGCCCGCGTCGATAACGGCCCGCTCCTCCACCTCGGTGATGCCGGAGGGGACGCAGATGACGATGCGGGGCTTGAACAGCCGGAAAGAGGTGACCTTGCGGATAAACTCCTTCAGCATGCGCTCGGTCATGTCATAGTCGGAGATGACGCCCTCCCGCAGGGGACGGATGGCCACAATATTGCCGGGGGTACGGCCCAGCATCTGCTGGGCCTCGGTGCCCACTTTAAGCAGCTTGCCGGTATTTTTGTCGATGGCCACCACGGAGGGCTCCCGCAGCACCACGCCCTTGCCTTTTACGTAAACCAGAATGGAAGCCGTACCCAGATCGATACCGATATCTTTACTGAACATATCTGCACCTCAAGTTCTTACTCTATCTTAATCTTAGAATGGATGATTATTCCAAAAATATGGGTTTTGTTTGAATCTATTTTATTATACAGAAGCCGGCCATCCATTTCAACGTAAATTTCCGCTAATTTTCTTACAAATCCTTGCCTTCCGCAGGGCAGAGCGACTACCGGGCCCGGGCCAGGGTGGCGCACACCACGTCGGAAGCCCCCATGGTGCGCAGCACACGGGCGCACTCCGACAGGGTGGAGCCGGTGGTCACCACGTCGTCGATGAGCAGCACCCGCTTCCCCGCCACCAGCTCCGCATCCACCGGCTGGTAGGCCCCCAGTACGTTGGCCCGGCGCTGGGCCTCCTCCTCCAGGCCGGACTGGGGATCGGTGTCCCGCGCCTTCCGGAGGGTCTCCACCGCCACCTTCCCCAGGGCCAGGGCGGCGGCGCTGGCCAGCAGGAAGGCCTGGTCATAGCCCCGCTCCCGTTTCCGCTGCCGGGACAGGGGCACCCAGGTAATCAGGTCGTACTTCCCCTCCAGATGGTCATGGACGCACTGGGCCACCAGCGCGCCGTAAGCCTTGTGGTAGCCCCGCAGTCCGTGGAACTTATACCGGTGGATGGAGTCCCGCACCTTGTCCTGATACCGCAGGGGCGAGACGCACAGGGAGTAAAATTCCCCGCTCTGTTCCGCCTGGCCCTCCACCAGCCAGGGCAGCTCCCGCTGGCATTTGGCGCAGAGGTGGACCTCTCCCCTGCCCAGGACCCGCCCGCAAAAGACACACTTGGGCGGGAATAGCAGATCCAGCAGCACCCCCAGCGGCCCGCTCATTGCTGGTCCTCCGTGGGGATGGGGCCGTGCTCCTTCTCAAACTCCCGGATGCAGCTCTGGATCAGATAAAGGATCTGACCGCTCATGGAACGGCCCTCATAGGCTGACACATATTGGAGCTTGTCATGCAGTGTCTTATCGGTACGAATACTGAGATGATTGGTCTTTTTCATATGCTCTGCCCCCCTTCATCTGTGGTAAGCAAAGCATATCTTATGCACAAAATCTTAGTTTAGTGTTAGTGCATTTTTACGGCATAAAATTTCTAAAAAAAGAGAGGTGTTTCGCCCCGGAGAAAATAACCTGATAAGCCTCTTTGCGGGAAAGGTTGCCTTTTCCGTCACGCTCTGTTATAATGACGGCTGCTGAGTATGAGATATTTTCGGGCTTCGGCCCGTGTGCTGGAGGTACGTTATGGGACTTTGGAGACTGGTTCGGGGCATGGACCTGAAACGGATGAGAAAAACCGCCAAAGAGGTGGCCCACACCGCCCACCGGCCCACGCCGCTGATCTTCTGCGACATGGTGTGGTGCGGCCTGCACTATCAGGCCGGCTATCTGGACTACTCCCTCTTCCACTTCTGGGAGCTCAACGGCGCCCAGCGGGCCACCGTCCTCACCCGGGGCAAAAACAACCGCTATGTGGCCGCCCTCAACAGCCGCAAGGAGTGGAACACCTTTGACGTAAAGCCGGAGTTCCTTACCCGCTTCGCCCCCTATGTGGGGCGCAAGTGGCTGGATCTGGCCAACGCCACCCCGGAGCAGTTCCAGGCCATGGGCCAGGAGCTGGGCCGCTTCCTGGTCAAGCCCCGGGACGGCACCCACGGCGACGGGGTGGAGATCCTGAACGCCGATCAGGTGGAGGACTGGGCCGCCCTGCTGGCCCGGCTCAAGGAGAACGGCCAGACCCTGCTGGAGGAGGTTATCCTCCAGCACCCCGACCTGAACGCCATCTGGCCCGGCTCTATCAACACCCTGCGCATTGTCTCCCTGCTGAAGGACGGCAAGGCCCACGTGGTGGCCTCCTACCTGCGGGTGGGCAACAGCGACCGGCCGGTGGACAACTTCAACGGCGGCGGCATGGTGGTGCCGGTGGACAAGCAGACCGGCGTGATCCAGTGCGCCGCCCGGGACAAGGCGGGAGACCTCTACGAGCGCCACCCCGCCACCGGCGTCAAATTCCAGGGCTACCAGCTCCCCCTGTGGAGCGACATCCTCCAGCTGGTGCAGAACGCCGCCCAGGTGGTGCCCACCGTCCGCTATGTGGCCTGGGACGTGGCGGTGACCCCCACCGGCCCGGTGCTGGTGGAGGGCAACCAGTACCCTGGCCACGACATCTACGGCCTGCCAGGCCAGAATCCCAGCAAAATAGGGATGCTCCCCACCCTGGAGGCCATCGTGCCCCTGAGCAGTCTGTGACATTCGGCCCCGCCCGGCGGGGCCCTTTTTTACTCTCCGTCGGTTTTCTGGAAAAAGTCGCACCAGGGCCGGAGGGTGCAGTTCTGGCAGTCGGGCTTGCGGGCGGTGCACACCGCCCGGCCGTGGAGCACCATCCGGTGGCAGAAGTCGCTGGACTCCTCCGGCGGCAGAACCTGCCGCAGCTGGGCCTCGGTTTTCACCGGGTCCTTGGTGCCGTCGGTGAGGCCCAGCTTGCCGGTGATGCGGATGCAGTGGGTGTCTGCCACCACCACCCCCGGGGTGTGGTACACGTCCCCAAGGATCAGGTTGGCGGTCTTGCGGCCCACCCCGGGCAGCTTGAGCAGCTCTTCCATACTGTCAGGCACCACCCCCCCGTACACGTCAAGGAGCATCCGGGCAGAGGCCACGATATCCCGGGCCTTGGCCCGGAAAAAACCGGTGGAATGGATGTAGGTCTCCACCTCGGCCACATCGGCCTCCGCCAGGGACTCCAGGGTAGGAAACCGGCCGAACAGCCCCGGCGTGACCATGTTGACCCGCTCGTCGGTGCACTGGGCGGACAGCCGGACGGCGAACAGCAGCTCATAGGGCTTGGGATATTGCAGGGAACACAGGGCGTCGGGATAGAGCCGCTTCAGCTCCTCCACGATGGCCAGAACGTCTTGATGGTCTTTCATGAGATCACCTCGTTAGACAATATAGCACACTGCGCCGAAAAAAACGAGTGGGTTTTTCCAAAGGTGACGATTGTATTTTCCGGCGGCATCCGTTATAATAATTTAAATCGCTAAAATTTTGAAAGGTGGCGACAGAAATTGGTCAAGGATATCATGGAGTTTCTGACGGCCTCAGATCCTGAGGTGGGTCAGGCTGTCAAGGCGGAGTACGACCGTCAGCGGCGCAACATCGAGCTCATCGCTTCGGAGAATTTCGTCAGCCCTGCGGTGCTGGCGGCGGCCGCCACGGTGCTCACCAATAAATACGCCGAGGGCTATCCCGGCAAGCGGTACTACGGCGGCTGCCAGTGCGTGGACGTGGTGGAGGATATCGCCCGGAAACGGGCTTGCCAGCTCTTCGGCGCCGACCACGCCAACGTGCAGCCCCACTGCGGCGCCAACGCCAACTACGCCGTATATCAGGCCCTGTGCAATGTGGGCGACACGGTGCTGGGCATGGATCTGGCCAACGGCGGACACCTGACCCATGGTTCCCCTGTGAACTTCTCCGGCAAAAACTACAAGATCGTGGCCTACGGCGTCAACGACCAGGGCTATATTGACTACGACCAGGTGCGGGATCTGGCCAAGAAGCACCAGCCCAAAATGATCCTTGCCGGCGCCTCCGCCTATCCCCGAATCATCGACTTCAAGACCTTTGCCGACATCGCCCATGAGGTGGGGGCCTACCTCTTCGTGGACATGGCCCACATTGCCGGCCTGGTGGCCGCCGGGCTCCACCCCTCCCCCGTCCCCTACGCCGATGTGGTCTCCACCACCACCCACAAGACCCTCCGGGGCCCCCGGGGCGGCATGATCCTGTGTAAGGAGGAGCTGGCCAAGAAGATCGACTCCGCCATCTTCCCCGGCAGCCAGGGCGGCCCCCTGGAGCACATCATCGCCGCCAAGGCGGTGGCTCTGGGCGAGGCTCTGAAGCCTGAGTTCAAGACCTACCAACAGCAGATCGTCAAAAACGCCGCTGCCTTGGCCGACGCCCTGCTGAAGGAGGGCTTCGATCTGGTAAGCGGCGGCACCGACAACCACCTGATGCTGGTGGACCTGCGGCCCGCCCACCTCACCGGCAAGGAGATGGAGCACCGGCTGGACGAGGTGAACATCACCGTCAACAAGAACGCCATCCCCAACGACCCCGAAAAGCCCTTCGTCACCTCCGGCATCCGGGTGGGCACCCCCGCCGCCACCACCCGGGGCTTCAAGGAGGAGGACATGAAGGTCATCGCCCAGGTCATGTGGCGCACCGCCACCGACTTCGAGGGCAAGCAGGACCAGCTGCGGGACATGGTGGCCGGTCTCACCGCCAAGTACCCCCTGTACGATTGATGGTTCTAAAAAAAGCTGCCGCGGAAGTCCCGCGGCAGCTTTTTTACGGATTGAGGATTTTCAGGGACAGGCCCTGCTTCATGGCGTAGGAGATGGTGTACATGGTCCCTCCCAGCAGCCCGTTGTACACGGCGATGAGGTGGGAGGCGTGGTCCACCAGGTAGCGGTCCCGGCGGAGCATACAGTCCCGGTCATATTTGCGCTGGACCATGGTCTCCAGGTCGCAGGCCGCCACCAAGGCGAAATACCGGTCCCGGTCCCGCTCGCTCCAGCGGGCGGCCTGGGTCTCGCAGGGGAGCACCGCTTCGATGGTGACATCAGGGTACCGCTCCCGCAGGGCCAGCACCGCCTCGCAGAAGTAGAAGTCTGCCCCCCGGGCCATGCCGCACAGGAAGTGCCGCATCCCCTTGCCGTAGGCCCCCTCCACCGCGGCGGCCAGCCGGTCCTTCAGATCCAGGCAGCGGGGGTCCCGCTCGTCCTCCCCCCAGGGCAGCTTCTCCGGCCTGTGGCCGGTAAAGCAGCAGCTGTTCTCCCGTCTCACGGCCACACCCCCTGTTCCCATCTGATATTCCTATTGTATGCGCTCTCCCGGGGAAAGTCAATCAAAATTAGAACATTTGTTTTCATCAAAACTTCCTTGCAAATCAGTGTGAAATGTGTATAATAAAAACGGAAACTGAATGACTGTCTTCAGGGCAGGGTGAAACTCCCGACCGGCGGTATAGTCCGCGAGCCAGTTTGGCCGACCCGGTGGAATTCCGGGACCGACAGTGATGCGCTTGGGCGCAAAGTCTGGATGGAAGAAGACGTGCATCCCGTTGGCACGCTCCCATTGCGCCCCCCTGAAGAACGGCCTCTTCAGAGAGTAAGCGAATGAGGAGTGTTTTTTTATGTCTCAGATTACATCCGCCCGGCGGCGGGTGAACACCCGGGCCCTGACGGTCACCGCCATGTTCTCCGCCGTAGCCTTTGTGCTCATGTTTTTGGAGTTCTCCATCCCCGTGGTCATCCCCAGCTTTGTCAAAATGGACGTGTCCGAGCTGCCCGCCCTGCTGGCCGCCTTCGGCCTGGGCCCCGTGTACGGCGTGGTGGTCTGCCTGGTGAAGAACCTGCTCCACCTGCTGGTGACCACTACAGGCGGCGCCGGCGAGCTGGGCAACTTCCTGCTGGGGGCCTGCTTCGTCCTCCCCGCCGGGCTGATCTACCACATGCGCAAGTCCCGGAAAAGCGCCATCCTGGGCGCCCTGGTGGGGGCCGTCATCATGGCTCTTATGTCCATCCCGCTGAACTACTATATTACCTATCCGGTTTACTCCAACTTTATGCCCATTGACGCCATCCTGGAGATGTACCGGGAGCTGCGTCCCTCCACCAACAGCCTGCTGGAGTGCCTGATGGTGTTCAACGCCCCCTTCACCCTGGCAAAGGGGCTTATCGACACCGCCCTCTGCTTCCTCATCTACAAGCCCCTCTCCCCCATCATCCACGGGAGACGGTAATCCCAACGGCCTGCCCATCAGATGGGCGGGCCGTTTTTCTCCCCCGGAAATAGAACAATCGTTTGACTTTCAGCAGAGTCCGGTCTATGATATCGGTAAGAACAGCAACAAGGAGGGCGGGCCATGGACCGGGTGATCCTGCACTGTGATCTGAACAGCTTTTACGCCTCCGTGGAGCTGCTGGAGCACCCCGAGCTTCGGAATCAGCCGGTGGCGGTGTGCGGCGACCCGGAGAG
Organism: uncultured Eubacteriales bacterium; assembly: GCA_949289455.1. Taxonomy (GTDB): domain Bacteria; phylum Bacillota; class Clostridia; order Oscillospirales; family Oscillospiraceae; genus Flavonifractor. Next base: position 10,365 of record CASEOA010000075.1, read on the forward strand.
CCGCCACGGTATCATTCTGGCCAAAAACGAGCCCGCCAAGCGGTACAAGGTCCAGACCGCCGAAACCATCTGGCAGGCCAGGAAAAAATGCCCCGATCTGGTGCTCCTCCCCGCTCACCACTGGAAATACCGGGCATATTCCCAAAAGATCAATCGTATCTATGAGCGATACACCGATCTGGTAGAGCCCTTCTCCATTGACGAGAGCTGGCTGGACGTGACGGGCACCCTACACCTCTTCGGCGGGGACGGCAAGGCGCTGGCCGATGAGATCCGCCGGGTGGTGCGTACCGAGCTGGGCCTCACTCTGTCGGTAGGGGTATCCTTCAACAAGGTCTTTGCCAAAATGGGCAGCGACTACAAAAAGCCCGACGCCACCACCCTCATCACCCGGGAGAATTATCAGGCCCTGCTGTGGCCCCTGCCGGTGACCGACCTGCTCTTCGTGGGCAGGGCCGCCGCCCGGGTGCTGGCGGGCTACGGCGTGCGCACCATCGGGGACCTGGCCCGGTTTGACCGGAACAGCCTTGGGGCCATTTTGGGCAAGGGGGGCTATACCCTCCACGACTATGCAACGGGAAAAGAACACGCCCCCGTGGTCCCGGCCCGGGATATGCCCGGCCCCAAATCGGTGGGCAACGGCCTCACCTACCCCCGGAACCTGGTGGGCTGGGCGGAGCTGCGCACCGCCCTGTCTGAGCTGGCCGACGAGGTAGCCGCCCGGCTGCGCAAGCATGGATTGAAGGCCACCTCCCTTCAGCTCACCATCCGTGACCCCAAGTTCAAGGATATCTGCCGCCAGAAGCGGCTCCCGGCCCCCACCTATGTGTCCAGGGACCTGACCCGGTGCGCCATGGAGCTGGCCCGGGCCGCCTGGCAGGAAAATGCCCCGGTGCGGGCCCTTACCATCACCGCCCAGAACCTGGTGGAGGAGGGGGACGCCGGAGAGCAGGTGGATCTCTTTGCCGCCGACGCCATTCCCCACCGGGACAAACTGGAGAAGCTGGAAAAGGCCATGGACTCCATCCGGGACAAGTACGGCCGGAAGGCCATCACCCTGGCCTCCTCCATCCACAGCCCCGGCAAGGACAACCGGGAGGACAGCCGCCTGCCCCCCGCCGACTGATCGGATGTGCTGCACGCCGTATTGTGGTTCTAAATATTATATAGATTTTGACCAAATCTCTGAAAACTTTTTAAGCAAACTGCTGTTTCTGTCCAGAGTTTTGACATGTTCCGGGTTTTGTCTATTTTCATAGGCGAAAAGAAACGGTATCATGGCACGTAAACAGAGCATTTTAGTGCTGCGAAAGGGGAACCTGAAACCATGAATATTCCTGATAGCCTGAAGCGTTACGGACTGTCCAAAGTGTTTGACTACCTGGATAAAGACCCCATGAATAACATGCGTAAGGTTATGGATCTGGTCAATAAATTCGCCGGCGATCAGCTGGACGTCCAGCGTAACGCTTTTGACAACGCCATCAACGACGTCAACTCTCCCTACCACAAGCTCATTGAGAAGGTGTGGACCGAGACCGACCCCGATGTGCTCAAGACCTTCTTCAACAACTTCTTCGTCAACGCCAACCTGGTGGGCTGGCCCAAGCAGGAGAAGCTGCGGGAGAAGTACGGCTGCAATATTCCCTGGGCCATCCTGCTGGACCCCACCTCCGCCTGCAATCTGCACTGCACCGGCTGCTGGGCCGCGGAATACGGCAACAAGCTCAACCTGACCTTTGATGAGATCGACTCCATCATCACCCAGGGCAAAGAGCTGGGCATCTACATGTACATCTACACCGGCGGCGAGCCTCTGGTGCGCAAGAAGGACCTGATCGCCCTGTGCGAGAAGCACAACGACGCGGCCTTCCTGTCCTTCACCAACGCCACCCTCATCGACGAGGAGTTCTGCCAGGACCTGCTGCGGGTGCGCAACTTTGTGCCCGCCATCAGCCTGGAGGGCTTCGAGGAGGCCAACGACAGCCGCCGGGGCCAGGGCGTGTATGACAAGGTCACCAACGCCATGGCCCTGCTGAAGAGCCACAAGCTGCCCTTCGGCATCTCCACCTGCTACACCAGCGTCAACTACAAGGACATCACCAGCGAGGAGTTCTTCGACAAGATCATCGACCTGGGCGCCTACTTCATCTGGTTCTTCCACTATATGCCCGTGGGCAACGACGCCGCCCCTGAGCTCATGCCCAACCCCCAGCAGCGGGAGGAGATCTACCACCGCATCCGCAGCCTGCGCAGCACCAAGTCCATCTTCGCCATGGACTTCCAGAACGACGGCGAGTATGTGGGCGGGTGCATCGCCGGCGGCCGCCGGTACCTCCACATCAACGCCAACGGCGACGTGGACCCCTGCGTGTTCATCCACTACTCCGACTCCAACATCCGGGAAAAGTCCCTGCTGGACTGCCTGCGCTCCCCCCTGTTCATGGCCTATCACGACGGCCAGCCCTTCAACGAGAACATGCTGCGCCCCTGCCCCATGCTGGAGAATCCCCAGTGCATTGAGAAGATCGTCAAGGAGACCGGCGCCCACTCCACCGATCCCCAGTCCCCCGAGACTGTGGATCACCTGACCTCCAAGACCCACCCCTACGCCGATAACTGGGCCCCCACCGCCGAGAAGCTGTGGGAGCAGTCCCACCCCTCCGCCTGCGCCGGCTGCGCTGGCTGCGGCAAATAAGCAAACAGCACAAAGGCGCGCCTGGGAATCCCTGGGCGCGCCTGTATTTTGCCCTATTTTCCTGTCAGAAAAATAACATACTTGACTTTTGGACTTTTAAGTGCTAAACTGCAAAATCAGTACAGGTATGTCTCTTGCTCCATACCCACACACACGAAAAGAGGTTTTGCCCAATGAAGAAGAAGATTCTGGCCGGACTGCTCTCCGGTGCCATGGCCCTTTCCCTGACCGCCTGCGGCGGCGGTTCTGGCGGCACCGCCGACACCCCCTCCGGCAACAGCTCCACCCCCTCTGTCTCCGAGACTACCCCCGCCGCCTCTGAGACCACTCCCGTCAGCGGGGAGAGCTATACTGTGGGCATCTGCCAGCAGATGACCCATGACGCGCTGGACGCCGCCACCCAGGGCTTCAAGGACGCCCTCAACGAGAAGCTGCCCGGCCAGGTCACCTTTGAGGAGCAGGACGCCGGCGGCGAGTATGCCAACTGCGGCACCATCATGGACGGCTTTGTGGCCCAGGGCGTAGACCTGATCCTGGCCAATGCCACCTATCCCCTCCAGGCCGCCGCCTCCGCCACCGCCGATATCCCCATCCTGGGCACCTCGGTCACCGACTACGCCACCGCCCTGTCCATCACCGACTGGACCGGAACCGTGGGGGGCAACATCTCCGGCACCTCTGACCTGGCTCCTCTGGACCAGCAGGCCGCCATGCTCCAGGAGCTCTTCCCCGACGCTGCCAACGTGGGGCTGCTCTACTGCTCCGGCGAACCCAACTCCGTGTATCAGGTGGAGACCATCCAGGGCTATCTGGAGGAGATGGGCTACACCTGCACCCAATACGCCTTCACCGATGTGAACGACCTGTCCTCCGTGGTCCAGACCGCCTGTGACGGCTCCGACGTGATCTATGTCCCCACCGACAACACCGCCGCCGCCAACACCGAGACCATCGCCAACGTGGTCATCCCCGCCGGGGTGCCCGTGATCGCCGGTGAGAGCGGCATCTGCTCCGGCTGCGGCGTGGCCACCCTGTCCATCAGCTACTATGACATCGGCTACACCACCGGCGAGATGGCCGCCCAGATCCTCACCGGGGAGGCTGACATCTCCACCATGCCGGTAGAGTACGCCCCCAACGTCACCAAGATGTACAACGCGGCCAACTGCGAGGCCCTGAACCTGACCATGCCTGAGGACTATGAGCCCATCGCCTGACCGGCTCAGTGAAACAGCCCAATAAAAGGGCGGAGAAGGGACTTCCCTTCTCCGCTCTTTTCTGGTATAATAGTAAGGATTCAATTCTATTTTTGGAGGCAGATCCATGGACGTCCTGATCTCATTCATCAACTCCCTGCCCGGCGCCTTTGGGCAGGGATTGGCCTGGGGCATCATGGCCATTGGGGTGTATATCACCTTCCGCATCCTGGATGTGGCCGACCTGACGGTGGACGGCTCCCTGGCCACCGGCGGCGCGGTGGCCGCCCTGTGCATCAGCCAGGGCTGGAACCCCTGGCTGGCCCTTCTGATGGCCATCCTGGCCGGCATGCTGGCCGGACTGGTCACCGGCGTGCTCCACACCGCCTGCGGCATCCCCGCCATCCTGGCCGGCATCCTGACCCAGCTGGCCCTCTACTCCATCAACCTGCGCATCATGGCCATCGGCAGCGACGCCAAGACCAAGGCAACCCTGGCCCTCAGCGTGGACAAGCAGGAGCTGCTCATTTCCTCCCGGTATATCCGGGCCCTGGATCTGACCAACCCCCTCTTCCTGCTGGTCATCCTCACCGTGGTGGTCATCGCCCTGCTCTACTGGTTCTTCGGCACCGAGCTGGGCTGCTCCCTCCGGGCCACCGGCGCCAATCAGGCCATGGCCCGGGCCCAGGGCATCAACACCAACTCCTGCAAGGTGCTGGGTCTGGTGGTGTCCAACGGCCTGGTGGCCCTGTCCGGCGCGCTGCTGGCCCAGTACCAGGGCAGCTCCACCGTGGATATGGGCCGGGGCGCCATCGTCATCGGCCTGGCCGCCGTCATTATCGGCGAGGTGCTGCTGGGCAAGGTGTTTCGCAACTTTGCCCTCAAGCTGCTCTCCGCCGTCATCGGCGCCATCATCTACTATGTGGTCATCACCCTGGTGCTCCGGCTGGGCCTGGAGTCCACCGACCTGAAGCTGCTCACCGCCCTGGTGGTGGCTCTGTTCCTCACCATCCCCTACTGGAAGGACAAATACTTTACCAAAACCGTTCGGAAGGAGGTGCGCAGCAATGCTTGAGGTGCGCGACCTCTACAAGACCTTCAATCCCGGCACCATCAATGAGAAACAGGCCATGAACGGCCTGTCCCTCACCCTCAACGATGGGGATTTCGTCACCGTCATCGGCGGCAACGGCGCCGGCAAGTCCACCCTGCTCAACCTGGTGGCCGGGGTGTTCCCCCCGGACAGCGGCTCCATCTCCATCGACGGCCAGGACGTGACCAAATTGCCCGAGCACAAGCGGGCCAAGTTCATCGGCCGGGTGTTCCAGGACCCCATGATGGGCACCGCCGCCACCATGGGCATCGAGGAGAACCTTGCCCTGGCCTACCGCCGAGGCAAGAGCCGGGGCCTGCGCTACGGCATCACCCATGCTGAGCGCAAGCTGTACCGGGAGAAGCTGGCCATTCTGGGCCTGGGCCTGGAGGACCGGATGACCAGCAAGGTGGGCCTGCTGTCCGGCGGACAGCGCCAGGCCCTCACCCTGCTGATGGCCACCCTCCAGAAGCCCAAGCTGCTGCTGCTGGATGAGCACACTGCCGCCCTGGACCCCAAGACGGCGGCCAAGGTACTGGAGACCACCGAAACCATTGTTCAGCGGGACCGGCTCACCACCCTGATGATCACCCACAACATGCGGGACGCCATTGCCCACGGCAACCGGCTCATTATGATGGACGCCGGGCGCATTGTGGCCGACATCCGGGGGGAGGAGAAGAAAAACCTCACCGTCCAGGATCTGCTGGACAAGTTCCACGTGGAGAGCGACCGGATGCTGCTGAGCGAGTAAAAAAACCTATTAAAAATGCCTGGGTACCGAGGTACCCAGGCATTTTTTGTGTTTACAGCCGCTTGACTTCCTTTTCCCGCTCATAGATAATGCGCAGGCCGTCCAGCACCAGCTGGGGGTCCACCACGTCGATGAGGTCTGTGTTATCGGCCACCATCCGGGCCAGGCCGCCGGTGGCGATCACCTTCACGTCGGGTTCTCCCATCTCCGCCTTGGCCTGGCGGATCAGGTACTCCATAGCCCCGATGTAGCCCATCACCGCCCCAGCCTGGATCTGGCCCACGGCGGTGGTGCTTAAGACAGTGGCTGGCTTTACCAGCTCCACCCGGGGCAGCAGGGCGGTCTTTTGGAACAGGCCGTCAATGGACACCCTCACGCCTGCGGTAATGCAGCCCCCCAGGTAGACGCCATCCCGGCTCACCGCGTCCAGGGTGGTGGCGGTGCCGAAGTCCAGCACGATAAGGGGCGCGCCGTACTTGGCCATGGCGGCGATGTCCGCCGCCGCCCGGTCGGGCCCCAGCCGCTCCTCGCTGGCGCAGGGGACATAGGGCAGCCGGGGGTCCAGGCCGTCGTCCAGCACCAGGGGGGTCTTGCCCACATACTTCTTCATGGCGTTGGACAGGGTGTGCATCACCTGGGGCACCACCGAGCCGATGACCACGTCGTCGATCTGCGCCAGCGCCAGCCCGAACCGCTGGAAATACTGGCACACCAGCAGCCCCAGCTCGTCGGAGGTGCGGTCGCTGTTGGTCATGGTGCGGAAGCTGCCCTTCAGCTCCGCCCCCTCATAGATACCGAACACCATATTGGTGTTGCCCACGTCAATCGCTAACAGCATACCTCTTCCCTTCCCTTCTTACACATGGCTGAGATAACACACCGCGCCGCCCTCTTCCAGCACGGCCACCCCGTAGCTGGCCTCCCGAAAGGAGCCCACCGAGCCGGGGTTGAGAATCCACAGGCCGTTCTCAAACTGGCACAGGGCCTCGTGGGTGTGGCCGAAGCACAGCAGCTTGGCGCCCGCCTCCCGGGCGGAGCGCACCGCCAGGGCCGGCGTGGTCTTTACATGGTGGATGTGGCCGTGGGTCATGAGGATCTTCACCCCGTCCAGAGTGAACACCCGCTCCTCCGGCAGGTCGGGCCGCCGCCCATCGCAGTTGCCCGGCACATAGGTCAGGGGGATGTGGGGGAATTTGGCCGCCAACTCCTCGGCGTCCCGCACCAGATCCCCCAGATGGAAGATGCGATCCGGGCTCTCCAGCCGCACCGCGTCCTCCATATTGGCCACGTTGCCGTGGGAATCAGAAAAAATCAGGATTTTCATAGGATCACCTTCCTGTCAGCGGCACATATAATGAGATGAAGGCCACTATATTTTAGAGATGGAGTTGATGGTATGGACCGGCAAAAGGACAACATGGCCGCCCAGCTGCTGAAAAACAAAGCCCTGCTGGAGCAGGTGGTGCGCTCTGACGACGCCCAGCGGCTCATGGAGCTGCTCAACCAAAAAGCGGGCAATGGGCTGAAGGAGGCCGCTGACGCCGCCGCCCAGGGGAATCCCGCCGCCCTGCTGGGTATGGTACGCCAGGTGATGGGCACCCAGGAGGGGGCCAAACTGGTGGAGCGGCTCAATCAAACCGCCCCCAATCCATAGCGGCAGTCCGAAGGGAAGGAGGGATGGCCCGTGGCGCAGCTGGAGGAACAACTCAACCAGATCCTGGGCGATCCCCAGGCTATGGAGCAGATCATGGCCCTGGCCCAGTCCCTGTCCGGCAAGGGGCAGGAACACGGGGACCCTTCCCCGGAGCAGGACTCTCCCCAGCCGGAGGCCGAGAATGCCTCTCCCCTCTCCGCCCTGTCCGGGCTGGACCCCAGGCTGCTCCAGCTGGGGATGGGGCTTTTATCGGAATACTCCGCCCAGGACGACCGGAAAACCGCCCTGCTGGAGGCCCTGAAGCCCTTTCTCAAACGGGAGCGCCAGGAGAAAATCGACCAGGCCGTCCGGATCGCCCGGCTGAGCCGGGTGGTCCGGGCCGCCTTCCGGCTGCTGGGCGGAACGGGAGAGGAGGAGGCCCATGTATAACCGCTACATCCCCAACGGGACCTCCTTTACCCGGATTCCGGAGGAGGACGCCCCTCCGCCCCGGGAAGAGAAGCGCCCCCCGGAGGCGGGGGGCAGGCCGAAAACCGGGACAGTGGCCCAGCTGCTGAAAACCCTGAAGCTGGACCAGCTGGACAGCGGGGACGTGCTGCTGCTGCTCATCCTGCTCTTTCTCTTTCTGGAGGGGGATGATATGGAACTGGTGATCACCCTTGCGCTGATTCTGCTGTTGGGTCTGAAGTAGCGGGGGTATGGAGCACCGTGCCGTCGGGCAGCACAAAACTGGCGTCCTGGGGCACCGGCCGCTCCACGGTGTAGGCGGACATACGGTAGACCAGCTGGTTGTCCAGCCGGGTTTCCGCTCCGGCCAGCAGGCCGTCGTCCACCGACACCCAGAACCGCTGCTCATAGCCCAGGCTGTCGGGGACCAGCTCCACAAAAATGCAGGCCGTCCCCTCCTTGTTTTCGTAGCCCGCGGAGGCAATGACCTCCACGTCCAGGTCCAGCAGATCCTCATAGGTGGGAATGCGCTGGCCCTCCAGGTCGGCGGACCAGTCCTGTGCGGGGCCGGTGATCACCCGGCTGCTCCCCTCATACCACAGCCAGAACCCCTCCTCCCCCACAATGGAGTGGCGGACGGTGCCGCCGGGGAGGGTGGCGGCGGTGTGGGTCCAGCCCCCGTCCACCCAGACCTCCGCCCGGGTGACGCCGCTTTCCCCTTCTCCCCAAAAATCCTCAATGGTCACCGTCCGGCCGTAGCTGTCCGGCCGGGTCAGGGTGCGCTCGATAACGTTCTGCACTGTCTGCGGGGTAATCTCCACCCGCAGAAAGCCGTCCGACAGCCCGGGGCTCTGGCTCTGGCTGGGGGCGGGGGTGGGCAGTTGGATGCGGGCGGTATCCGGGGCAAACAGGCCCAGCCCAAAGCTGGACAGCATGGCCACGGTGATGACAATGCCGATGAGCACCACCAGAATATTGCGATTACGCCGTTCTATGGCACTCACCTCCCGGGACTGTGGGCCTGTGGGTTATGTCTCATTCTTCTTTGTCCTGGTGAGACTCCTGCTGTTCCCGTTCTTTACGGTTGTTGCTCATAAAAATGCGCCCGGCGATGGCCCCAGCGAAGCACAGGGCCATCATCAGCAGCATGGCCTTCACCGGCCCGCTGGTGGTGAGCACCACGGCGGACAGGCCCAGGATACCGCTGATGATATAGAGCACCGCCACCGCCTGCTTCTGGTTAAACCCCATGTCGATGAGTCGGTGGTGCACATGGCTGCGGTCGGCGTGCATGGGGCTCTGCCCGTGGGCGATGCGGCGGATGAAGGCAAAGCAGGTATCAAAGATAGGCAGGCCCAGCATGAGGAAGGGCACCGCGAAGGAGATGATGGTGTAGAACTTGAACAGGCCCTGTACCGACACCACCGCCAGGATGAAGCCCAGGAAGGTGGAGCCGGTGTCCCCCATAAAGATTTTGGCGGGGTTCAGGTTGTAGGGCAAAAAGCCGATACACCCGCCGGCCAGGGCGGCCATGAGGATGGCGATCTCCCCCTCGCTGACCACCAGGGCAATGACCAGCAGGGTCATGGAGCTGATGGTGGACACGCCGCAGGCCAGGCCGTCCAGCCCATCAATGAGGTTGACGGCGTTGGTGATGGCCACGATCCACAGCACGGTCACCGGGATGGACAGCCAGCCCAGATCCCAGTACAGGTCGGAAGAAAAGACGTTGGGGTTGGACAGGGTGTCGATGACGTTGCCCGACAGCACCGCCACCAGGGCGGCGCAGATCTGGATCACAAATTTCAGCTTGGCGCCCAGGGCATAGATGTCGTCCACAATACCCAGCACCGTGATGATGGTGGCTCCCAGCAGCATTCCACGCATGGGCTGGGTCAGGTCCAGAAAAATAAGCACGCTGAGCAGAAAGCCCAGGTAGATGGCAAGCCCCCCCATGCGGGGAATGGGGTGATCGTGCATGCGGCGGTTGTCCTTGGGCACATCCACCGCGCCCATCTTGAAGGCCAGGCTCTTGACCACAGGCGTGGCCACCAGCGCCACCAGGAAGGCCACCACCAGGGCGGCCACCACCACGCCCATCAGGGGCAGCTCGGATATGATTGGCATAAGAATGATACTCCTTTTGGATCAGCGGGGCAGAAAGCCCACCTTTTTGTACACCTTGCGCAGGGTCTTTTCCGCCACATAGGCAGCCCGCTCCGCGCCGGTGCGGTAGACCCCCTCCAGGTAGGCCTTGTCGGCCAGCAGACGCTGGGTCTCCTCCCGGATGGGCCGCAGCAGCTCCACCACGGCCTCCCCCACCACCGGCTTGAAGGCTCCGTAGCCCTTGCCCTCAAACTGAGCCTCAATGGCCTCGTAGCTCTCCCCGGTGACGGCGGAATAGATGTTCATCAGGTTGGACACCCCGGGCTTGGCCTCCCGGTCAAACCGGACGCAGCGCTCAGTGTCGCTGTCGGTGACTGCCCGCTTGAACTTGCGCATGATGTCCTCCGGCTTCTCCATCAAAAAGACGCAGCCCTCGGGAATGGACTTGCTCATCTTGGTGTCCGGCTGGTTCAGACTCATGACCCGGGCTCCCGCCTTGGGGATGTAGGGCTGGGGCACCTTGAACACGTCGCCATGGAGATGGTTGAACCGGTTGGCCACATCCCGGCAGATCTCCACATGCTGCTTCTGGTCCTCCCCCACCGGCACGAAGTCGGGCTGGTAGAGCAGGATGTCGGCGGCCATAAGGCAGGGATAGGTGAACAGGCCGGCGTTGATGTTGTCGGCGTGCTTGGCGGCCTTGTCCTTGAACTGGGTCATGCGGGAGAGCTCCCCGAACATGGTGTGGCAGGACAGCACCCAGCCCAGCTCGGCGTGCTGGTGGACGTGGGACTGGACAAAGATGGTGTTCTTCTCCGGGTCCAGACCGCAGGCGATGTAGGTTGCAATCTGGGTCAGGGTACGGCGGCGCAGCTCCGCCGGCTCCTGCCGCACAGTGATGGTGTGCAGGTCGGCCATGAACCAGTAGCAGTCAAATTGATCGGACAACTCCGCCCAGTTCTTGATGGCCCCCAGATAGTTGCCCAAATGAAGGTCGCCGCTGGGCTGGATGCCGGACAAAAGGACTTTTTTCTCGTTTTCCATGATAAAATACACCTCATAGGAGTGATTTCTTGCGGAAAGGGCCCAAGGCCCCATGTTTTATTATCATATCATATCTAATTGCCCTTGACAATCCTTAGAAGAAAAAATAGAATAGAATGATAAATTTGAAAAAGGAGTCTGTTCCTATGGATATGAACTGGTTTGATGAGATGGAGGCCCGCATCCCCCACGACGGGGTGCGCACCCGCTTCGCTCCCTCCCCCACCGGCTATATGCATGTGGGCAACCTGCGCACCGCCCTGTATACCTGGCTCATTGCCCGCCATGCCGGCGGCAAGTTTATCCTGCGCATTGAGGACACCGACCAGGAGCGGCTGGTGGAAGGGGCCACCGAGGTGATTTACAACACCCTGCGCAAGTGCGGGCTGACCTGGGACGAGGGCCCCGACCTGGGGGGCCCGGTGGGACCCTACATCCAGACCCAGCGCCGGGATCTCTATGGCAAGTACGCCCACCGGCTGGTGGAACTGGGACAGGCCTACTACTGCTTCTGCGAAAAGACCGAATCCGAGGAGGACTCCGGCCAGTTTGACCGGGCCGCCGACCCCTGCCGGGGCCTGGACCCCCAGGCCGCCAAGGCCCGGGTGGAGGCAGGGGAGCCCTACGTCATCCGGCAGAAAATCCCCAACCAGGGCTCCACTACCTTCTCCGACGTGGTGTTCGGGGACATCACCGTAGAGAACGCCACCCTGGACGACCAGGTGCTCATCAAGCGGGACGGCCTGCCCACCTACAACTTCGCCAACGTCATCGACGACCACCTGATGGGCATCACCCACGTGGTCCGTGGTTCCGAGTACCTGTCCTCCGCCCCCAAGTACAACCTGCTCTACCAGGGCTTCGGCTGGGAGGTGCCCACCTATATCCACTGCTCCCCTGTCATGCGGGACCAGCACAACAAGATGAGCAAGCGCAAGGGCGACCCCTCCTACGAGGATTTGATCGCCATGGGCTACCTGTCCGAGGCGGTGGTGAATTACGTCACCCTGTTGGGCTGGTCTCCCCGGGGCGAGTACGCCGAGCGGGAGTTCTTCACCCTGGCCGAGCTGGCGGAGGTCTTTGACATCGGGGGCATCTCCAAGTCCCCCGCCATCTTCGACATCGAAAAGCTGAAATATTTTAACGCCAACTACCTGCGCGCCCTCTCCCCCGAAGCCTTCTACGCCGGGGCGGAGCCCTATCTGAAAGAGGCGGTGAAAACCCCCGGTATCGACCGGAAGCTCATCGCCCCCCTGGTGCAGCCCCGGTGCGACACCTGGCTGGACATCGCCCCCCAGGTGGACTTCTTCGACGCTCTGCCGGAATACTCCAACGAGCTGTACTGCCACAAGAAGATGAAAACCAACGAGGAAAACTCCCTGGAGGCCCTGGAGCAGGTGCTGCCGGTGCTGGAGGGCCTCACCGACTGGACCTATGACGCCATCCACGACGCCCTCATCGGCCTGGCCCAGCGGCTGGAGCTGAAAAACGGCCGCATCATGTGGCCGGTGCGCACCGCCCTGTCCGGCAAGGCGGTGACCCCCGGCGGCGCGGTGGAGCTGTGCCACATCCTGGGCAAGGAGGAATCCCTCCGCCGCATCAAGCTGGGCATGGCCCAGCTGGCAAAATAAGAAAGTCATATCAGCCCCTCTTTTACGCAACCTAGGGTAAAAGGGGGGCTTTTTATGTCCAAATCGAGAAAACGGGCGGTGGCCGCCACCTTCCTGGCCGCCGCCTTTGTGATCACCGCCGGGTTTGCCGTCCAGGGCCACGTCCAGGCGGCCCAATACCGCCGCCAACTGGACAACGGCTACCGCTACGCCTTTGCCCAGCTGGCCACCGCCACGGGGGAGCTGGAGACTGCCCTGACCAAGGTGAGCCACGCCACCTCTCCCGCCCTGTTTGCCGCCCTGTGCGCCCAGGCCTACGCCCAGGCCCAGGCGGCCCAGGCCGCCCTGGGCCAGCTGCCCTACGGCAACGTGGAGCTGGAGCAGACCGCCGCCTTCCTGGCCCGGGTGGGGGACTATGCCATGTCCCTGGCCCAGGGCACCTCAGCGGAGCTGGTATGCACAGACGACCACCGGGCCACCCTGGCAGCCCTGGCGGACAACGCCCAGGACCTGGCCCTTACCCTGGAGACCCTGCAAGCCCAGCTGGCCGCCGGCGCTCTGGGGCCGGAGGGGCTGGAGGAGGCCACCGCCCGGCTGGCCGCCGCCGACGGCCAGGGGCAGGAGCTGGGGGGCTCCGCCTTCCAGAGCGTGGAGGCCGACTTCCCGGAGGTCCCCACCCTGATCTACGACGGCCCCTTCTCCCAGCACCTGGAGGGTCAGACCTGCAAAATGCTGGAGGGACTGCCCCAGGTCAACGAGTCCCAGGCCCGGGCGGCGGCGGCCTCCTTTCTGGACCTGCCCCAGGATATCTTTACCCTCACCGACCGAAGCCAGGGCAAGCTGCCCACCTACGGCTTTACCGCCCTGGTGGACGGAGGGCAGCTCTACGTGGAGGTGACCTGCCAGGGGGGCCAGATCCTGGAGCTGTTCACCTCCCGCACCCCGGGAGAGGCGGTGCTCAGCCGGGCAGAGGCCAGGGAGCTGGCCTCCGGCTTCCTGGAGCGGAAGGGCTTTGCCCACATGGAGCCCAGCTATTCTCTGGAGCAAAACGGGGTGCTGTGGGTCCATTTTGCCCCGGTGGAGGACGGGGTGTACTGCTATCCCGATCTGGTGAAAGTGGCGGTGGCCCTGGACACCGGGGCGGTGTGCGGCTTTGAGGGGGCGGGCTATCTCACCCACCACGGGGACCGGACCTTCCCCTCCCCCGCCGTGGACCAGCAGACCGCCCAGGCCCTGGTGGACCCCTCTCTCACCGTCCTGTCCCACCAGCTGGCCCTCATACCCACCGGTGGTGAGTACGAGGTGTTCTGCCACGAGTTCAAGTGCCAGGCCGCCGACGGCAGCCATGTGCTCATCTACGTCAACGCCCAGACGGGCAAGCAGCAGAACATCCTGCTGCTGGTGGAGGATGAGAGCGGGACACTGGTGATCTGAACAAAAAGACAGGGCCTGCCGCGGCTGCGGCAGGCCCTTGGTCTGTGCTCGGGGATGAAGTTATTCCAGTTCAAAGGCACCGGTGTACAGCTGATAGTACAGGCCGTGCTGGTTGATCAGGTCCTGATGGTCGCCCCGCTCCACGATACGCCCGTGGTCCAGCACCATGATGGCGTCGGAGTTGCGGACGGTGGACAGCCGGTGGGCGATGACGAACACGGTGCGGCCGCACATCAGGGCGTCCATGCCCCGCTGGACAATGGCCTCGGTGCGGGTGTCGATGGAAGAGGTGGCCTCGTCCAGGATCATCACCGGGGGATCGGCCACAGCCGCCCGGGCGATGGCGATGAGCTGCCGCTGGCCCTGGGACAGGTTGGCCCCGTTGCCGGTGAGCATGGTGTCGTAGCCCTGGGGCAGACGGCGGATGAAGTCGTCGGCGTTGGCCAGGGCGGCGGCGGCCTCCACCTCCTCGTCGGTGGCGTCCAGGTTGCCGTAGCGGATGTTCTCCCGGACGGTGCCGGTGAACAGGTTGGTGTCCTGGAGCACGATGCCCAGGGAGCGCCGCAGGTCGGGCTTGTGGATGTCGTTGATGGAGATGCCGTCGTACTGGATCTTGCCGTCGGCAATGTCGTAGAACCGGTTGATCAGGTTGGTGATAGTGGTCTTGCCCGCGCCGGTGGCTCCCACAAAGGCCAGCTTCTGGCCGGGCTTGGCAAAGAGGGAGATGTCGTGGAGGATGGTCTTATCCTCCTCGTAGGCGAAGTCCACATGGTCGAACCGTACGTCGCCGGCCAGCTTGGTGTATTTGTAGCTGCCATCCTCCTGGGGCACCTTCCAGGCCCACAGGTTGGTGCGCTGGGTGGTCTCGTGGAGGACGCCCTCTTTGTCGAAGGACACGTTCACCAGGGTGACCTTGCCGTGATCCTGCTCCACCGGCTCATCCATCAGATCAAAGATCCGCTGGGCGCCGGCCAGAGCCATAACCACCGAGTTGAGCTGCTGGGAGATCTGGCTGATGGGGTTGGACAGGCTCTTGGACAGCTGGAGGAAGGTGGCGATAACACCCAGGGTGATGCCGGAGCCAATGCCGCTGAGGGCCAGAGCGCCGCCGGCCATGGCGATGATGACATACTGGACGTTGCCGATGTTGATGAGGATGGGCATGAGGATGTTGGCGTATTTATTGGCCTTGTCGGCGCTCTCAAAGAGGGCGTCGTTCACCTTGTTGAAGCCGGCCTGGGCCTCTTCCTCATGGCAGAAAACCTTGACCACCTTCTGGCCGTTGATCATTTCCTCAATATAGCCGTTCAGGTCGCCCAGCTTTACCTGCTGGCGGACAAAGTAGCGGCCGCTGCGGCCTGCCAGTACCCGGGTCACAAAAAGCATGCAGATGATGCACAGAATGACCACGCCGGTGAGTAGCAGGTCGGTGGTGATCATACCGATGAAGGCCACAATAATCATCATCAGGGAGTTGATGACCTGGGGAATGCTCTGGGAGAACATCTGACGGAGGGTATCCACGTCGTTGGTGTAGACGCTCATCACGTCGCCGTGGGCGTGGGTGTCAAAATACTTGATGGGCAGTTCCTGCATGTGGCCGAACAGGTCGTCACGGATCTTTTTCTGGACGCCCTGGGAGATGACCACCATCAGGCGGTTGTAGGCCAGAGCGCAGATGGTGCCCAGCAGGTACAGACAGCCCATCATCAGCAGGGCCTGGATCAGTCCGTCAAACACCGGATTGTCCATTGCCAGCAGAGGGGTGATATAGTCGTCGATGAGGGAGCCCAGGAACAGGGAGCCGGACACCGAGGCGATGGCGCTGACCAGAATACAGATCAGGACCAGGATGAACCGGAAGCCATAGCCCTTCCCCACATAACTCATCAGCCGGCCAACCGTATGGGAACGGTTGACAGGAGCGGTTCTCTTCTGCTTACTCATCCTCGCTGCCTCCCTTCGTCTGGGACTCATAGATTTCGCGGTAAATGTCACAGGTCTGGAGCAGCTCCTCATGGGTGCCCATGGCGGCGATCTTGCCGCCGTCCATCACCAGGATCTTGTCGGCGTCCTCAATGGAGGAGATACGCTGGGC
This sequence comes from uncultured Eubacteriales bacterium, assembly GCA_949289455.1. Classification (GTDB taxonomy): domain Bacteria; phylum Bacillota; class Clostridia; order Oscillospirales; family Oscillospiraceae; genus Flavonifractor. The sequence goes on from CASEOA010000075.1 coordinate 26,499, forward strand.
GATGATGAACTTGGTGGTCTCGGGGATCTCCTCCCGGAAGGCCTTGCGGATAAGGGCGTCGGTCTTGGTATCCACGGCGGAGGTGGAGTCGTCCAGAATGAGGATCTTGGGTTTTTTCAGCAGGGCCCGGGCGATACACAGCCGCTGCTTCTGGCCGCCGGACACGTTGGAGCCGCCCTGCTCGATGTGGGTGTCGTACTTGTCGGGGAACTCCTGGATAAAGGGGTCGGCCTGGGCCAGCTTGCACACCCGGACCATCTCCTCGTCGGTGGCCTCCTTGTTGCCCCAGCGCAGGTTCTCCTTGATGGAGCCGGAGAAGAGCACGTTCTTCTGGAGCACCATGGCCACCTGCTCCCGCAGGGTCTCCATGTCGTAGTCCCGTACATCCACGCCGCCCACCAGCACGCGGCCTTCGGTGGCGTCATACAGGCGGGGAATGAGCTGCACCAGAGTGGTCTTGGAGGTACCGGTACCGCCCAGGATACCCACGGTCTCACCGGAACGGATGGTGAGGTTGACGTCCTTCAGGCACTCCTTGGTGGGGTCCTTGGCATAGCTGAAGCTGACGTTCTCAAACACCACGGAGCCGTCCTTCACTTCCCGGACGGGATTGGGGCCGTTCTTCAGGTCGCTCTCTTCGTTGAGCAGCTCAATGATCCGCTCGGCGGAGGCCCGGGAAATGATGATCATCACCAGCACCATGGACAGCATCATCAGGCTCATGAGGATCATCATGATGTAGCTGAACATGCTGGTCAGCTGGCCGGTGGTCAGCTGGCCGCCCACCACCAGGTTGGCGCCCAGCCAGGACACGGTGAGCATACAGGCGTAGACGCAGATCTGCATCAGAGGCATATTGAAGGCCACGATCTTCTCGGCCTTGGAGAAGTCCATATAGATCTCGTTGGATACCTTGCCGAACTTCTCCTTCTCGTGATCCTCCCGGACGAAGGACTTCACCACCCGGATGCCCAGCAGGTTCTCCTGCACCACGTTGTTCAGCCAGTCGTACTTCTTGAACGCCCGCTCAAAGAGAGGATGGGCGGACTTCATGATGATCAGCAGGCCGACGGCCAGGATGGGGATGACAATCAGGAAGATCAGGGCCAGCTGGGGGTTGATGGTAAAGGTGAGCACCCAGGCGCAGATGAGCATGATGGGGCAGCGCACCGCGATGCGGATGATCATCATAAAGGCCATCTGGACGTTGGTAACGTCAGTGGTCAGGCGGGTGATAATGCCGCCTGTGGAGAATTTATCAATGTTGGCAAAGGAAAACTTTTGTACACTTTCATACATATCCCGCCGCAGGTTGCGGGAGAAGCCGGTGGACGCCCGGGCGGCAAACCGGCCGGACAGAGCGCCCAGCAGCAGGGCGATAAGGGCCATGGCCACCACCGTCAGGCCGTATTGCAGGATGTGGGCCATGCTGCCCGCTTTGACGCCCTCATCCAGCAGCTTTCCGGTCATCATGGGGATCAGTACGTCGAAGGCCACCTCACCGATGACGAAAATGGGGGTGAGGATGGTGTCCCGCCAGAACTCCTTGATGCAGCTGGTCAAGCCGCGCTTTTTCTTCATAGGGTTCCCTCCTTAGGATGTTGCTCGTGGGCCCGGCCGAAGCCGCACCACACACGGTAAGCCGCCCCAGGGACGGCTTACAACAGGTTTTGCTTGAGTTTTTCCACCGTGGCCAGGAACTGCTGAATCTCCTCCTGGGTCAGGCCCTGGGTAAGCAGGCATTCCACACTGTCGATCCGCTCCATGACCTGCTGGAACAGGGCGTCCGCCTTGGGGGTGGTGACCACCTGCTTGAGCCGGGCGTCCCGCTCCACCGCCTGCCGGATAATGAACCCCTGGGCCTCCAGCCGCTTGAGCAGCCGGGAGGCCGTGGACCTCCGGATGTAGAAGGCCTCTTCAATGTCCTTCTGGCAGATCTCCTGGTCCCGGTTCTGGGCCAAAAAGCCCAGTACCTTCACCTGCATCTCGGTGAAGTCGTCCCCGTCCCGCGTACCTGCCGACTCCAGCACCTTACGCCGCAGAAGATTGGACAGGGCCTTGATCTCGTAGCCAAGGTGACGTTCCTGCCGCATTCCTTCATCTCCTTTGTTTGTGCTGTCTTCAGTTTAGTTCCTTTGCTAACTGTTGTCAATGCGCATCATTCACAAAAGCAACTGTCCGGTACAAGATCATTTCTGTATCCAAAGCGCATGGCCCTGGGGCGGGCAAAAACAGCGCGCGCCAAAGCCATGGCGCGCGCTGCAAGTACCACAATTCAATTTACGATAGCTGGACAGGAATCCTGGTCCCGTTCAGCAGGATATAATCTACCTGCTCCAGATCCAGCGGCTGGGCAAACAGCGTATATTCCACGCCGTCCCCATCGGTGTTGCTGTCGCTGAAGCTGTCATTGTCCCAGCTCAGCACCGTTCCGTCCCTGAGCACCACACGCACATCTCCGGCGCAGGGTATCTGGAACTCCACATCGGAGAGCTCATCGTAGTTGGGTTCCCCCTCTGTCTCATACCACGCCGTCAGGCTGAGAGGGGACAGCTCCAGCCGGTTCACGTGGACCGTGAACTCCGACAGATCGCTGTGCCAGCTCATGCCCTGGCAGTCCAGGGACACAACAGAGCTCTCATAGTGAGTACCGATATCAAAGGTAAACTCCCCGCTGAAAATCTCCCGGTAGATCTTGTCCGGGCTCTGGACCCAAAGGCCATGAATGGTGAGGGTCTTGGCAATATTGTCGTTGAAGCACAGGTCCGTGCCGGGCTGCTTGGTCAGGATCAGCACCACCTCTTTTTTGTTGTCGGTGGGGTCCTCATCGGGCATCCAGTTCAAGTACTGGTTGTAGCCATACATGTGGTAGGCGCTGAAATCATATTCGATGGATTCCCCAGTCTTATCCCCAAACAGCTGGTAATACCCCTCCGTATCCTCGTCCAGGTCAGGCAGAACGGTGCCCTCGGGGGCCTCCACCCGCAGGCGGAGATAGTAGACATTGCGGTCCGCCAGAGCTGCCACCGGTGTGATAGTGGCCCCGTTGCTAGTTACGCCCCCCTCGAAGGTCATGCCCACCTGGTCGATGGCCGTGATCTGGCCCTCCGAGAGAGTACCCTCTGTCCCGGCAAAGAAGGCCCGGAACAGGTCTCCCGCGCCCATCACGTGGCCTACCGCCAGGGCGGAGACCGACAGCGCGCAGACCGCGGCGGCCACCGCCAGCAGCCGGAAGGGCCGCACCTTCTTTTTGCGGGGCACGGCGCCCACCGCCCGCTCCATCGTCAACTGCTTGATCCGCTTTGGGTCATAATACGCGCCCCCGCCCAGCTCCATCTCCTCCGGGACGCAGTGGTCCAACAGGTCGGAAATATTACGCTTCATATACAAAGCCCTCCTTCAACAGCGATCCTTTCAGCTTTTCCCGGCCCCGCCGCAGCCTGGTCTTGACGGTGGAGCCGTTCATGCCCATGGCCAGGGAGATCTCCTCCACTGTCTGGGCGTAATAGTAGTGGCGGAAGAAGATCTCCCGGTCCTGGGGCGACAGGCTTTCCAACGCCTTCCGCACCAGCTGCTGCTCCTCATCCCGTTCCAGAGCACCATAGCAGTCGCCCCCGGCCGGCAGTTCCAACCCGTCCTCTTCCAGGGGCAGAGTCTTGCCCATCTGGCGGAGTTTGTTTTTGGACGTGTTCCGGGCAACCGCGCCCAGCCAGCTTTTGACCCGCCCGGGCTCCAGCTGTTCTGCCTGTCGCCAGGCCGCCAGAAACACGTCGGAAACCACCTCTTCCCCGTCCTCCTGGGACATGTGCCCCCGGAGGATATTCCAGACCACCGCGGAGACATAGGGAATATAACGATCCATCAAAGCCTCCAGTCCGGCAGGGTCTCCGGCCCGGAGCTTTTGTAGTATTTTGGTTTCATTCATAGGCCATATCTCCCGCTATTCTTTGAAAGCCGCTTTCACCTATCATATAACAAAATCCCTTTCTGTGGTTTCGGAGGGACGCAAAAAATGGGCCCGCTGCGTGATTTCGCAACAGGCCCATGGGCTCATTTTTTCTGTTCTCTACCGGTCCCCCCGGATGAGCAGCTTTACCGCCTCGATTCCCACCTCCAGGGCGGCGGACAGGTCGTGGCTCTCTTCCTGGTCCAGGCCGGCGGCCTCCCGCTCCTGGTTCCAGATCACATGGAAGCAGGCCCCGCACCGCACCCCCAGTGCGGCGGCGCAGCAGAACAGGGCCGCCGACTCCATCTCGGAGGCCAGCACCCCCAGCCGCTTCCAGGCCTCCCACTTGTACAGCAGCTCCTGGGCCACCGGCATCCGGGCCGGGCTGTGCTGGCCGTAAAAGGAGTCCTTGCTCTGGACCACTCCGGCGTGCCAGGGCTTGCCCAGGCGTTTGGCCGCCTGCACCAGGGCCTCCTGCACCACATAGTCTGACACGGCGGGAAACTCAATGGGGGCGTACTCCCGGCTGGTGCCCTCGTGGCGCACCGCCCCGGTGGCGATGACCACGTCGTCGCTCTTCACCGGCAGGGCGATGCCACCGCAGGTGCCCACCCGGATAAAGGTGTCCGCTCCGATGTTGTGGAGCTCCTCCATGGCGATGACCGCCGACGGCCCGCCGATGCCGGTGGAGCACACGCTCACCTTCTCCCCCAGCAGGCTGCCGGTATAGACGGTGAACTCCCGATTGCTGCCGATCCTCACCGGGTTGTCAAAATAGGCCGCGATCTTCTCGCAGCGGCCGGGATCGCCGGGTAGGAAGCAATACCGGCCCACATCACCGGGCTGGCATTTGATATGGAATTGTAGCGTCCGCTCTTGCACGAAGAGGCCTCCTTTCTCTGCTGGCTGTTCCAGTTTGATTATACCACAGCAGGTATGGCTCCACAAGATGCACAAACAGGGCTATAAAATGTAAAGATTTGTTGTTGCTTTTTCCTGCGGCCGCTTTTAAAATAGACTTGCCCGGCCCCGCGCCGGGACGCCGCTGCTCTAGCGGCCGACCTATCTGTCAGAATCATAGGAGGCACGACCATGAAACGGGCTGTCCTGCTTACGGTGCTGGCCCTGGTCTGCGGGCTGTCTCTGGGTCTGATCATCGGCATTGGGATGGGCTCCACCACCCAGGCCCAGGCCACCGCGCTTTCGGCCATCGCCACCGCCGATCTCAACCGCGGCAACCGCTACGCATCCCCGCCCGCGGCGGAGGCCGTTCTGGACGCCGCCGACGACCAGCTCCTGCTGGAACGGGCGGGTCAGGTACTGGAGGCTCTGAAGGCCCAGGACTATGCTGCCCTGTCCGGGCTGGTTCACCCGGTGCACGGCGTCACCTTTACCCCATATTCCACCGTGGACTCCAGCTGTGACCTGGAGCTCAACCGGCGGCAGATTGCTGCCCTGGGCTGGGATGATACCACCTACCTGTGGGGCGTGTCCGACGGCTCCGGCGACCCCATCCAGATCACCGGGGCCCAGTATTTCCAGCGCTATGTATTCAATGCAGACTACACCACCGCCCCCAACGTGTCGGTGGATCAGGTGGGCATCAGCGGCAACGCCCTGGAAAACGTGGCTGAAGCGTACCCGGAGGGCCGGTTTGTGGAGTATTGTTTCCCCGGCATCGACCCGGAGCTGAACGGCTTTGACTGGTGTTCCCTCAAGCTGGTATTTGAGGTATGGGAGAACCAGTGGTACCTGGTGGGGATGATCCACGGAGAGTGGACTGTGTGACCGCAAGGTCAATCAAACAGACTTGTCACCCTGGCGGGGGCCGCAGATGCGGCTCCCGCCGCTTTTTTGAAAACACCGTCTTGCATAATATGACAGTATAGGGTAATATGTGTCTGAACGCATACGGAAGCTTTTCCGTTTTAATTCCGAAAGGATGAGTGCAGTTTGAAAATTATCATTGTGGGCGACGGCAAGGTGGGCTTTACCCTGGCCGAGCATCTCTCCCAGGAGGAGCACAACGTTACTGTCATCGACACCAGGGACGACGCCCTCCGCCGGGCCTCCGAGGCCCTGGATGTGATGTGCGTCAAAGGCAACGGCGCCTCCATCTCCGCCCTGATGGAAGCGGGGGCCCACTCCGCCGACGTGATCATCGCCGCCACCAGCATGGACGAGGTCAATATGATCTGCTGCCTGACCGCCAAGCAGCTGGGGGCCAAGTTCACCATCGCCCGGGTGCGCAACGTGGAGTACGCCATGGATCTGTCCAAGCGGAAGAAGGAGCTGGGTATCGACCTGGCCATCAACCCGGAGAACGCCACCGCCGTGGAGATCTCCCGGCTGCTCCGCTTCCCTACCGCCACCAACATTGAGACCTTCTGCCGGGGCCGGGTGGAGCTGATGGGCTTCCGGGTACGGGAGGGGGATTTTATGGCCGGTCAGCCCCTGTCCGCCCAGGACGGCAAGATCCGCAACCTGCCCATGCTCATCTGCGCCGCCGAGCGGGAGGACGGCGAGGTGGTCATCCCCGACGGCTCCTTCACCCCCCAGGTGGGGGACCGGCTCTACCTGGTGGGCCAGCCCGCCGGCCTCAACGCCTACTTCCGCCTGCTGGGCCGCCACACCTCCAGGCTCCGCTCCGTCTTTATCGTTGGCGGTGGGCGCATCTCCCACTATCTCACCGCCATCCTGCTCAAGCTGGGCATGCGGGTGAAGATCGTGGAGCGGGACATGGACCGCTGCCTCCACCTCAGCGACGTGCTCCCCCAGGCCATGGTCATCCATGGAGACGGCACCGACCAAGATCTGCTGGAGGAGGAGAACGCCATGGCCTCCGACGCATTTATCTCCCTCACCGACCGGGACGAGGACAATCTCATCATCTCCCTCTACGCCGTACAGCAGGGGGTGACCAAGGTGGTGGCCAAGTCCAACCGGCAGAACTACGCCGGTATCGCCCACGCCGCCGGCCTGGACAGCATCATCTCCCCCAAGCTCATTACCGCCAGCCAGATCCTCCAGGTGGTCCGGGGCATCCAGAACTCCAAGGGCAGCGTCATGACCGCTCTGTACAAGATCTGCGACGGCCACGCTGAGGCCCTGGAGTTCATCGCCAACGAGACCACCCACAACCGCGGGGTGCCCCTGAAGAATCTGCGGCTGAAAAAAGGTATCCTCATCGCCGTGCTGGTTCATGAGGGGCAGATTATCATCCCGGACGGTTCCTCCTCCATCACCGCCGGCGATACCGTGATTCTGGTCTCCCGCAACCACGGCATCCTGGATCTCAACGATATTTACGACGAATCCATGCTGGATCTGGGGGCTGTGCAATGAATCTCAGACTTGTCCTGAAGGTCACCGGAAAGACCCTCATGGTGGGGGCCATTTCCATGCTCATCCCCATGCTGGTGAGCCTGCTCTACCGGGAGGACCCCACCCCCTTCCTCATCACCATCCCGTTGATGATGGTGGCGGGCTTCCTCCTCTCTCTGCTGAAAAGCGACGATCACTTTTTCCCCCGGGAGGGGTTCTGTGCCGTGGCCCTGATCTGGCTGCTGATGGGGGCCTTCGGCGCGCTTCCCTTCTACTTCAGCGGCTACTTCCCCTCTTACATCGACTGCTTCTTTGAGGCGGTGTCCGGCTTTACCACCACCGGCTCCTCTATTCTGACGGCGGTGGAGCCCCTGCCCTACGGTATCCTGTTCTGGCGCTCCTTCACCCATTGGCTGGGAGGCATGGGGGTACTCATTCTCACCATCGCCCTGCTGCCCAGCCTGGGCGCCCGCACCCTCCACCTGATGAAGGCGGAGAGCCCCGGCCCGGTGGTGAGCAAGCTGGTGCCCAAGAGCAGCCAATCCTCCAAGATCCTCTACGGTATTTACTGCGGCCTCACCATCATCCAGGTGCTCTGCCTGCGTCTGGCTGGCATGCCCTGGTTCGACTCCATCGTCAACTCCTTCGCCACTGCCGGCACCGGCGGCTTCGCCATCAAAAATAGCTCCATTGCCGCTTACGGCAGCCCCGCCATTGAAATCATCATCACCATTTTCATGCTGCTGTTCTCGGTGAACTTCTCCCTGTATTTCCTCATCCTCTGCGGGAAGGTGCGCCAGGCCCTGCGCAGCGACGAGCTGCGGTTCTTCCTGGCGGTGGTGGCGGTGAGCATCCTGCTTATCACCATCAATATCAGCTCCCTCTACGATACTCTGGGCGAGTCTATCCGCCACGCCGCCTTCCAGGTGGGCACCGTCATCTCCACCACCGGTTTCGCCAGCACCGATTTCAACCTGTGGCCGGAGTTCTCCCGGGTGCTGCTGGTGCTGCTCATGTTCATCGGGGCCTGCGCCGGGTCCACCGGCGGCGCCATCAAGTGCTCCCGGGTGCTCATTCTCCTCCGGTGCATCCGCCGGGAGATCCGGCAGGTCATCCACCCCAGGGCGGTCAACGTGGTCAAGCTGGACGGCCGGGTGCTGGACGAGACCAGCCTGCGGTCGGTCCACATCTTCTTTGCCGCTTATATGCTCATCACCATGACGGCTACCCTGCTGATCTCGGTGGACAACTACTCCTTCGGCACCACCTTCACCGCCGTGGTGGCCTGCATCGGCAACATCGGCCCCGGGTTGGAGCTGGTGGGCCCCATGGGCAACTTCTCCATCTTCTCCGGCTTCTCCAAGCTGGTGCTCTCCCTGTGCATGATCATCGGCCGCCTGGAGATCCTGCCTATCCTAGTACTCTTTAGTGGTAATGCATGGAAACGTTCCTGACCCATCAGTTTAGCTTTGTGGAAAGCGTCAAATCTAAGGATTTGGCGCTTTCTTTTTTGATTAGACTTGCCAAAATGTACGGTATGGTTTATGATATAGCTGTCTGAAAAAGCGGGGAGCCCTTGCGCGGCAAGTTTTTCCCGAAAAAAAGGAGTTGGAACCATGTATGAGAACCTCTTCTGGCTCGGTCTAGTTGGTGCTGCCATAGCGCTCCTCTTCGCCGTAGTCCAAGCCAAAAAGGTGCTGAGATTCTCCGAAGGCACCGAACTGATGCAGAAGCTGGCCGCCTCCATCCGAAAGGGCGCCAACGCCTACCTGAAGCGTCAGTACACCACCGTCGCAAAAATCTTCATCATCGTCTTTGTGATCCTCCTGATCCTGCGGGCCATCAAGATGCTGGATAACTGGTTTATCCCCTTCGCCTTCCTTACCGGCGGCATCTACTCCGGTCTGGCCGGCTTCATCGGCATGAAGATCGCCACCTCCGCCAACGCCCGCACCGCCAACGCCGCCCACGAGAGCCTGAACCGCGGACTGAACGTGGCCTTCTCCTCCGGCGCGGTCATGGGCTTCACCGTGGTGGGCCTGGGCCTGCTGGACGTTTCCATCTGGTTCCACATTCTCAAATACATCGCCGGGTTTGAAGCCGCCAAGATCGCCCAGACCATGGTTATGTTCGGCATGGGCGCTTCCTTCATGGCCCTGTTCGGCCGTGTGGGCGGCGGCATCTTCACCAAGGCCGCTGACGTGGGCGCCGACCTGGTGGGCAAGGTGGAGGCCGGCATCCCCGAGGACGACCCCCGCAACCCTGCCACCATCGCCGACAACGTGGGCGACAACGTGGGCGACGTGGCCGGTATGGGCGCCGACCTGTACGAGTCCTATGTGGGCTCCATCCTGGCCACCTTTGCCCTGGGCGCCGCCGCCTACGCCTCTGAAAACCTGACCTGGAACGCCATGCTCCTGCCCTTGGTCATCGCCGTGGTGGGCGTGGTCTGCTCGGTGCTGGGCAGCTTCCTGGTGCGCACCAAGGAGAATGCCACCCAGAAGTCCCTGCTGGCCACCCTCCGGAAGGGCACCTATACCGCCGCCATCCTGGCCGCCATCGCCGCTGCCCCCATCACCTATTTCATCATGGGTTCCTGGGGCCCCTATATCTCCATCCTGGCGGGCCTGGTTGCCGGCTGCGCCATCGGCTACTTCACCGAGTACTATACCTCTGATACCTACAAGCCCACCCAGGGCCTGGCCGACTCCACCGAGACCGGCGCCGCCACCACCATCATCGGTGGTATCTCCCTGGGCATGCTGTCCACCGCCGCCCCCATCATCATCATCGGCATCGCCATCATCGTCTCCTTCCTGGCCGCCGGCGGCTCCCTGTCCACCGCCGACGCCGCCCTCTACGAGGCTGCCTTCTCCAAGGGCCTCTACGGCATCGGCATCGCTGCCGTGGGTATGCTGTCCACCCTGGGCATCACCCTGGCCACCGATGCCTACGGCCCAGTGGCCGATAACGCCGGCGGCATTGCCGAGATGAGCGGCCTGGGCGAGGAGGTCCGCAACCGCACCGATGCCCTGGACTCCCTGGGCAACACCACCGCCGCTACCGGCAAAGGCTTTGCCATCGGCTCCGCCGCCCTCACCGCCCTGGCTCTGCTGGTCTCCTATGTGGACGTTGTGAAGGTCAAGGTGGACGCCCTGGATCTGTCCCTCACCAATCCCGCTGTGCTGGTAGGACTTTTTGTGGGCGCCATGCTCACCTTCATCTTTGCCGCCCTCACCATGAGCGGCGTGCAGCGGGCCGCCCAATCCATCGTGGTGGAGGTCCGCCGCCAGTTCAAGGAGATCTCCGGCATTATGGAAGGCAAGGCCGACCCCGACTATGCCTCCTGTGTGGACCTGTGTACCAAGGGCGCCCTCCACGAGATGGTCATCCCCTCCCTGCTGGCTATTATCGTCCCCGTCATCACCGGCCTGATTCTGGGCGCTGAGGCTGTGGTGGGCCTGCTGGGCGGCGTCACCGTTACCGGCTTCGTGGTTGCCGTGTTCATGTCCAACGCCGGCGGCGCCTGGGACAACGCCAAGAAGTACATCGAGGCCGGCCACCACGGCGGCAAGGGCTCCGACTGCCACAAGGCCGCCGTCATCGGCGACACCGTGGGCGACCCCTTCAAGGACACCTCCGGCCCCTCCCTGAACATTCTGATCAAGCTGTGCTCCACCGTCTCCATCGTGTTCTCCGGCCTGGTCACTCAGATCCACCTGTTCTAAATCCATAAAAAATGGAGCTGCCTAGGCAGCTCCATTTTTTATGTACGCTCCATATTGCGCATCCGGTAGATCAGCGCTCCCCCCTGTTCCTTCAGCCAGGACCGGCGGGCCTTGTAGTCGGGAATTACTCTGGCTACTTCCGCCCAGAAGGCCGCCGAGTGGTTCATATGTCTGCGGTGGCACAGCTCATGGACCACCACATAGTCCGCTATCTCCGGCGGACACAGCATCAGCAGGCAGTTGAAACTGAGATTACCCTGGGAAGAACAGCTTCCCCACCGGGATATCTGGTTTCGGATGGTAATCCTGCCGTAGCTCACCCCCACCAGCGGAGCAAATCGGGCCACCCGGGCGGGGATATCCTCCATAGCCCGATTTGCCAGTTCCTCCACCTCATGCCGGGTGAAACCAGGGAAGGCGCTCTGCCGCCGGGCCTCCATTTTGGCCAGGTGGTCGGCAATCCAGCCCTCCTTCTCCCGCAGAAAGCGGCGGATGGCGTCCTCCGGCAGACCCAATGGTGCCCGCACCACCACCGTCAGGTCCTCACGGACCTCCAGGGCTATGGTTTTTCGCTGGCTGCGGATAATTTGGATATCTCTCTTCATAAGCTTCCTCTTGGTATGATAAACGTGCCCGCCACTTTGCAGCGGCGGGCACGTTTCAACTTGCTCAGTAATTGATAGCGCGGATCTCGAAATAGGCCTGGGGATGAGCGCACACGGGGCACACATCAGGGGCCTCTTTGCCAAAGTGGATGTGGCCACAGTTGCGGCACTTCCACATATACTCGTCGTCCCGCTTGAACACCACGCCCTCTTCCAGGTTCTTCAGCAGGGTCAGATAGCGCTCCTCGTGCTCCTTCTCAATCTTGAGCACACCCTCAAACAGGAAGGCCAGCTTCTCAAAGCCCTCCTCCCGGGCAGTATCGGCCATCTCCCGATACATCTGGGTCCACTCTTCATTCTCACCGGCGGCGGCAGCCTTCAGATTGGCCTTGGTGTCGCCAATGCCATTGAGCTCCTTGAACCACAGCTTGGCGTGCTCCTTCTCGTTACCGGCAGTCTCCTCAAAGATGGCCGCGATCTGTTCGTAGCCCTCCTTCTTGGCCTTGCTGGCAAAGTAGGTGTACTTATTGCGGGCCATGCTCTCTCCGGCAAAGGCTTTCCAGAGATTGGCCTCAGTTTTGCTGCCTTTCAGTTCCATAACGTCCATCCTTTCTCAATCCAATTTTTAAACTAGGGCCTTAGCCCTCGCCCTTCCAAATCCCGTGGAGGTTGCAGATCTCATAGGCCTCCACCTTGTCACCCCGGCAGAAGGTTTTCAGCTCAGGGGCGTCGCCAGGCTTGGGGAACTTCATGGTGACAGTGTCGCCGTCCACCACAGCGATCATGGTGATATAGTGTTCGGGGAGCATAGGATGCTCAACCCCGCCAACCTTCACGGTGACAGAACTACCACTGCCATGGGCGGTTTTCTCCACCACGGGGACATGCTTCTCCACAGCGGCGTCGGTGGTGTTGGGGGTAACCTCCTCCATCTTCTGGCCGCAGCACATGACGGGCACGCCCTTGTCAACGACCTTGAAAACGACATTGCCGCAGTGGGCGCAACGATACAGCTTGAACTCCATAACAATACTTCCTTTCTTGTTCAGTCGCATTATATTTTATCCAACATATAAAACCGATTCAATGAGTTTGCTTGCAGTTGACGCAGGTCCCGTGAAAAATCAATTCATGGCCGCTGACGTCATGGCCGCTGGCCAGCAGGGCCTGCTGATCCAACGCGGGGTCATAGGGTAGCTCCAGGTCAAATACGCCGCCACAGGTCTGACAGCGGAAATGGGAGTGGGGCTCCACATTAGCGTCATACCGTTCCACCGGGAAGGCCATCCGGGTAATCGCCCCCTCGTCTGCCAGCAGGTTCAGGTTCCGGTATACCGTGCCTAGGCTCAGACTGGGGTTTTCCGGCTTCAGCCATTGATATACCATCTCCGCTGTGGGATGCTGGTCGGTGTTCCGCAGAGTCTCATAGATCAGTTCCCGCTGACGGGAGTAGCGCTTGCCGTTCATGTGCCACCTCACTTCCATTTCTTAATCAGTAATCATTACTGTTATTGATATAATATCAGAAGTACTCTCAAAATGCAAGTGTTTTTTCTAAAATTAAAAAAATTTTTGCCGCCTTAACTTATTTTATCTCTATCCCGTCATGTCCCCTCGCTCCATAGCCTCTTGGAGCTTTTTCAACGCTTTTTTCTCAATGCGAGAAACATAGCGACACGCCTATTGTAAACGATGCCCTCTAAGAAATCGCCTCCAGCTCGTGGAAGCGGAATTTGATGATGATCTCTTTTTCCTCGGTCAGCTCCACCCGTTCGATGAGGCTGACCAGCAATTCCCGACTGGTCAGTGCCGAGTCCAGAAACTGTTTCACCAGCGCTTTGGCTTTTTCTTCGGTGTTTACCGATTGCTTTGCCTGTTCCTCTAAGCTCTTCAGCCGATCTTCCAGAACTGTGCGGTCCATCTTGACCTTCTGATAGATGCGCTGAAAGTCCTCTTCGGATAGCAGGCCATTCAGCCGGTCCATGTACATCTGATCCAGATTGGTAGTCAGAGCAGTGATTTTGGATTGCAGCGCTTGCATCTCCACTTCACAGCTGGACGCCTTGCTGGCGTTCTCCACAGCTTCTTCAGCGATTGGGCGCAGCCGGTCAGGATTCAGATAGGCTTGGCAGACCTCTCGCACCTTGGCAAGCACGGCTTCATTCACCGTTTCTTCCTTGATGGAATGACAAGTGCAAACGCCAGCTTTAGTGAAGCGTTGGTAGGTTCGGCAGACAAAGAACAGGCGATCCTCACCAGCAGCATTCTTGCGGTTGAGTACCGCCATGGGATAGCCACACTCGTGACAGAAAATCAGCCCTTTTAGCAAGAAGTCGTAGGTTCGGCTTCGGGTGTGCTTGCGGCTGTTTACCAGCATCTGCACTTTCTGAAAGGTCTCCGGGTCAATGATCGGCTCATGCGTTCCTTCTACTACGACCCAGTTTTCCGGTGATTGCCTCAGACATTTTTTGGATTTGTAGCTGATCTTCACCATGCGTCCCTGCACCATATTACCGATGTAGGTCTCGTTTTTCAGCATTTCGGAAATGCGCTCGCTACTCCATAAGCCGGTGTAAGGGCCAGGGGTTCCAACCTTCCAACCGCAGTAGGTGGCTGGTGTGGGGACACCTTCTTCGTTGAGTGTAGTCGCAATCTTGCGGCAGCTCATACCTGAAAGAGCCAGGGCAAAAATCCGCCGCACTACCGGAGCCACTTCCTCGTCAATGACGATCTTGTTTTTCTCGGTTGGGTGCATCTTGTACCCATACATGGGCTTGCCGCCGATGAACTGCCCCTTCCGTTGCTTATCTCGCTTGACACTTTTGATCTTCTTGGAGATGTCCTTCGCGTACATGTCGTTCATGATGGCACGGAATGGGGTGATGTCGTTGGCTATGGAGTCTACGCCAGTGTCGATGCCGTCCAGCAGGGAAATATACCGCACCCGATGTTCCGGAAAGTACCGCTCCATATAGTGACCGGTCATGATATAATCGCGGCCCAAACGGGAAAGGTCCTTGGTGATGACCATATTGACCTTTTTAGTTTCAATGTCGCCAATCATCCGCTGGAAGCTGGGACGGTCAAAACTGGTGCCACTCCATCCGTCATCTACATAAGTATCGAAGACGGACAGGCGGTGCTGCTGAACAAACTCTCGCAGCAAAGATTCCTGGTTCTGGACACTCTGGGATGGTCCTTCGTTTTCATCCTCCTTTGATAGTCTGATGTATAAAGCCACATGGTAATCCATGGGGTTGCTTATCTCTAAGTACATGCCATACCTCCTGAGATAAGCGGCCATTCATCGATATTATTGTATCGTGACTTTTCCATATCCGGCAAGGATGCGGCGAAGATACAGCCGAAAGGACTCTTCCAGAAGCTCCGGCAGTGCTCTCTCGGCTGACTCAAAAACACAACGTACAACAGGGGCGTTTTTCAGCATGGTATCATCCTCCTTTACGATATAGAAAAGAATATGTGTAAATCCGCTAAGCATTGCCTGTCCATTGAAAAAGGCATAAAAAAATCGCCACCCGTTCGAGTGGCGATGAGAGTTGCTTACGAAATAGAGGAAGCATTTGCACAGACTGCGTCCCAATCGGATACACCATATCCTCGCATAGAATCCGCTGCGATCAAAACAGCGAATACAAAGGGACGAATCCACTCGTCGCTGGCGCTGCTGAGGATGGATTGTATGTTCAAGTCATCATCCAGCTGTAAGCGGATTTGGAGAAGCTCTTTTTCGGTTTGAAACAATGCCGCAAATTCGTTTGGGGCTTCCTCCTCGATAGAGAACGTCTGTGAACTGTGCAGGATTTGTGTTGCTTGTTGGTATAGGGCGGTAGTACTGAAATCGTGAATATCCGGTAATTTCATGGTTTTTACTCCTTTTCAAGAATCGTGTTGATGGTTTCGGAACTTTTCAGTTTGGTTGAAAAATCAAGGTGGACATATAAATCCGCAGTCGTTTGATAGGTACTGTGTCCCAGCCACTGCTGCACTTCCAGCAATGGAACCCCAGAGGAAATCAAAATCCCGGCACAGCTATGTCGCAGATCATGAAACCGTATCTTCCGCAGGTTATTTTTCTGCAAAAAAGACTGAAAGCGGCGGCTCAACTGATCGGGGCGGAAAGGGACACCTCTCTCGTCCAAGCAAAGCCAACCGCGTTCCTGTTGATACCGGCGTAATAGGGGGAGTATATTTTCTGGAATGGGTAAGGTCCGATAACTCGCCTTTCGCTTCAATACTTCCCGGCTGTGCACTTTGCTTTTTCCATGCAAAGACGTTTGCGTGACGGCGCAGCGGACAGAGAGCAATTTGTGCTCTAAATCCAGTGCTTCCCAGCGAAGTCCCAGGACCTCACTGCGCCGCAGACCGAATACAAGAGCCAACGCCACAGGAAGCTCCAGAGTTTGTCCATGGAGTAGATTCAAAAGCTGGGAAGTGAGCCCTTCCCAAAAAAACGGACATGAAAATGCCGAAAAAAACGGAATGAATCGTTGAGTTTCTGCGAGATGCTCGTTCATGCTGCCTGAGCCGCCAGGAGGTTGGCCTCAAACTGCGATGGAGACAGCCAATCCAGGG
>CASEOA010000076.1 GCA_949289455.1 uncultured Eubacteriales bacterium
CTCGAATCTGTGACCCCTTGCGTGTGAAGCAAGTGCTCTACCGGCTGAGCTACGCCTCCATATTGGTGACCCGTACGAGACTCGAACTCGTGTTACCGCCGTGAAAGGGCGGTGTCTTAACCACTTGACCAACGGGCCATGCTGCCAAGCGGCCGGTACCGGAAGGGGTGTCCCAAAAGACGGCGCCAGCCGTCTTTTGGGTCATGGTAGCGGCACCTGGATTTGAACCGGGGACACTACGGGTATGAACCGTATGCTCTAGCCAACTGAGCTATGCCGCCGTTTTTACCCGGATGAACAGGGCAAGAGATAGTATAGCCGAAGGCTCCCCATTTGTCAACAGGTTTCTCAAAAAAATTTGAAAAAATTTTTGACCCGTCCCGGGGGCGGTTGACGATCCCAGGGGCGATTTGTCCGTAGGGCCGCCATATATGGCGGCCGCCGTGACGGGGCGGGAAACGAAACGCCGGGCGGATGATATCCGCCCCTACGCGCACGGCTCAGATTTCATCCGCGGGGGCCGGACACCGGCCGGCCCTCCCCCGCTCACTCAATCTTATACCCCACGCCCCACACGGTCTTGATGAATCGGGGATTCCGGGAGGGCTCCCCCATTTTTTCCCGCAGGCGGCGGATATGTACCATGACGGTGTTGTTCCGGTCCAGGTACTTTTCCCCCCACACGGTCTCGAACAGCCGCTCGGCGGAGATGACCTGCCCCCGGTTTTCCGAGAGCATCCACAGGATGTCAAACTCGATGGGGGTAAGGCTGAGCTCCTTGTCATACAGGGTACACTCATGGGTGGCCCGGTTGATGACCAGGCCGTTGAAGTCCAGGATGTCCCGGCTCTCCCCCTTGTCGGCCTCGTTGTACCGGGTGTACCGCCGCAGCTGGGCCTTCACCCGGGCCATCAGCTCCAGGGGGTTGAAGGGCTTGGTGATATAGTCGTCCGCCCCGATGGTCAATCCGGTGATCTTGTCCATGTCCCCCGTCTTGGCGGTGAGCATGAGCACAGGGAAGTGGTGCTCCCGCCGGATCTCTCCGCAGAGGGTGAAGCCGCTGATGTCGGGGAGCATCACGTCCAGGATGGCCAGGTCCACCGGCTTGCTCTTCACCACGCCCAGGGCCTCTCTGCCGCTGTTGCATTTGTAGACGGTGCACCCCTCGCTTTGCAGGTAGACCTCCACCAGGTCGGCAATCTCGGGCTCGTCGTCCACCACCAGGATCTTGGCGTCCACGGCGCTCCCTCCTTTCTCTGCTGAAATTATACCGGCCTGTCCCCATTCCCGTCAAGGGCGGGGGGAAAACGTAATAAAATCATAATATGTAGGCCATATTCCCAGGGATGACTTTTCCACAATCCGGTGGTACAATGGGGAAAACAACCGGTCTGGTGCCGAAGGGGAGGGCCTATGAAGGGGAAATACACCCGGCTAAAACTGAAAATGCTGCTGCTGGTGGTGGCAGGTACCCTTGTCGCCGGGACGGTGGGGCTGTTCCTGCTGGAGGTGGTGGTGGATGGGGTGCTCCAGGACCCCTTCGCCCGATTTTTCCTGTGGGCGGCCCAGACCCTCTTCGGCCAGAGCCTGGAGGACGCGGAGCTGCTCTACCAGACCGCCATCCGGGACAACAAGCAGGAGATCCTCACCCTATGCGTCATGGTGCTCATGCTGGTGGCCTTCTACCTGGCCATGGGCCGGTTCACCCGCTGGCTGGAGGAGGTGCGCTCGGCCACCCGCCGGGTGGTGGAGTCCAGCCAGGAGCCGGTGTCCCTCTCCCGGGAGCTGGCCCCCATCCAGAACGACCTGAACGTGATCCGGGCCCAGCTGGCCGCCCGGGAGCGGTCGGTGCGGCAGGCCGAGCAGCGCCGGGGGGACCTGGTGGCCTTCCTGGCCCACGACCTGAAAACCCCCCTCACCTCGGTGGTGGGCTATCTCACCCTGCTCAACGACGGGGCGGAGCTGGACCCGGAGCGCCGGGCCAAGTTCACCGGCATCGCCCTGGACAAGGCCCTCCGGCTGGAGGAGCTGCTGGGGGAGTTTTTCGACATCACCAAAATGGACCTGGACGGGGGCCTGGAGGAAAAGGTGCCCATCCAGCTATCCATGCTGCTGGCCCAGCTGGCCGACGAATTTTATCCCCAGTTCACCGAAAAGAATCTGGTGTGCGTCCCGGACATCCAGCCCCATCTGGTGGTCCGGGGGGACCCGGACAAGCTGGCCCGGGTGTTTGACAACGTGCTGCGCAACGCCGTCAGCTATTCCATCCCCGGGGGCCAGGTGGACGTGATGGCCCGGGCGGTGGGCAGCCAGGCGGAGATCACCATCCGGGACCAGGGCCTGGAGATCCCCGAGGGGGAGCTGGCCCACATCTTTGAAAAGTTCTACCGTCTGGACGCCGCCCGGTCCTCCAGCACCGGCGGGGCGGGGCTGGGCCTGGCCATCGCCAAGGAGATCGTGGAGCGCCACGGCGGGGCCATCCGGTGCGAGAGCAACGGCCAGCTCACCAGCTTCATCATTTCCCTGCCTCTGTACAAGGGGGGGAAGAAATGAGCTGGAAAGACAAGGTTCTGGCCCGGCTGGGGGAAAACCGGCTGCTCTATCTGGACATGCTGGAGGTCCTCCGCCGGGGCACCGCCCAGGTGGCGTGGGCGGGGGAGGACGGGGTGCTGCTCTACGATCCCCCCAGCGAGGTGTGGTTTGTGGACGCCCGCACCTCCGCCGCCCTGGAGGAGATGCTCCCCCGGATGGAGGGGTGCACCATCCTCACCGGCCATCAGCTGTGGTACAAGGACAGGCTGGCCGCCCACTTTGGCTTTCAGACGGAGCAGATCTGCTACCAGTCGGCCTGGCTGGAGGGGGAGCCCCCCGCCCCAAGCCCCTTCGGGGGGACGCTGCGGCGGTTGGACCTGAGCTGGGCCCCCTGGGCGGAGGAACATTACAGCCACTCCTTCGGGGGCCTGCCCTATATGGAGGACGCTATCCGCCGGGGGATGCTGGGGGCCTTTGTGGCGGGGGAGCCCGCCGGATTTGTGGGCACCCATGTGGAGGGCTCCATCGGCATGCTGGAGGTGCTGCCCCCCTTCCGCCGCCAAGGGGTGGGGGAGGCCCTGCTCCGGGGGATGGTGGCCCTCTGCCTGGCGGAGGGGAAGCACCCCTATGGGCAGGTCTTTGCCGACAACCTCCCCTCCCTGGCCCTTCAGCGCCGGGTGGGCATGGCCCTGTCCCGGGAACTGCTGTTCTGGCTGTTCTGAGCCAAGCGAGAGAAAAGGAGCAAATGGTATGGAGAGCCTGTTTCGCTGCCCCGTCTGTGCCGCCCCCCTGACCCGGGGGGAGGGGGCTTACGTCTGTCCCAACCGGCACAGCTTTGATATTGCCAGGGAGGGGTATGTCCACCTCCTCCCCGCCAACCAGAAGCACTCCAAGGCCCCGGGGGACGACAAGGAGATGGCCGCCGCCCGGAACCGGTTTTTATCCGGGGGGTATTACGGCCACCTCCGAGCCGCCCTGGAGGAGCTGGCCCTGGCCTATGCCGGGGAGGCCCCCACGGTGGTGGACTCGGGCTGCGGCGAGGGGTACTATACCGCCGGGCTCTATGAGGCCCTGTCCGCCGCCGGCCGTCCCACGGCCATGGCGGGGGTGGACATCTCCAAGTTCTGCCTGCGCTGGGCGGCCAAACGGGCCCGGCAGGTGGAGTTTGCCGTGGCCTCGGCCTACCACCTGCCGGTGGCCGACGGCAGGGCAAGCCTGTTGGTGAACTGCTTTTCTCCCCTGGCGGCGGAGGAATTTTGCCGGGTGCTGGCCCCCGGCGGGGTGTTCCTCTACGTGGTGCCCGCCCCCGACCACCTGTGGGAGCTGAAAGAGGTGCTGTACGACAAGCCCTACCGCAACCCGGAGGAGGCCATCCCCTACCAGGGGTTTGCCTATCTGGACATTGTGAAGGCCGAGCGGGACATCACCGTGACCGGCCAGTCCCTGACTGACCTGTTCCGCATGACCCCCTATTACTGGAAAACCCCCAGGGAGGGGAGTGCCCGGCTGGCGGAGCTGGATACCCTTACCACCCGGGCCGCCTTCCGCATCCACGTGTTCCGCCGGGAGGGGTAGGCGCGCACCTGCGGACAAAAACGCAGCGGTATGTAGGGGCGGCCTGTGGCCGCCCGTTCTCCTGGACAACACAAAAGCCTGCCGCGTCTGCGGCAGGCTTTTGTGTTGTCAATTTGTGGTCATACCGTGGGCCACGGCTCCAAAATTCTGGAAGGGCAGCAGCACCCACAGGGCCCGGCCCAGCACATACCGCTCGTCCACCGTGGCCAGGGTCACGTCCCGGCTGTCGGAGGAGTGGTTGCGGTTATCTCCCATGACGAAGATGGACCCCTCGGGTACGTCCACCGAGGTCAGGTTTTCGTAGTAGGGCTCCCGCATGATCTCGCTGGTGTTGATGTAGGGCTCGCTGAGCACCTGGCCGTCCACCGACACGGTGCCGGCGTTGTAGTCGATCTCCACGTGTTGGCCCCCCACGGCGATAACCCGCTTGACGATGGGGCCGTCGGCGACGTCAAACTCCTTGGTGAGCACCACCACGTCCCCCTGTTTGGGGGTATAGCCGATGCTCTGGAGGAGCAGCATGTCCCCGTGGTGGAGGGTGGGGTACATGGAGTCCCCGTCCACCCCGATGATGCGGCCGATGAAGGTAAAGATAAGAATGAGGGCCACCAGCACCATCACCAGGGCTTGCAGCCAGAAATACAGGTCTACCTTGAGGGCGTCCCGGCCGGTCAGCTCCGGCTCCTTGGCCTGTTCTTTTGCCAATCTGATCAGCTCCATACCGTTGGAATAGCAAACATTATACCCCATTTGGCCGGGGAATGCAAGCTATTGGGCGGCCAGCCAGGCGGCTTCCCGGCTGTGGCAGGTAAACAGCAGGATCTGCCGATCCTTCCCCAGCTCTGCCAGGGTCTCCAGGGCCAGGGCCATCCGGCTGTCGTCGAAGTTGGCCAGGGCGTCGTCCAGCACCAGGGGGCAGGGCTCCTCTTCCGGCAGCACCAGCTGGCACACCGCCAGCCGCACCGCCAGATAGAGCTGATCCGCCGTCCCCTGGGACAGGGCCAGGGCCCGCCGGGGCTGGAGGCCGCCGGCCTCCTCCGCCAGGGCCTCAAACTGCCGGGTGAGGGAGACCGCGTCGTATTTCCCGCCGGTGAGTCTGGCCAGCAGCTCCCCGGCCCGCCGGTTGAGGGCGGGGGAGAACCGGGCCTGGAGCCCGGCGTGGGCGGTCTCCAGAGCGGCCAGAGCCTGCTCCAGGGCGGCGTGCTCCGCCCGGCGGCGGGCAAGCTCCTCGGTGAGGGCCTCCCGGCGGCTCTCCAGCTCCGCCGGGTCTCCCATGGTTTTCAGCTCCCCCAGGGCCATGGCCAGGCCGCTGCGCAGCCGGGAGAGCTCCGCCGCCCCGGTCTCCAGCCGTTTGGCGGTCTCGGCGGGATCGAACCGGGGCTCCACCCCGGGGTCGGCAAGCCCCTCCTGGGGGGCGGGCAGGCTGTGGGCCAGCTGCCTTGCCCCCTCCAGCCGCACCCGGGCGGTGGCCAGCCGCTCCTCCAGGCTCAGGGCCCGGGAGAGGGCGGCGGACACCCCAAAGGTGTCCTTCACCGTGGGGGCAAAGGGGCGCACCAGCTCCAGCAGGGCCTGGCGGGTGGTCTCGTCCCGGGCCGTGAGGGCGTCCAGGTCGGCCTGGGCGCTCTCCTTCTGCCGGGCGGCCTGCTCGGCCACCACCCTGGCCTCCCGGTAGGCGTTGGCCCGGGCCAGAATATCCTGGGGGGTCTGGGCCCCGTAGCGCTCCAGCAGTTCCCGGGCCAGAGATGCGGCCCGCTTTTTTCGGAAAGCGGCGGCCACAAACAGGCACACGCCAATCCCCACCAGCACACCGCAGGCCACACCCCCCATCCAGGGGGCGGGCAGCACCTCTGTAAAGGGCAGAACCAGCGATCCGGCGGCCAGCGCCAGAGCCGCGCCCCCCACCGCATACAGCCCGCCGCAGCGGGGGACCTCCCCCGCCGCCTGGGCGTCGTCACTGGCCTGTTCCCAGGCCTGGTCGGGGGTCATGCCGGGAAAGAGGGGGTCCTCCGCTCCGGCCGCCGCCTGTTGGGCGGCGGTGTCGGCCTCCGCCAGCCGGGCCTCGGCCTGCTTCCGGCTGGTGTGGAGGGCGTTGAGCTGGTTCAGCTCCCCCTGGGCCTGCTGGAGCACTTCCTTGTCCGGGGGGGTCCCGTACCGGTTGAGCTCAGCCTCCAGGGCCTCCACCTGTTCCGTGGCCTGGGCCAGGGCCGCCTGGCCCTCCTCCCACCGCTTCCGGCGGGCCTCCATGGCCCGGGCCAGATGGGCGTCCCGCTCGGCCTCCAGCAGCTTCTGCTCCCCCTGGAGCTTGTCCACCTCCCGCTTGGCCTCCTGGGCCAGCCGGAAGGCCTTGGCGTGGCGGCTCTCCAGCTCCGCCAGGGTGGCCAGCTCCCCCTCCAGCCTGGGGATCAGGCCGGTCTTGTTGTGCTTGCGGCGGTTGAGCCAGTCCCGCAGCCGCCGCTCCAGCGGGGAGTAGGACACGTCCTCCTCCCCGCTGGAGGCCAGGGCGGCAATGCGGGCCTCCAGGGCGGGGGCCCCGTCGATGGCGGCGCCCCCCTGGCCCACAAAGGCGGAGCGCTCAAAGACCTCCCGGGGCACGCCGGTGAGGAGTTCCCCCACCGTGTCCCCCGTCAGGCCGGGCACCGGCTCCCCGGTGCCGGTGTATACCGCCTCAAATTTGCCAAAGGGGGTGTTCCCTTTGGGGCCCCGGCGGAGGGTGATGGCCTGGCCCTTCCACTCCAGCTCCACCACCCCCTCCATGGGGGCGCCGGACCAGGGCTGGTAGCGGTTTTTCTCGGCGATGTAGTTCTGTTTGTCCCGCTCCTTGGTGTTGATGCCGTAGAGCATGGCCCGCAGGAAGGCGGCCCAGGTGGACTTGCCCCCCTCGTTGGGGGCCTGGATGATGTTCAGGCCTTCCTTCAGGGTGAGCTCCCGGCGCTCCAGGCCCCCAAAGGTGGCTTTCATGGTTTTGATAATCATGGATATGGGTCCTCCCCGTTTTCCAGCGCCGCCAGGGCAAACCGGGCGGCCAGCTCATGGTCGGGGCCGCTCTCCTTCAGGGAGCGCAGCAGCAGGCCAGTCAGGCTGTCCTCCCGCACCCGGGCCCACAGGTCCCGGCGCTCCTTGGTGTGGTCCCGGAGGGAGACGGAAAAGTACCAGGGCTCCGCCAGGGCGGCCAGGGCGTTCAGGTCGGGGGCGGGAAAGTCCCGCTGGCCGGTGAGCACCAGGCGGCAGATGTCCTCCGAGGTTGCGGCGGGCAGGGCGTCCCGGAGGGCGTCTGCGGCGTTCTCCGCCCCGGTGACGTCCACCTCCAGGATTTCGTACCGGCGGCCCGCCAGGGGGACGAACCGGGCGGTGAGCTCCTCCCGCCGGTCTCCCAGGGTCACCGCCAGCACCCCCTTGTCCCCCGTCTCGTCAAAGCCCCGGCCCTCGGGGCAGCCGGGGTAGGCCCACCAGGTCTCCCCCGCCTTTTGCAGGCCGGAATAGCTGTGGATGTGGCCCAGGGCCAGGTAGTCCAGATTGCTGGCGGCAATGTCCCCCCGGTCGATGGGGCCGTAGCGGCCCCTGCCCTCCACGTCCCCGTGGAGCACCATCAGGTGGCGCAGCCCGTCGGCGGGAGCGGCAAAGCCCATGATGGGGGAGCGGTCGGCCTGGGGGGTGGTGAAGGCCGCCCCGTGGACCACGCAGCCCAGCTGGGGCAGCGGTACGCTCTCCACCCCCACCGAGGTAAAAATATGTACGTTGTCCGGCCAGGCCGTCCCGGCGTACACCGAGCGGGGGTCGTAGCAGTCGTGGTTGCCGGGGGCGATGAACACTGGAATCCTCATCCCCCCCAGGGTGCGGGCCAGCAGCTCCACCGTCTCCTGGTAGGTCTGGCCGCCATCCAGCAGGTCGCCGGCCAGCAGCACCAGGTCGGCCCGCTCCTCCTCCGCCAGGTCGGCCAGCCGCTCCAGCAGCTGCCGCTGCTCGGCCCGGCGCTGCCTGGCCTTGTCCGGGGGCAGAGCCCCAAAAGGGGCGTCCAGATGGAAGTCCGCCCCGTGGATCAGTTTCAGCATAGGTTGTTTCCTTTCCCAGTGGGATCATGAGTTCTGGCCGGTGGGGAAACGGCAGGCTCCGCGAAAGCGGCTGTCCGTCCATTCCCCTCATCCGGCATTTGCCGGGCAAATGCCACCTTCCCCCCTCAGGGGGAAGGTCAACGGGTTGCGACCGGCGGCGGTCAATCCCGGAGGTCCACCCGGGCCACCTCCTCACACCGGCGGGTGTCGGTGTCGATGACGAAGAGCACGGCGTCCAGGCGGCAGGGGCCGTCGGCCTGCTCGAACCGCCGGGGGAGCCCCCCCAAAAACCGGTTGATGGCCTGCTCCGGCCGGATGCCCAGCACGCTGTTGTCCGGGCCGGTCATGCCCAGGTCGGTGACAAATCCCAGACCCTTGGGCAAAATACGAGTGTCGGCGGTGGGCACATGGGTGTGGGTGCCCCACAGGGCCTGGACCCGGCCGTCCAGGTAAAAGCCCATGGCCCCCTTTTCGCTGGTGGCCTCGGCATGGAAGTCGGCCAGCACCACGTCCACCCCCTCCATCCGTTTTAAAATCTTGTCGGCGGTGGTAAAGGGGTTTTCAAAGTTGCTGTCCATTTCGCACCGGCCAATCAGGTTAAGCACCCCGATGCGCAGGCCCCTGGGCCCGTCGTACACCCCCCAGCCCCGGCCGGGTACCCGGTTGGTATAGTTGGCGGGGCGGAGGGTATAGCGGTCGCTGTCCAGGAAATCGGCGATCTGGATGCGGTTCCAGGTGTGGTTGCCCAGGGTAATCACATCGGCCCCGGCGTCAAAGATCTCCCTGGCCTGCCGGGGCAGGATGCCCACCCCCGAGGCGTTCTCCCCGTTGACCACGGTGAAGTGGGCGTCCACCCGCTTTTTCAGGCTGCGGAGGTGGCGGGCCAGGCAGTCCAGCCCGGCGTCCCCCACCACGTCTCCTACTGCCAGTACGTTCAGCTTCATATCAGGTCTTCCTCTCTGTGTTGGCGCAATACTGATATTATATGTGATTTTTGTCAAAAGGGCAATCGTTCTTTCGCCGGGGCCCAATGGCCCTTTACTTCCCCAAAGTCCCTGTGATATAATAATGGAAAAATTACATCATATGATAATGAAAACCAGAAAGGGGGACCTGACATGGAGGAGATCACGGAACTGAAAGAACGCCTGGAGGGGGAACGCCCGGTGGAATGGGAGGGCTTTCCCGACATCGGCCTGTATATGGATCAGCTCATCAACTATATGCCCCGGCAGCTCATCCACTACGGGGAGGGGGAAGCCCTTACCTCCGCCATGGTGAACAATTATATTAAGGACGGGGCCATGCCCCGGGCGGAGGGCAAGCGGTATTCCCGCACCCATCTGGCCTATCTCACCGCCCTGTGCGCCCTGAAGCAGGTGCTGTCGGTGAAGGACGCGGGCCTGCTGCTGGCGGCGGCGGCCAAGGGCCGCCAGCCCCAGGAGATGTATGAGCTCTTCCGGGCGGAGCTGGACCGGGCCCTGGATGTGACCTCCGGCTCTCTGGACCCCCGGGCGGGGGAGGAGGACCTGCCCGGCCTGGCCATGGCCCTGGCCCTGCGCAGCTACGCGGACAAGCTGGCCTGCCAGCGCATCCTGGAGCTGCTGCGGGCCAAGACGCCCCAGCCGGAAAAGAAGCAAAAAAGCAAACCCTAATTGTAATATCAAGAGAGGATATCACAGGAGGTTATTGATAATATGTCAGATTATGTGATTTTAACCGACTCCTCCGCCGACTTATCGGCGGAGCTGGTGGAGGAGCTGGGGGTGGAGGTGCTTCCCCTGTCCTTCACGATGGAGGAACAGACCTATCGCAACTGGCCGGACAACCGGGAGATGGACCCGGCGGAGTTTTACAAAAAACTGCGGGACGGGGGGCTGGCCACCACCTCCGCCGTCAACGTGGGGGACTACACCGACGCCATCGAGCCCTTCCTGAAGGCGGGCAAGGACGTGCTGGTGCTGGCCTTTTCCTCCGGCCTGTCCACCACCTGCAACTCCGCCCGGATCGCCGCCCACGACCTGTCCGAGGAATACCCCGACCGGACGGTGGCAGTGGTGGACACCCTGTGCGCCTCCCTGGGCCAGGGCCTGCTGGTGTGGTACGCCGCCCAGCGGAAGAAGGCGGGCCAGAGCCTGGAAGAGGTACGGACCTGGGTGGAGGAGCACAAGCTGAACCTGTGCCACTGGTTCACCGTGGATGACCTGATGTTCCTCAAGCGGGGGGGCCGGATCTCGGCGGCCACCGCCGTGCTGGGTACCATGCTGTCCATCAAGCCGGTGATGCACGTGGACGACGAGGGCCACCTGATCAAGGTGGGTACCGCCCGGGGCCGGGGGGCCTCTCTGAAGGCCCTGGTGGACCACATGGAGCAGACCGTGCTGGACCTGAAGGATCAGGTCATCTTCATCAGCCACGGCGACTGCCTGACCGACGCCCAGAAGGTGGCCCAGGACGTGCGCCAGCGCTTTGGGGTGGAGACCGTCATCATCAACTATGTGGGGCCGGTGATCGGCGCCCACTCGGGGCCGGGCACCGTGGCCCTGTTCTTCCTGGGGAGTAAGCGCTGATGGAGGATATCAAGTGGCTGGAGGTCACGGTGGATACCCCCAGAGAGGGGTTGGACGCCCTGTGCGCCCGGCTCACCGGCAACGGGGTCAACGGGTTTTCCATCGAGGACGAGGAAGATTTCAAGCAGTTTCTGGAGCAGAACCGGCAGTACTGGGACTATGTGGACGAGGAACTGCTGGAGCGGATGCGGGGCGTGTGCCGGGTGAAGTTCTACGTCACCGACGACGCCGACGGCCGGGTCCAGCTGGCCCAATGGATGGAGGGCATCCACCTGCCCTATTCCACCGCGGTGCTGGGGGAAAACGACTGGGCCCACAGCTGGCAGAAGTATTATAAGCCCATGGCGGTGGGGGAAAGGCTGTGGATCGTGCCCCAGTGGGAGCGGGAGCAGGAGGCGCCCCAGGGCCGGACGCCGGTGTACCTGAACCCGGGGCTCACCTTCGGCACCGGCAACCACTCCTCCACCCGGCTGTGCCTCATGGGGCTGGAGGAGTACACCATTCCCGGTCTGCCGGTGCTGGACCTGGGCTGCGGCAGCGGCATTTTGTCCATCGCCGCCCTCAACCTGGGGGCCTCTTCCGCCGTGGCTGTGGATATCGACCCCAAGGCGGTGGATGTGGCCTATGAAAACGCCGCCCTCAACGGCATCGGCAGGGACCGGTATACCGTCCGGGCGGGAGATGTGCTCACCGACAGGGCCCTGGCCGCCGAGCTGGGCCGGCAGAAATACCCCCTGGTGCTGGCCAACATCGTGGCCGACGTGATCATCCCCCTGTCTGCCAGGGCGGGGGAGTACCTGACGGAGGACGGGGTGTTCCTGTGCTCCGGCATCATCGACACCCGGGCCGACGAGGTTCAGGCCGCCCTGGAGCGCAACGGCCTGAAGGTGTTCCGCCGCCGGGAGGAAAAGGGCTGGGTGTCCCTGGCCGCCAGGAAAGGCTGAAGCGTAGGGGCGGATATCATCCGCCCGCCGGTCCGGCTGATCCCTGGGAAGAAACCCATGCAAAAACCATAAAAAAGCTGCCGCTTGGGTAAAGCGGCAGCTTTTTTGATACCAGATTTATTCGGCGGAGATCATATAGTAGTACACCGGCTGGCCGCCTGCCAGCAGGGTGATCTCAGCGTTGGGGCAGCACTGGGTGAAGAGCTCCAGGGCCTTCTGGGCCTCCTTCTCGGTAACGTCCTCGCCGTAGAAGATGTTGATAAACTCGGCGGACTGCTGGGCGTCGGCCTCGGCCAGGCGGCGGAGCAGCTTGTCGATCTTCCGGTCGGTGCCGAAGAGCTGGTGCTCGGTGAGAGCCAGGTAATCCCCCCGCTTGATGGCGAAGCCGTCAAAGTCGGAGTCCCGGGCGGCATAGGTGATCTCGGAGGTGGTGACCTTGCCCAGGGCCTCGGTCATGGCGGCCACGTTGTCCTCCTGGGAGGCCTCCGGGTCCATGACCATCAGGGCGGAGATGCCCTGGGGGATGGACTTGGTGGGGAGCACCACCACCTGCTTGCCCTCGGCCAGCCGGACGCACTGCTCGGCGGCCATGATAATGTTCTTATTGTTGGGGAGCACAAAGACGATCTCCGCCGGGGTGGCGTCGATCTCCTTCATAATGTCGTCGGTGGAGGGGTTCATGGTCTGCCCCCCGCTGATGACCCCGTCGGCTCCCAGATCCTTGAACACGGCGGCCAGCCCCTCGCCGGCGGCCACGGTGACCACGCCGTACTTCTTCTCAGGGGCGGCAATCTTGCGGCCCTCCTCCTGGTGGTCCTCCTCCAGGTCGTCGGTGCTCTGGATGTGCCGGCCGGCGGCCAGATCCTCCGCCTGGGTGCGCATGTTCTCAATCTTGGCCAGCTCCAGGGTGCCGTACTTCTGGGCCTCGGTAAGGGCGGCGCCGGGGATGTCGGTGTGGACGTGAACCTTGAAGCAGTCGTCGTCCTCTCCAATGACCAGGCTGTCGCCGATGCTGTTCAGGTAGGCCTCGAAGGAGGTCAGCTCCTTGTCGGTGGTCTTGCGGACGATGAACACCGTATCAAAGGTAAAGGTGATCTCCTCGGCGGCAATGGCGGCATAGTCGGTTTTCTGCTCGGCGGCGCTCTCCTCAGCCCCCTCGGGCAGGGGCAGACCCCGCAGGGAGTCCAGCATCCCCTGGAGGATCACCAGGAAGCCCTCGCCGCCGGCGTCCACCACGCCGGCCTTTTTCAGCACCGGGTACATCTCGGTGGTGTGGGCCAGGGCGGCCTGGCCCTCGGCGATGGCGGCCTCCAGCACGCCCTCCGGGTCGTCGGGGGTCTTGCGGGCGGCGTCGGCCGCCCGGGCGGCGGCCAGCCGGGAGACGGTGAGGATGGTGCCCTCGGCGGGCTTCATCACCGCCTTGTAGGCGGCGGCCACGCCGAAGTCCAGGGCGATGGCCAGATCCCGGCCGTCAATCTCCGCCTTGTCCTTCACCGCCTTGGAAAAGCCCCGGAAGAGCAGGGACAGAATGACGCCCGAGTTGCCCCGGGCCCCCCGCAGCAGGGCGGAGGCGGTGGTGGCGGTGGCCTCCCCTACGGTGCGGGGCTGCTTCTTCTTCAGCTCGGTGGCGGCGGTGGCGATGGTCAGGCCCATGTTGGTGCCGGTGTCGCCGTCAGGCACGGGAAATACGTTCAGCTCGTTGATATGCTGTTTTTGCAGATTGATGGCGGCCGCCGCGTGGATGATGGCCTGGGCGAAAGACGCTCCGTCAATACGCTCTCTCATGTCTCTGTTCCTTCCTTTCGATGGGCGGCTCCGTCAGCCGATGACCATGGAGTCGATGCAAACATCCACGCTGCGCACGGTGGCGCCGGTGGTGCGCTGCACGATATAGCGGACCTCGCTCATAATGGAACGGCTGACGGCCATCAGGTTGACGCCGTTGTCCACGATGATGTGCAGCTCAATGGAGACGGAGGAATCCTCGTTGTAGGTGACCTTGACGCCCTTGCCCATAGACTCCCGGCGGAGCAGGTGGACCAGGCCGTCCCGCTTGGAGCGCACGGCCATACCCTTCACGCCGTAGCAGTTGGTGGCGGCGGCGCCGGTGATGTTGGTAAATACCTCGCTGCTGATGGTGATCTCGCCCAGTTCTGTTTGCAGCTTCATAGACGCGTCCCTTCCTTTCCTGGGGTGTGTACCCGCGATCCCCGCCGTAGCAGGGGGAATTCCACTGATTGTCCTTTTATTGTATTCTATTTTCACCTAAAATACAAGGGAAAAAAGTTTCGTCAAAGTCGGTTCCCGTACTTGTATTTTTCCACAGAAACGTGTACACTGTACCCATCAGCATTTTGTGTACCAACCAAAAGGAGGCTGTCTGGACCATGAAAAAATATTTCTTTCTTATCGTGAAGATGCTGGCCGCTTTGGCCGCCCTGGGCGCGGTGATCTACGCCGTGGTCGCCTACTGGGATAGGATCGTGGAGCTGTTCTGCAAGGGGAAGAGCATGATCTCCGGCTGCGACGACGACTGCGCCATGGAGGACGTGGACTTCGCCGACTGGGAGGAGTAACCATTTCATGCAAAAGGCCGCTGCCACGGGCAGCGGCCTTTTTTTGCGGATGGGCGGGCGGATCATATCCGCCCCTACGCAGCTGGCCGGAGCCATGACCTTCCCCCCACAGGGGGGAAGGTGGCCCGCAGGGCCGGATGAGGGGTCCTGTCGCTGGTTGACACCGGGCGGGCAGCACTGGGAGGACGATGTCCGCCCCCACGTTACGGTTCTTCGCGCACGGGCTCCAGACGGCCGAAATACCAGCCGGTGACCCCGTCCCGCTTCACCAGGGCCCGGTTTGCTCCCTGCCAGATCACCGACAGCAGATCTCCCGGTTCTACGGCCAGCCGGTAATCGGTGGACTCCTTGCACCGGACGCCCTGGGGGGAGGCGTACAGGAACCCGGCGGGAATATCCACCTCCCGGCCGCTCTCCAGGTGGCGGCAGCGGTACAGCTCTCCCCGCTCCACCACCTCCACCAGGTTGTGGCCCCAGCGGACGTTTACCGACCGGACACTGGCCTGCTGGGGGTCCAGGGCCCGGGCGGTGGGCAGGCTGTCACAGGCAAACCAGGTAAAAACCCCGCCGGGGGCCTGGGGGAGCACCAGGGCGTTGAGCTGGGCGTCGGGCTGGAGGCCGCAGCCCCCGTCGATGGACACGATGCGCCGCTCCGCCTCCACCAGAGGGTGGCTGGCGGGGATTTCCGGCCGGTAGAGGGTGACGGGGGTGTGGCCCACCACGCACCACCGGCGGAAGGCATAGCCCTGGTCCAGGAAAAAGTCGTTTTTCATGCAGGTCCAGGCGGGGGTTTCGTCCAGCTTGTCCTCTCCGGGCACGCCGCCGTGGACAAACAGGTAGTCCGGGGTCAGGAGTATGTGGGGCATGGCGTCCAGAAAGGCCAGCTCGGGCTGGTAATGGTCCAGAATCACCTGCCGCAGGCCGGGCAAATCCTCCGGCCCGTGGGTCAGATACCCCGCCAGCCGCCCCATCTGGAGCAGCAGGCTCCGGTCCCGCCAGATGTTGAGGTAGTGGTGGAAAAATTCCGGCCGGACGGCGGGGTGTTTTACAAACTCCACCGCCAGGTCGTCGCAGTTGCCCCGGACAAAGTACACCGTCCGCCGGGCGGACAGATCCATGAGCCACCGGAGGGTGGCCAGGCTGTCCGGCCCCTTTTCCACCAGGTCCCCCAGGAAGAGCAGGACGTCGTCAGGCCCGTAGCCCGCCTTGTCCAGCACCCTTTTCAGCAGGTCCAGGCAGCCGTGGACGTCGCTGAGCACCAGCACCCGCCGCTCCGGCGGCAGCTGAATCTGCCGGATTTGCGCAAGAGCTTCCACAGCTGACCCTCCCTTCTTATACGGAAACTGATTTTTGTGCCTGATACAACTGAGCGTATTCTCCATTCCGCTCCATCAGCTCCTGGTGGGTGCCCTCCTCGGCAATGCCGCAGCCGTCGATAACGATGATGCGGTGGGCCGAGCGGATGGTGGACAGCCGGTGGGCGATGATCAGGGTGGTGCGGCCCACGGCCAGGGCGTCAAAGGCGGACTGGATGCGGGCCTCGGTGACGCTGTCCAGGGCGGAGGTGGCCTCGTCCAGAATGAGGATGGGGGGATTTTTCAAAAAGATGCGGGCAATGGACACCCGCTGCTTCTGACCGCCGGAGAGCATGACCCCCCGCTCTCCCACCTGGGTCTGGAAGCCGTTGGGCATCTCCATGATGTCGTCGTAAATCTCCGCCCGCTTGGCGGCCTCCACGATCTCGGCCTCGGTGGCATCGGGGCGGCCGTAGCGGATGTTGTCGTAAATGGTGCCGGCGAAGAGGAACACGTCCTGCTGGACAATGCCGATGTGCTCCCGGAGGGAGTGCTGCTTCAGCTCCCGCACGTCCTGGCCGTCCACCAGGATACGGCCCTGGGTGGCGTCGTAGAACCGGGGGATGAGCTGGCACAGGGTGGACTTGCCGCCGCCGGAGGGGCCCACCACCGCCACCGTCTCCCCGGGGCTGACGTGGAGGGTGACGTGCTCCAGCACCGGCTCGGGGGAGGACTCGTACCGGAAGGTCACGTCGTCCACCAGGATGTCCCCCTTCACCCCGGTGAGCTCCCGGGCGTCGGGGGCGTCCTGGATGTCGGGCTCCACCCGCATCAGCTCCACAAACCGCTTGAAGCCCGCCATGCCCTGCATGAACTGCTCCACAAAGGCGGACAGCTTGCGGATGGGGGTGATGAAGGTGGTGACGTACAGGGCAAAGGTGGTGAGATCAATGAAGTCCATCTGCTCCTTCATGATGAGCAGGCCGCCGAAGGCGATGACCACCACCGACAGGATGCCCATAAAAAACTCCATCCCCGACTGGTAGAAGGCCATCACCCGGTAATAGCCCCGCTTGGCCCCCCGGAACTGGTCGTTGGCGGCGTTGAACTTGGCGCTCTCGGCGTCCTCGTTGGCGAAGGCCTTGGCGGTGCGCATGCCGGAGATGGAGGACTCCACCTCCCCGTTGATGCCCGCCAGCTTGGCTTTGACCTCGATGGAGGCCTTCATCATCTTTTTCCGGGTGAGGGAGGTGAAGAGGATGAAAATGGGGATGACGGCGAACACCACCAGGGCCAGCTGCCACCGGATGGTGAGCATGATGCCAAAGGCCCCCAGAATGGTTACCGAGGAGATGAACAAATCCTCAGGGCCGTGGTGGGCCAGCTCGGTGATCTCAAAGAGGTCGCCGGTGACCCGGCTCATCAGCTGGCCGGTGCGGTTTTTGTCGTAAAAGGCGAAGGACAGATCCTGCATGTGGGTAAACAAATCCCGGCGGATGTCCGCCTCCATCCGCACCCCCAGCAGGTGGCCCCAGTAGGTGACGATGAAGTAAAAGACCCCCTTCAGCACATAGGCCAGGGCCAATGCCGCCATGACGGCGAAAAAGGCGGCGTACAGCTTGTTGGGCAGCAGGTCCTGCATGGCCGCCCGGGATACCATGGGGAAGAGCAGGTCCACCAGACAGATGCACAGGGCGCACACCATGTCCAGCAGGAAGAGCCTCCAGTGGGGGCGGTAATAGGAGGCAAAAATCCGCAGATAGCCCCGGTTTTTAAAATCTTTGGTATGGGTCATGTCGGTCTCCTCTCAAAAATCCAGTATCTTATAGTATATCCCGTCTCTTCCGGCCTTGTCAACCGAGGGGAGGGTGGGACGCGGGCGGAGGCGTAGGGGCGGCCTGTGGCCGCCCGGCGTACCCTCCCCCGCCCCTACGGAGCACCCCCCGACCTTCCCCCCTCAGGGGGGAAGGTGGCCCGGAGGGCCGGATGAGGGGGCGCCCGAACCACCGGAGTGGGGCGCGGCGACCCCGGCGCGCCCATTGTCCCGTTTCCCGGGTCGTTCCGTGCGGGCGGATGATATCCGCCCCTACGGACAATGAACCCCCGTTTCGTAGGGGCGACCCTTGTGGTCGCCCGCCGGAGCGTCCACCACCCCGTAACGCCGTCCGCCGTGTATGGCGGCCCCACTCTACCGCCATTCGGTTGCCAAACAACCGGCGGGACGGTATGATAGGCGTGAGGTGATGGTATGTATCAGGTGGACAGACGGGCCTTTGGGGCCTTTGTGGCCCAGCTCCGGAAGGAAAAGGGCTATACCCAGAAGGAGCTGGCGGAAAAGCTCCACATTACCGACAAGGCGGTGAGCAAATGGGAGACCGGCGCCTCTATGCCGGACACCGCCCTGCTGATTCCCCTGGCGGAGGAGCTGGGGGTGACGGTGACCGAGCTGCTGCTCTGCCGGCGGCAGGAGAAGGCACTGGAGGCGGAGGACGTGGACGGCGTGGTACGGACCGCCCTGGACTACGCCGGGGAAAAGCCCCGGCGGGCGTTTGGGCAAAAGAGCCTGTGGCCCCTGTGGTATTTCCTGGCCCTGACGGCGGGGTGCGTGGAGCTTTGGCTGTGCTGGCGGCTGGGGCTGGCTATGGAGGGCCTGGCCACGCCGGTGCTGCTGGGGGCCGGGTTTGGGGTCTATTTCTGCTTTTTTGCTCTGCTCAGGCTGCCGCCGGTCTACGATCAATACCCCTCCTCCTTTTTCCACGACGGGCCTGTCCGGCTGAACCTGCCTGGGGTGACCATCAACAACCGCAACTGGCCCCACATAGTAAATGTGGGCCGGGTATGGTGCTGCGGGGCCATGGCGGGGGTGCCGCTGGTGGGCCTGATCCTGGGCGGCATCAGCCCCGCCCTGTGGGCGGCGGCCCAGCTGGTGGTGATTCTGACCCTTACCCTGGGCGGGCTGTTCATACCCATGTATGTGGTGGGGAAAAAATATCAGTAACCCCCATATCCCCGGCGTTCCGGCGCCGGGGATATTTTTGCCCTCCCCTTGCCACCGGCGGGCGGGAGTGATACAATAGGCTGAATTTTGTGTGGAAAAGAGTGCTGGATTATGTTGGACTATCTGCTGATGGTGGCCTCCCAGGTGGGCACCATGTTTCTGATGATGGCGGTGGGCTTCGGCCTGGCCAAGGGGGGCAAGCTGGACCAGGCGGGCATCCCCCAGCTCACCAACCTGCTGCTTAACGCGGTGCTGCCCTGTATGTTGGTGGACGCCCTGCAAATCGAGCGCTCCCCGGAGCTGCTGGGGTCCATGGGGTACGCCGCCCTGCTGGCCTTCGGGCTGTATGTGATCTACTGCCTGCTCACCGCCCCCCTGTTCCGCTGCACGCCCCAGGCCACCGGCAAGGCCCTGCGCTTCGGGGTGCTCTACGGCAACGTGGGCTTCATGGGCATCCCCCTGGTGCAGATGGTGCTGGGGGATCAGGCCGTGATCTTCGGCATCATCACCCTGATGGTGTTCAACCTGTTCAACTGGAGCCAGGGCGTGCTGCTGATGGGGGGGAAGGAGCAGGTCTCCCTGAAACAGGCGGTGGTCAACCCGGGCATCCTGGGGGTGCTGGTGGGCCTGGCGCTCTTTTTGGCCGGGATTATCCTGCCCCCCATGGTGGGCAACGCGGTGGGCTTCCTGGGCAGCATGAACACCCCCCTGGCCATGGTAATCATCGGAGCCCAGATGGCCATGGCCGACTGGAAGGCCACCTTCCGGGACAAGGGCATCCTGTGCGCCGCAGCCCTCAAGCTGGTGGCCATGCCCCTGCTCACCGCCCTGCTGCTCTACCCCATCCATCCGGAGCCCGGCCTGTACTGCACCCTGGTGACCCTGTCGGCGGTGCCCACCGCCAGCATCACCGCCATGTTTGCCCAGCGGTACGGTCAGGACGTGACCCGCAGCGCCCAGCTGGTCACCTTCTCCACCCTGTGCTCGGTGCTCACCCTGCCCTGCTTCGCGGTGCTGGCGGCGGTGCTCAGCGGTAACGCCTGAGAACAAAACGGTTAAAAATACTTACAATATGCATATATCCATTTACGGCGGCGGGCGGAGATGTTAAAATGAAAGGACCATCCCACCGGGGCGGGGCTTTGCCCTGCCCAAAAATTGGAGGTATCCATGAAAAAACTGTCCATACTGTCTGGGGCCATGGCCCTGGCTTTGGCGCTGCTCACCGCCTGTTCCGCCGGAGGCCCGTCGGGGCCTGTTTCCCAGACCCAGAGCCTGGAGACCGCTGTGGCCGTCCCCTCTGCCAGCCCGTCGGAGCCCCCCCAGTGGAGCAGCCAGGTCTTTGCCGACACCTATTACGCCGAGGACGGCACCATGGTGATGGATGTGCGCTACACCCTGCCCATGGTGGAAAATACCGCCGCCTGTCCCGCCGGAGAGGCCATCAACAGCTGGTATAAGGACTACGGCGAGAGCTGCCTGGCCGAGGCGGCCAACGGCGCGGCGGAGGCGGAGGGGGACTACGACTCCACCAAGTCCACCGACCTGCCCTTTACCCCAACCAGCCAGGAGATGAGCTACGAGGTGCTACTGGACAACGACCAGGTCATCAGCATCAGCCGGGAGTGGTACATCGGCACCGGGGCGGCCTACCCCACCGTGTTCCGGCTGGGGGACAACTTTGACCCCCAGACCGGAATCAAGCTGGCCGCCGCCGACTTCTTTACCGACGCCGAGACGGTGAAGAGCCGGGTGGTGGAGGCTTTTCTGGACTGCGGCGAGATCGTGGAGGGGGGCTTTACCCAGGCCCAGGTGGAGGAGGTCTATCAGGCCGAGCAGTTCTGCCTGACCCAGGAGGGGTATGTGTTCTGGATTCAGGGCAACACCCTGCCCGCCCTTCACTCCCCTGTCTCGGTGACCATCCCCTATTCCGTGCTGAAGGACGTGAGCATGTATGCCGCCCAGTAAATTTGTCCAGGGACAGGTTTACACCCTGACCATCGAAGGCTACGGCAGCGACGGAGCCGGCGTGGCCCGGCTGGAGGGCATGGTGGTCTTTGTGTCCGGGGCCGTCCGGGGGGAGACCTGCCGGGTGCGGCTCACCCATGTGGGCCGCTCCGCCCTGTGGGGCGCCGTGGTGGAGGTGGAGAACCCTTCCCCCGCCCGGGTCCGGCCCGATTGCCCCTACTATGGCCGCTGCGGCGGCTGCCAGCTCCGCCACCTGAGCTATGCCGAGGAGCTGGAGGCCAAGCGGGTCCGGGTGGAGGACTGCCTCCGCCGCCTGGGGGGCGCCGATATCCGGGTGGAGGAGATTCTGGGGGCGGAGCAGAGCCAGCGCTACCGCAACAAGGCCCAGTTTCCGGTGGCCCCCGGCCCCGCCATTGGGTTTTACCGCATCCGCACCCATCGGGTGGTGGATGTGGCCGACTGCCTCCTCCAGAGCCGGGCGGCCGCCAACCTGCGGCAGGGGGTCAAGGAATGGATGACCGCCTGGAGCATCCCCGCCTATGATGAAAAGAAGAAATCCGGCCTGGTGCGCCATGTATACGTCCGCACCAACCGGCAGGGCCAGAGCCTGTGCTGCCTGCTGGTGAACGGGGTGGGGGTGCCCCGGGAGCACGAGCTGGTGGAGGCCCTCCGCTCCGCCGAGCCCAATCTGGCCGGGGTGGTGCTGGGGGTGAACCAGAGCCACAGCAATGTGATTCTGGGAGAGTCCTACCGGCCTCTGTGGGGGGCCGACTACCTGGAGGACACCCTGTGCGGCTATGCCTTCCGGCTGTCGGTGCCCTCCTTCTACCAGGTGAACCCCCGGCAGACCGAGGTGCTGTACAACAAAGCCTATGAATTGGCGGAGCTCACCGGCCGGGAGACCGTGCTGGATCTGTACTGCGGTATCGGCACCATCTCCCTGGTGATGGCCCGGGGGGCCGCCCAGGTGTGGGGGGCCGAGGTGGTGCCCCAGGCGGTGGACGACGCGGTGGAAAACGCCCGGCGGAACCATGTGGATAACGTCCGCTTCCTGTGCGCCGACGCCGGGGAGGCCGCCCGCCGTCTGGCGGAGGAGGGCCTGCGGCCCCATGTGGTGTGCGTGGACCCGCCCCGGAAGGGGCTGGCCGAGGACGTGGTGGCCACCATCGCCGCCATGGCCCCGGAGCGTGTGGTGTACGTCTCCTGCGACCCGGCCACCCTGGGCCGGGACGTGAAGCGGTTTGCGGAGCGGGGCTATGCCCTCCGCTCCGCCACGGCGGTGGACCTCTTCCCCCGCACCGTCCATGTGGAGACCGCCGCCCTTCTGACCCCGGCGGGTTCTGACCGCCTGTGAGGCAATGAAATGGCGAAAACAAGTATGAACGGACGGGATCACAGCAGAACAAGGCGGCTCAGACGGCTGCTGGCGGGGCTGGTTGCCCTGACGCTGCTGATCCCCGCCGCCAGCGGGGCGGCGGAGCCGGACTACGACGGCTATGTGTTCCGGCTGGCCCCGGGGGCGGCGGTCCTCCAGGAGGAGGCCCAGGGCGTGGAGCCGGTGGCCCCCCAGGCGGGTATTTACCGGGCGGAGAGCCAGGCGGATGCCCTGGCCTTTGCCGGGGCGCAGCTGGAGTATCTGGAGCCCAATTATTATGTCACCCTGTTGGACAGCCCCACCTCCTCCTGGGGGTGGGAAGCGGTGGCGGCTGATGCCGCCGCCACCGCCGGCCTTACCGGGGCAGGGGTGCGGGTGGGCGTGGTGGACAGCGGGATCTACGCCCAGCACACCGCCCTGGCCGGGGCCAACATTGTGGAGGGGGAGGACTTCACCCAGTACGGCAGCACCACCGACACCCTGGGCCACGGCACCTTTGTGGCGGGAGTGATCGCCGGGGCGGACTGGGGTCTGGCCCCCGGCGTGGAGCTGGTCCCCCTGAAATGCTTTACCGGCCGGACGGGCACCCTGGCCGACGCGGTAAGCGCCATTTACGCCGGCGTGGACAAGTACCACTGTGATGTGCTCAACATGAGCCTGGGCATAGCCCAGCAGTCTGACGCCCTGGCCGACGCGGTGGCCCACGCCGCGGAAGCGGGGGTGGTGCTGGTGGCGGCGGTGGGCAACGCGGGCACGGAACGGCTCTACTACCCGGCGGCCTATGAGGGGGTGCTGGGCGTGGGCTCCGTGAAAGCGGATCTCCAGCCGGCCTCCGCCACCCAGCACAACGCCAGCGTGGATCTGACCGCGCCGGGGGACAAGATCCCCGGCCTGGGAATCAGCGGGCCGGAGGCCTGGCTGACCGGCAGCGGCACCTCCTATGCCGCGCCCTGGGTGACCGCGGCGGCAGCTCTGATTCTGGAATGGAACCCGGAGCTGACCCCGGATGAGGTGGCTCAGTTGCTTTGCGACGGCGCGGTGGACCTGGGGCCCCAGGGCTGGGACCCGGATTTCGGCTGGGGGCTGCTGTCGGTGTCCGGGCTGGTGGACGCCCTGGAGCTCCAGGAGGAGCTCACCCTGCGCCAGGAGGAGGACGCGGTCTGCCTGCGGGGCATTTGGAGCGGCCTGGACGCCGATACCCACCTGTGGGCGGTTTTCTACCGGGGAGCGGCCCTGGCGGCCTGCGTGCCGGTAACCGCCGTGTCGGTTACGGCGGAGGGGGCGGTAATCCATGGGGAGCTGCCCATCCCGGAGGGAGCCGACCGGTTCAAGCTGCTGGCCCTGGAAGCGGGGTCCCTGATCCCGGCGGCTGCGGCCCGGGAGCTGACGCTGACACATTAAC
Organism: uncultured Eubacteriales bacterium; assembly: GCA_949289455.1. Lineage (GTDB taxonomy): Bacteria > Bacillota > Clostridia > Oscillospirales > Oscillospiraceae > Flavonifractor. The sequence continues at coordinate 23,285 of CASEOA010000076.1, forward strand.
GAAAGGAGCTGTTGCGCAATTCCGCAACAGCTCCTTTTCATTTGTTATATCATTTCCACAGGCGTCACAGGTCCTTTGGGCCACTCTGAGGCCGAAACACGGCTCTGGTGACCAGCTTGGACACCAGACCCACGCACAGGGCGGCCGCCACGGTGCCCTCCCGCACGCCGGCCAGATAGCCCAGACCGGCCAGGCCCAGGATGACCGACAGCAGCACCAGGGTGCAGTCAAAGCCGATCTTTGCCTTGGGGAAGGGAGGGCCAAAGACGGTGCATACCGCCAGCACCAGCCCCTCTCCAGCCAGGGTGACCAGCCGGGCGTTGACCTCAAAGCTGACCCCAATCCCCACCAGCAGGATGCCTACCAGGCAGAGCAGCCAGGCCAGGGGATAGGAGCTGGGTTCGGGAATGGGCTGGAGGGCCCACACGGCAAAATCGGTGAGGGAGCCGAACAGGAGAGCCACCGGCAGCTGGGCCAGCTGGATGAGCTGATACCGGCGGCGGAGCAGGAGGATTTGGAGGAGGATCAGGACGCAGTGCATGATTATGGTGGCGGTGCCCACCGTCAGCGGGGTGAGGAGGCTGGCCACATAGGGCAGGCTGGAGATGGGGGAGGTGCCCAGGCCGGCCTTGATGGAGAAGGCCACGCCGAAGGCCATGATCAACAGGCCGGCGCACAGGACAACCAGCCGCCTGCCCACAGAGGCGCTCCCCCGGGGGAGCGCCTCTGTGCAGAGTGGAGATTGGGGGATTGCATGGAATTCCTTCTTTACTGATAATGTTTAAACTGAGATCTGACCGTACTGCCGGTAGAGGAAGGTGAGAATCTCTCCCCGGGTGCAGTCCCGGTTTGGGGTAAAGGAGTTGCCGCCGGTGCCGTTGGTGATGCCCTCCTTTACCGCCCACACGGCGGCGTCGGCAAACCAGTCCCCCTCCTTCACGTCGGAGAACCCGGCCAGCCCCGCCACGCTGGGGGAGCCCATGGCCCGGTAGAGGAAGGTCACCGCCTGGGCCCGGGTCACCGTCATGTCGGGGGAGAAGGTGGTGCCGTCCCCGGTGCCGGTGGTGACTCCGGCCTCCACCGCCCACTGGATGGCAAAGTTCTGGCTGTTGTTGTAGCTCTTGGGCAGGTCGGTAAAATAGGGGCCGTCCAGGTCCTTGGGCCTGGGGCTGCCCATGAGCTGCCACAGGTATTCCACGATCTCAATCCGGGTGCAGGGCCGGTTGGCGCCAAATTCCAGGACGCTGCCGGTGTCGTCCGCGGGCTCCAGGTACTGGCAGTAGGCCCAGGCCGCCGCGTCATAGCAGTAGGAGTCCTCGGGCACGTCCCGGAAATAGATGGGGGTGCCCATGTAGGGCGTGTCTACCCGCACGTTGACGCTGGCGGAGAGCTCCCCGTCGGGGGTGCGGGCGTATATAAAGGCGCCGCCGTTGGTGAGGGCGGTGATGACGCCGTTCTGGTCCACGCTCACTTCGTCGGGGTCGTTGCTGGACCACACCACCTGCTGGCTGGCCCCGCTGGGCCACACGTAGGCGTGGACCCGGAGCTGCTGGCCGGGCATCAGCTTCAGATCGGAGACGGACAGGGAGATGCCCTCTGGCACGGAACCGCCTCCCTTTTCGCGCACCGTCAGGGTAACGGAGTCGGTGAAGTACCGCCCGTCCACCGGCTGGGCGGTGGTGGCGGTGAGGGTGGCTGTGCCCGGCTTCAGACCCTGGATGGAGACGCTGGTCCGGCTGAGGTTGGTGAAGGACAGCTTGGCCAGCGAGGGGTCGCTAAGCTCCCACTGGATGTCACATTTGGGGGCGTTTACGGGGATAAAGTTCACCATGGCGTAGAGGGTGTCCCCTACCTCCACCTCAAAGTCGCCGGTGGAGGAGGACAGGGAGATCTCCTGCAGATGGATGCTCTCTGGCAGTTCCCTTACCTGGACTTCCATGGTGGCGCTGTACCCGGCAAAGCCCAGGGTGAGGGTGGCGATACCCTTGTTCTGGGCCCACACCAGCACCCCGCCGTTCTCCATGCTCAGGCGGGTGACGCTGTCGTCGCTGGTCCGGATGATGGTGGGCACGATGGGGGTGACGCCGTTGCAGACGTACACCACCTTTTTCTCCCCCTCCTGTATGTTGAGGGAAGTGGGGCTCAGCTGCACGTTGATGTGCTCCGTCAGCGTGTCCACCGTAAAGAACTGGCGGATGGTGCCGGAGGAGGGGGTGGATTCGGGGGTGCCGGTGTTAGAGTAGAAGTTTTGCACCCAGAAGGAGTTGCCCGCCAGGTCCCGGACGCAGGCGATGCCGACGGATTTATATTCCGTTCTCAGCATATTGGCCTTGTGGCCGGGGGAATCGTACCACACTTGGGTGGCACTGTCGGCGTCCATATAGTAGTTTGCCCACAGGATGTTCTCCCCCATGAAGCCTTTCGCGTAGGCGGAGCCGGTGGGCCGGAGGCTGGTGCACTCCTGGCCGTTGGGCCGGGTGTGGCTGTAGTAGACGGCGATCTCGGCGGCCCGCTGGACCGCCATTTTCATCAGTTCCTTGTCCATCATCAGGGGGCTGAGCCCCACTTCCTGGCGGAGCTCGTTGACCTGGGCCAGTTCGGTGTAGGCGGCGGACCAGTCCACCTCCATATCCAGCTTCAGCTGGACGGTGGAGGCCGCCCCGGCCCCGGCAGGCAGAAGGGCCAGACACAGGCAGAGGCAAAGCAGCAGGGACAGAATACGGCGTTGACTCCTTTTTGCGTTCACAACAATCCCTCCATTGCGGTGGCGGCCCAGATGCTTTGCCACACTAAAGTTTATGCTTTGATTATAGCACCGCCGTTTTCTTTCTGTCAACGAAGCAACGGAGCAAAACGCCGTTGTCTTTAAAAAGTTTTTAAGGAAAGGCGCGGTAAAATATGATACAATAACAGCTCAAAGGAAATGAACTGTGGGAGGAAGAGACTATGGAACTGGGCTGGATCGGACCGGAGAGCCTGGCGGTATGCAGGTCCCTGCTGCTGCCGGCGGCGGCTGAGGCGCTGGAGCGCCGGGAGCCCCTTACCGCCCTGGCCGTTACGGAGGACGGCCTGGCCTTGGGCGCATTGGCCGCCCACCTGGAGGACGGGAGCTGCGTCATAGATTCCCTGTATGTATCCCCGGAGCACCGCCGCCGGGGAGTGGGCCGGAGGCTGGTGGAAGGGCTGGAGGGCCTGCTGGCGGAGGGAAGCGAGGCGGCGGAGCTGCGCCTGTCCTATACCGTCACTCTGCCCGAGCATGAGGCCATGGGCCCCTTCCTGGCCGCCCTGGGCTTTGCCCCGGAGGAGGACGAGGGAGAAAACATTTACTTTGCCACCCTGGAACAGGCCGCCGACGGCCCTCTGTTCCGCCGGACGGGGGGCGGGAGCAAGGAGATCCTGCCCTTTGCCCGGGTGGACGGGGCGCTCCTGACCCGGGCGGACCGGACGGCCTGGCAGCAGGGGGCGCCCATGGCCAGAGGGCTGCTCACCGATGCCCGGACCGACAAAGAGGTGAGCTGCGCCCTGGTGCGGGCTGGCAGGGTGGAGGCCTTTGTGGCCTTTGACCACAGCTGCTGCCAGCGGCTCACCCTGGCCTGTGCCTGGTCGGGGGCCGGCGGCCCCGCCGCCCTGGCCGGGCTGCTGCTGGAGGCCTTCCGGCAGGCCAGGGAGAAGTATCCGCCGGAGACCCCCCTGGCCATCCAGGCGGTGAGCCCCGCCTCGGCGGCCCTGGTGCGCGCCCTGCTGCCCCAGGCGGTGCCCGTTTCCTTTACCTATGCCAAGCCGCTGGACGGCTGACCCATTAAGGAGGTGCTTATCATGCCCGATCCGGAAGAGCAGAAAACCTTGGAACAGCATAAACCGGCCCAGCCGGTCTTTCAGGTGGAACAGCAGCAGCAGCTGGACATCCGCCAGGAGCTGACCCGGCTCCAGACCTGGGAGCTGGCCCCCGGCCAGACCCTGGAGGAGGCCCGGGAGGCCCATGTCCAGACCCTCATCCAGCGCCAGCAGGAGGACAACGTGGCCCTGCTGGCCCGGGCCCAGACCCAAATGCCCCAGGCCCAGGTCCGTGCCGCCGCCCCCGGCCAGCCGGTACAGCAGCAGGTGCCCGCCAAAAAGACCTACAAGCAGAAGCGGGAGGAGGCCAAAAAGACCAAACTGGCCAAAAAGCAAAGCCCCTTTGCCGACCATGTATCCTACGACATCCAGCGGCAGCTGGAGCGGCAGGACAACGGGAAGGAAAACTCCCTTACGCCGCAGATCAAGCAGCGGGCCGATGTGGAGAAGGTGGACCGCCGGGTGCTGAAATGCTTCTGCCAGGGCTATCAGAAGGACAAAAAGGGCAACCCCGCCTCTCCGGAGGACGCCCAGCGGATGCAGGCGGATCAGACCTTCCTGGAGGACTATCTCTCCAAGGATGTCACCCGCCGGGCCCTCCATCTGCAGCGGTTTACCGACGAGCTGCTGGAGGTGAACATCACCGCCGACCTGTACACCCCGGAAAACATCCACCAAAACGCCGCCCGGCTCAAGGAGATCGCCGACCGGATGACCTATTATGAGAACATGCAGGAGGATCCCGTCAACGCTCCCTTTTTCCAGAACATGGACCCCATGCACAAGGAGCTGCTGCAGGAGAAGCTGGGCCTGCTGACCGCCATTTGCAGTATGCTGACGGTGAGTCAGATGGGAGCCATGGCGGTGAACTGCGACAAGGCCGCCTATTATGCCGAGCCGGAGTATATCCGCAATTCTGTGCAGCTGCGGGACGGCCAGATCCCTGTGCTCCATGCCCAGCTGGCGGAATACCGGCGGCGGGAGCAGGAGATCATCGGCCGCAGCGTGGAGGCCATGGCAGACCAGGAGGAGGCCCAGCTGCTCCAGGACAACCAGGAGATGAAGCAGGCCTACGAGGCGGAGGAGGACAAGGCGGGACTGGGCCTGACCTCCTATACCACCGGCTACTCCTTTGACGAGCTGGCCAAATACCGGGGCATGATCGAGGCCAACCCGGAGGCCTATGCCCAGAACAAGCAGGCCATCGACCGGCTCTATCAGGGGCTCCACCACGCCATGGATGTGATGGGGGAGCTCAATGGCCGCATCATGGCCTATCAGCAGGTCTGCGACAGCCGCCACACCCGGCGGGACCGGGTCAACCGGCTGCTGTCCAGCCGGGCCATCCAGGAACAGGAGCGGCTGATGGGCCAGGTGGACCAGGTCCGCAACCAGTTTGCCGCCATGGCCGATACCCTGCGGTTCTATCTGCGGGGGACGGAGATCAGCGCCCCCGCCTCCCTGGTGCTGGAGCGGGAGGGGCTGCTGGAGCAGGCCAAGACCCTCTATGCCCACCGGCAGGTGGAAAAGGCCATCTCCGGCCCCGGCGGCTCGGTGGAGGCCTCCAACGCCGCCCTGCGCCTGGCCCGGGAGAAGGGCCTGGGCCCCAAGGAGACCGAGTCCGCCGCCTTCCAGGCCCTGGGGGTGCGCACGTCCAAGACAGCGGCGGCCCAGGCCGACGCCCTGGTGCGGGGGACCACCTACATCGGCCTGCCCGGGGACATCGCCCTCTACTTTGCCGACACCGAGGCGGCCAATGTGGATTACACCCAGGTGGAGCAGAATATGCAGAAATCCACCCTGGCGGGCACCGCCTGCGCCTATGTCTCCGGCGGCGGGGTGGATCAGGTCAACGCCGCCCTGCTGGCCAGGTATACCCGGTATGTCACCTCCCCCGAGAGCATCACCTATCTGCGGTATATGACCCAGGCCCTGTCGGGGGCGGAGATCTTTGAGGGGGATACCGGCAAGACCGTGTGGTTCCTCTCCCAGGCCCTCATCAACAGCTATGGCGCCAACTTTACGGAAGTGGCCGCCCGAAAGGACTCCTACCGCAACGGGGACGCGGTGCGGATGGTGGCCCGGGAGGCCTGCCGCACCATGCTGGCCCTGCCTGCCCTGACCCGCCTGTCTGAGGAGCAGCGGCGGCAGCTGCCCGAGGCCACCCAGCAGCTGCTGACCCAGTATGAGGGGCTGCTGCGTACTCTGACCGATATGGTGAAGGGGACGGGCACCACAAATCCAGCCCCCTCCGCGCCTGATGCGCCCGACGAACCCGCCGGGTAATCCTGAGCTGTCCGCCCCAGGGATACAAAACGCCCCGGGCGTCCCAATGGACCGAAGGTTTTTTTGTGTGCTTTGACGAATGAATAAATATTGCGTTTTGGTGTATACGGTGTATAATGGTAAGCACCTAATTCAAGGAACGCAAAGAGGATAGCGTGAAATTCAATGAATGGGAGAGAATACACCATGAAGAACCTGAAGAAGCTGGCCCTCATGGGCCTGACCGCGGTCATGTCTCTGTCCCTGCTGACCGCCTGCGGCGGCGGCCAGGGCGGCACCGCCAATACCCCCGCCGGCAGCTCCGACACCCCCGCTGCGGAGACCACCCCCGCCGCCGTGGAAACCACTCCCGCCGCCACTGGTGAGTTCACCACCGTGGAGGAGGGCAAGCTGATCATGGCCACCAACTGCCAGTTCCCCCCCTATGAGATGGTGGCCGACGGCGAGAGCGGCCCCTATGTGGGCGAGGACGGCGTGAGCTATGAGGGCATCGACGTGGAGCTGGCCTTGGCCATTGCTGACAAGCTGGGTCTGGAGCTGGTGATCGACGACATGGACTTTGACTCCGCCCTGATGGCTGTGCAGAACAACGCCGCTGATGTGGTGCTGGCCGGCCTGAGCTACCGGGAGGACCGCGACGAGGTCATGGACTTTACCGGCAAGTATGCTACCGGCGTGCAGGTGGTCATTGTCAAGGAGGGTTCCGACGTGACCATGGACAATCTGGGCGACGGTAAGCTCATCGGCACCCAGCGCGGCACCACCGGCTACATCTACGCCTCCGATACCCCGGAGAACGGCGGCTACGGCGAGGAGAACGTAATGGCCTATGACAACGGCGCTCTGGCGGTTCAGGCTCTGCTGGGCGGCTCCATCGACGCCGTCATCATCGACCAGGGTCCCGCCGAGGCCTATGTGGCCGCCAACGAGGGTCTGACCATCCTGCCCGGCAACTGGGTGGAGGAGGACTACTGCATCGCCGTGGACGAGGGCAACACCGCTCTGCTGGACGCTGTGCAGACCGCTCTGGATGAGCTTCAGACCGACGGTACTGTGGATACCATCATTGCCAAGTACATCAACGCCGATTAAGGCTCAAAGTTTGAACCCGCAAAGAGGGACGGCGGCTGCCGCCCCTCTTGTGGTGTTTTATGACAAAAGAAAGGAGCGGGCCTATGAATCCCACCGCACTTTATGAAGCCTTCATGGCCCTGGAGGACCCCGGCTTCTGGCAGGAGTCCTATATGCAGTTCTACCGTGCCTGGTTTTACGAGGACCGGTGGATGACCTATTTCAAGGGCCTGGGCACCACCCTTTATGTCACGGTGATCGCCCTGTGTATCGGCGTGGTGCTGGGCGTGGTGGTAGCCACCATCTGTACCGCCCACGATCAGCAGCGCCCCGGCCGCCGCAATCCCGTGCTGGGTCTGATCAATGCCGTGTGCCGGGTCTATGTCACCGTCATCCGGGGCACCCCCATGATGGTACAGCTGATGATCATGGGCTTTGCCATCTTTGCCAGCAGCCGGGAAAAGACACTGGTAGGCGCCCTGACCCTGGGCATCAACTCGGGGGCCTATGTGGCCGAAATCATCCGGGGCGGCCTCATGTCTCTGGATATCGGGCAGATGGAGGCCGGCCGGTCTCTGGGTCTGAGCTATCTGGACACCATGCGTTTTATTGTAGTGCCCCAGGCCTTTAAGGCCATCCTGCCCTCTCTGGGCAATGAGTTCATTGTGCTGTTGAAGGATACCTCCCTGATCTCGGTGGTGGCAGGCAAGGAGATCATCTATTTTGCCCGGGCAATCGTCACCGATACCTATGAGCCTATGGCCCCTTATCTGATCACGGCGGCCATGTATCTGGTGCTGGTGCTCATCTTCAGCTGGCTCCAGGGCAAGCTGGAAAGGAGGCTGCGTCAAAGTGATCGACGTTAAACACCTGTCCAAATCCTTTGGGAACAATCTGGTGCTGGACGACATCTCGGAGCACATCCACCCCGGGGAAAAGGTGGTCATCATCGGGCCCTCCGGCTCGGGCAAGTCCACCTTCCTGCGCTGCCTCAACCTGCTGGAGACCCCCACCGCCGGTACCATCACCTTTGAGGGCGCCGAGATCACCGATCCCAAGTGCGACATCGACAAAATCCGCCAGCACATGGGCATGGTGTTCCAGCACTTCAACCTCTTCCCCAACATGACCATCCGGAAGAACATCACCCTGGCTCCCGTCCGCACCAAGCTGATGGGCCAGGCTGAGGCCGACGATACCGCCACCGCCCTGCTGCGGCGGGTGGGCCTGGAGGAAAAGGCGGACGCCTACCCCGCCCAGCTCTCCGGCGGCCAAAAGCAGCGCATCGCCATCGTCCGGGCCCTGGCCAGGCGGCCCAAGGTCATGCTCTTCGACGAGCCCACCTCCGCCCTGGACCCGGAAATGGTGGGCGAGGTGCTGGAGGTCATGAAGGAGCTGGCCGAAGAGGGCATGACCATGGTGGTGGTCACCCACGAGATGGGCTTCGCCCGGGAGGTGGGCAGCCGGGTCCTGTTTATGGACGGCGGCCACATCCTGGAACAGAACGAGCCCCACGCCTTTTTCGCCAACCCCAAGGAGCAGCGCACCATTGAGTTTTTGTCCAAGGTGCTGTAAACAGCAGGACGGACCCGCCCAGGCGGGTCCGTCTTTTTTTGCGGGCGGGCCGGGACGCCCCCTCATCCGGCCTTGCGGGCCACCTTCCCCCTGAGGGGGGAAGGACGGGGGGGCTCTGTAGGGGCGGGGCTCTGTCCCCGCCCGCCCGGTTGCGCTGCGTGTATGCGTGACAACGGATTCCAATGGGACAGAAAAGCATGAAACCTGACCTTCCGCCGCATACTTGCACAATAGGTTTGGCTATGATATAGTAGAAAGGCAAATGGTGGGAAAAACCTGCCAGAAGATTTGAGGTCGCGTCCGGGGAGAAGGGCGTTTGGGTACGAAAGGGAGTTTCGATGCCTGTGGGGACCTTGAATCAGGCAATCTGAACGGAAAGGAAGTTTGTACCCATGGAAATCAACGGCGAGCAGGTCAACGAGATTGTCAACTACGCCGACCTGGGCCTGTCTCCGGAGGTTATGAAGGCCATCGACAAGAAGGGCTACGTCCGGGCCACCCCGGTGCAGGCCGGGGCCATCCCCTATTTTATGGACTGGAAGGACGTCATTGCCAAGGCCCCCACCGGCACCGGCAAGACCTTTGCCTTCGGCATCCCCATGGTGGAGCACATTGACCCGGAGCGGGAGGAGGTCCAGGCCCTGGTGCTGGCCCCCACCCGGGAGCTGGCGGTGCAGATTCAGGAGGAGCTGCGGGATCTGTGCGAATTCAAGGAAGGGGTGCGCACTGTCTGCCTCTACGGCGGGGCCCCCATTGAAAAGCAGATCACCACCCTGAAAAAGAAGCCCCAGATCGTGGTGGCCACCCCCGGCCGGCTCATGGACCACATGAAGCGGCGCACCGTGCGCCTGGACAAGGTGGAGACCGTGGTGCTGGACGAGGCCGACCGGATGCTGGACATGGGCTTTGTCCGGGACGTGACCCGCATCCTGGACCAGCTGAAGCACCGGAAGAACATGGGCATGTTCTCCGCCACCATCAGCCGGGAGGTAATGGACATTTCCTGGGTGTACCAGCGGGACCCCATTGAGATCACCGTCCGGCCGGTGGAGGAGTCCAAGCCGGACATCACCCAGTATCGCATCGACCTGGACGGCCGGGAAAAGAAGCTGGACACCATTGTGGCCCTCATCACCCACGGGGAGTACGAGCGGGCCATCGCCTTCTGCAACACCAAGAATATGACCGACCGGCTGGCCGGGCTGCTGAAAATGCGGGGGATCTCCTGCGAGGCCATCCACGGGGACATCCAGCAGCGCATCCGGGAAAAGACCCTGGACAAGTTCAAAAAGGGCGAGATCAATGTGCTGGTGGCCACCGATGTGGCTGCCCGGGGGCTGGATATCGACGACGTGGACGCGGTGTTCAACTACGACGTTCCCGACGAGCTGGAGAACTACACCCACCGCATTGGCCGCACCGGCCGGGCCAAAAAGCACGGGGTGGCCTATACCTTTATCGCCACCGTCACCGAGGGCATCCGTATGGACGACATTGTGCGCAACACCAAGGCGGAGGTCCAGCGGCTGAAATACGACCAGGACGGCTGCCTGATGCTGGTGGAGTCCTGAGCCCAAACCATTTTCGTCCGGGGACAAGGAGATAATACCTGATATGATAGAATTCAAAAAGCCCGGCCTGGCTGACGGAGCCTGGGTGAAGGAGCTGCTGGCCCTGGGGAACTATCGGGGCTGCGACTACAGCTTTGCCAATATGATCATCTGGTGGGAGAGCTACCGGCCGGAGATCGCCCGGCTGGGCAATTTTCTGGCCATCCGGGTGGCCACCGAGCGGGGCCACGGCTACCTCTTCCCCGCCGGGGCGGGCGACCTGGGGAAGGCGGTGGCCGCCCTGGAGGAGGACGCCGCCGCCAGAGGATTTCCTTTTTTAATGGTGGCCCTCACTGACCGGCAAGTAGGTGAATTGGAAGCCTGCTGCCCCGGCCAATTTTCCTTTGATCCCCAGCGGGCCTCCTTTGACTATCTGTATGACATTGACCGTCTGGCCGATCTGCCGGGGAAAAAGCTCCACGCCAAGCGCAACCATATCCACCGGTTTGTGGAGCAGAATCCCTCCTGGGAGTACTATCCCCTGACGGCGGAGAACCTGCCCGAGTGTCTGGAGATGGATCAGGAGTGGTACCGCCGCTCCCAGGCCCGGCTCACCGATGGCCAGACCTACGACCTGCGGTCGGAGGACATCGCCCTGCGCACCGCCGTGGGCAATTTTGAGGCCCTGGAGCTGGAGGGCGGGCTGATCCGGGTGTATGGCGAGGTGGTGGCCTTCACCATCGGAAGCCGCCTGTCCAGCGACACCTTCGACGTCCATTTTGAGAAAGCCTACGGGGAGCTCCAGGGCGCTTACGCCATGATCAACCGGGAATTTGCCCGGCAGATCCGTCAAAACCACCCGGAGATCCGCTATCTGAATCGGGAGGACGATATGGGCCTGGAGGGCCTGCGCAAGGCCAAGCAGTCCTACTACCCCGACCGGATGGTGGAAAAGTATTTTGCCGTCCGCGGCCATTGAGCCGCGCCTGTGGAAAGGAGGCCGCCCATGATCGAAATCCGACCGCCCAGACCTGAGGAAGTACAGGCCCAGAAGGATCTGTGGAACGCTGTGTTTCAGGAGGACCCCCGCTGCACCGACTGGTTCTATGCCCACTTCTACCGGCCGGAGGACATGGTCCTGCTGCTGGAGAACGGGGAACTGGCCACCATGATGGCGGTTCTCCCCCAGACCATGAGCCTGCCTGGAGGCGGAACGGCCTCCGCCGGGTACTTTTTCTCCCTGTGCACCTGGCCCCGGTTCCGGGGCAGGGGATTTTCCCGGCACATCATCCTGTATGTCAGCCAGATGCTGAAGGACCGGGGAGTGGACTGCGCCATCGGGGTGCCCGGTCAGCCCAGCCTCTTCAACCACTACAAGACCATGGACCGGCTGCCCACCTTTTATATCCGGATTGCGGAGGTGGAGAAGCGGGATCTCCCCGCTCCCGCCCCCGGCGACCTGGCCCGGCCGGCGGAGCCGGCGGTTTACAACGCCATCCGGGACCGTCTGCTGGAGGGGATTCCCTCGGTACACTATCCCACGGACCAGATCTGCTACCAGGAGGGGCTGTGCCGCCTGCTGGGGGGCGGGCTGTTCCGGCTGGAGGTGGACGGCGCGGAGGGCTGCGCCCTGGTGGAGTACGAGGGGGACGGCCATGTGCTTATCAAGGAGCTGTTGCTGCCGCCGGAGCAGATCCTCCGGGGGGTGGCGGCCCTGGCCGTCCAGTGCCCCGGCCTGCGGTACCAGGTGCGCACCCCGGCCCGGTGGGAGGGGCTGCCCGGCGGTATCGTCCGGCCCTACGGGGATATCCGGTGGTTCAACCGGGAAAAGCAGGAGCGCTGGGAGCAAGATCCCCAGGGCTACCTGGGCCTGGCCTTTGACTGAACGGCCGCAACAACGGAGGGGCGTGTCCTGGAAAATTTTCGGGGCGCGCCCCTTTTTTGGCCAAGACGGCATGAAATTTGCAAGCATACCGGCGGTCAGGTTCAAAGAGCTGGGATTGCAGGAAATCAGTCATTATGAATATTTTCGGGGATATATTGCATATTTATCAAAAAAATACGGCGCTTTAGTGGGGCAAATTGGCGAATGCTATGGGACTCTAGGGAAAGAAGCCGCCGAAAACGAAAGATAAAATGGACATTCACTCGGAAAAATGTCCGCCATACAAGGACGGCTGCAAGATTTGACGGGGATTCCATCAAATTCAAGGCCCGTAACTCTTGACGGGGCCTGTGATTTACGATAAAATGAATGGACGTTTAAAATGGGGTACCAGCGGTAAGTACAGTGCACAGAGAATGGTATAGGAAGTGAAGAAATGGCAAAATACATTTTGAAACGGGTGCTGATGGCAGTCATCACGTTGTTTATTGTGACCTGCCTCACCTTTTTGCTCATGAACGCCATTCCGGGCTCCCCGTGGCTGTCTGAGAAAACCCCGACTCAGGCCACCATCGACGCCCTGAATGAAAAGTACGGTATGGACAAGCCGGTGCTGGTCCAGCTGGGTATGTACCTGGAGGACATCCTCCACGGGGACTTCCGGGTCTCCATCAAGATGCAGAAGGACCGGCCGGTGCTGGACATCATCCTGAACATGTTCCCCGTGTCGGCGGCCATTGGCTCCATCGCCATCCTGTGGGCTATTTTGGTGGGCGTCCCATTAGGCTGTCTAGCCGCCTTCAAACGAGGTACCTGGGTGGACAGCCTGCTGCGGGTCATCTGTACCCTGGGCATATCCATGCCAGGATTTGTGGTGGCTACCATCCTGCTCTACCTGTTTGCCGGCGGCATACCGGACTGGAAGGTGTTCCCAACCATCTTTGACGGCACATGGCAGAGCTATATCCTGCCCTGCCTGGCCCTGGGCTTCTATCCCATGTGCTACCTGTCCCGGCAGACCCGGACCGCCATGCTGGACTCCATCAACCAGGAGTACATCAAGACCGCCCGGGCCAAGGGCCTGAAGAACAAGAAGATCATCTTCAAGCACGCCCTGCGCAACGCCCTGATCCCCGTCATCACCTATCTGGGCCCCCAGATCGCCTTTACCCTGTGCGGCGGCTTTGTGGTGGAGACCGTATTCTCCATCCCCGGCCTGGGCCGCTACTTTGTCTCGTCCATTCAGAACCGGGACTTCCCCATCATCATGGGCACCACCATCTTCCTGGCGGCCTTTATCATCGTCATGAACCTGGTGGTGGACCTGCTGTACAAGCTGGTGGACCCGCGGATCAATCTGAGCAAGGGAGGGAACTGAGTTGGCAGACCGCAAGAGAAAAAAAGTACTTGGCTCCCTTCAGCCCGACATCGAGGACATCCTGGACTGGAACAACCTGCCGGAGAACTCCTTTGAGCCGGCCACCAGTCAGGAGAAGGAGAGCTTTATCCAGGACCGCAAGAGCGTGTCCTACTGGAAGGACGCCTGGCGGCGGCTGCGCCGCAACAAGGTGGCCATGGTGGCCATGGTCATCGTCATCCTCATTGGCCTGTTTGCCTTTGTGGGGCCCTATTTTGTGCCCTACGGCTACGACCAGCAGATCCGGGGGGCCAACAACCTGCATCCCTGGCACTACTCTCTGGAGGACCAGGCCCGCATTGACGAGTACCTGGCTGAGCACAGCGTGTCCAACCTGACCCCTGAAGAGGCGGTGGAGCAGGCCCGGGCCGAGGCCGCCGCCGAGGGCCGGGAGCTCACCAGCGTGGAGGAGGCCAAGATCCGGGCCCAGGCCAAGGCCAACCAGGGCAGCGGCGACGAGGTCACCGAGGAGGACGCCATCAAGGCCCTGGGCATCAAGGCCAAGCCCTTCGGCTACTCCGACGACGAGCTCCAGCGCATGGCCAACGGCGAGTCGGTATTTCCCCACGTCTTTGGCTGTGACACCCACGGCCGTGATATCATGGCCCGCACCATGATCGGCGCCCGGGTGTCCATGATCGTGGGCATTTGCTGCGCCCTCATCGTGCTGGTCATCGGCGCCGTCTACGGCTCCATCTCCGGTTACTGCGGCGGCAAGGTGGACTCCGTCATGCAGCGCATTGTGGAGATCATCTACACCATCCCCGAGGTGCTCATTATCCTGCTGCTGGGCGCCACCCTGAAGCCCATCTTTGAGGATTTCCAAAACTCGGGCGACGGGCCCCTCCAGCGGCTGGTTACCATTCTGGGCCCCAACCTGATCGCCATTTTCATCGCCTTCGGTCTGCTGTACTGGGTGACCATGTCCCGTATCATCCGGGGCCAGATCCTCCAGCTCAAGCAGCAGGAGTACGTCACCGCCGCCCGGGCCCTGGGCGCCAGCGGCGGGCGCATCATCAAGCGCCACCTGCTGCCCAACTGCATCGGCCAGATCGTCACCACCACCTTCCTCCAGATCCCCTCGGCCATCTTCACCGAGTCCTTCCTGTCCTTCCTGGGCATGGGCGTGTCCGCCCCCATGACCAGCCTGGGCTCCATGTGCTCCGACGCCCTGGGCGGTCTGAACAGCTATCCCTACCGTTTGTTTATCCCCGCCGCCATCCTCAGCGTCATGATCCTCTGCCTGAACCTGTTTGGCGACGGCCTGCGGGACGCCCTGGATCCCCGGCTGAAAAAGTAAGAAAGGAGGAGATCGTATGGAAGAGAAACAGAAAAGCGGCAAGCTGCTGGAAGTGAAGGATCTCCACGTCTCCTTCTTCACCCCCGCCGGCGAGGTCAAGGCGGTGGGCGGCATCAGCTATGACCTGAACTACGGCGAGGTCATGGGCATCGTGGGCGAGTCGGGCTCCGGCAAGAGCGTGGAGGCCTACTCCATCATCGGCCTGCTCCAGTCCCCCGGCAAGGTGGTGGGCGGCTCCATCACTTTGGAGGGGGAGGACGTGCTGGCCAAGACCAAAAACGAGATGGTGGCCCTCCGGGGCTCCAAGGTGGCCATGATCTTCCAGAACCCCATGACCTGTCTCAACCCGGTGTACACCATCGGCAACCAGCTCATCGAGGCCCTGAAGGCCCACGACAAGAACGTCTCCAAGGAGGAGGCCGCCAAGCGGGCCATGGAGATGCTGGAGCTGGTGGGCATCAACAACGTGGAAAAGCGGATGAAGCAGTATCCCCATGAGCTGTCCGGCGGCATGCGCCAGCGGGTCATGATTGCCATGGGCCTGATCTGTCACCCCCAGCTGCTCATTGCCGACGAGCCCACCACCGCCCTTGACGTGACCATCCAGGCACAGATTCTGGAGCTCATGAAGGATCTGCAAAAGAAAACCCACATGGGCATCATCTTCATCACCCACAACCTGGGCGTGGTGGCCGAGATCTGCGACAAGGTCTCCGTCATGTACGCCGGCAAGATGGTGGAACAGGGCCCGGTGGACGATATCTTTTATAAGCCAGGCCACCCCTACACCATGGGCCTGCTGCGGTCCATGCCCCGGGTGGACGCCGAGAGCTACGAGCGGCTGATCCCCATCGAGGGTACCCCCGTGGATATGCTGAATCCCCCGGAGGGCTGCCCCTTCGCCCCCCGGTGCGAGTACGCCATGAAGATCTGTCTGCAAAAAATGCCCCCCTATGTGGAGCTGGGGGACAACCATCGGGCCGCTTGCTGGCTGCGGGTGCAGGAGCAGATCCAGAAGGAACAGGGCAAGACCAATGAGACCAAGGAGGTGGGCGGCCATGAGTGAGAAAAACGACATCCTCGTTCAGGTCGATCACCTGACCAAATACTTTGGCGTCAAGGGCATGAAGGGCCCCGGCGTCCAGGCTGTGGAGGACGTGTCCCTCTTCATCAAGCGGGGGGAGACCCTGGGCCTGGTGGGCGAGTCCGGCTGCGGCAAGACCACCCTGGGCCGCACCATCCTGCGGCTCCATGAGCCCACCTCCGGCAAGATCATCTATGACGGCCAGACCATCTACGAACACGAATATCCCTTTGAGTCCAAGACCGTGGAGGTCAAGGACAAGGGGGGCGTCCGCCAGGAGACCATGCTGGTGAAAAAGGTGGTGCCCAAGGAGAAGGCTGTGGACATGCTGCCCTACCGGCGGAAGATGCAGATCATCTTCCAGGACCCCTCCGCCTCCCTGGACCCCCGCATGACGGTGGGCGAGATCATCGGCGAGGCCCTGGACATCCATAAGCTGTGCCCCGGCAAGAAGGAGCGCACCGACCGGATCAAGGAGCTGCTGGGGATGGTGGGCCTGAACACCGAGCACGCCAACCGCTACCCCCATGAGTTCTCCGGCGGCCAGCAGCAGCGGGTGGGCATCGCCCGGGCCCTGGCGGTTCGGCCGGAGTTCATCGTGTGCGACGAGCCCATCTCCGCCCTGGACGTGTCCATCCAGTCCCAGGTGGTCAACATGCTGGAGGATATGCAGCAGGACCTGGGCCTGACCTACCTGTTCATTGCCCACGACCTGTCCGTGGTGCGGCACATCTCCAACCGCATCGGCGTCATGTACCTGGGGACCCTGGTGGAGCTGGCCGAGAGCTATGAGCTGAACAAGCACCCCATCCACCCCTATACCAAGACCCTGCTGTCCGCCGTGCCGGTGCCTGACCCCGAGGTGAGCCGTACCCGCCAGCGGATCGTGCTGGAGGGCGACATCCCCTCGCCCATGAATCCCCCCAAGGGCTGCCGGTTCCATACCCGCTGCCCCTACGCCACCGAAAAGTGCAAGGAGGCCGTGCCCCAGCTCAAGGAGCACAGCCCCGGCCACTGGGCGGCCTGCCATCTGTTGGGTTAAAGAATGGTTTGACCGGCCCCCGCAGAAAGCGGGGGTCGGTTTTTCCATTGGGGCCCCTGCCAGGCCCCCACGACCTGGTTGACCTTCCCTCCTGAGGGGGGAAGGTGGCCCGAAGGGCCGGATGAGGGGGCGCCCCGACGGTGCGCCCATCGTATCGTTCCCTGCCTCATCCCGCAGGGCCGCGGCACCTGCCAGCCGGATTGGCACGGGGGAAACTGGGGGTATGCCAGGTATATCCAAGCAAAACCCGAGGGTCTGTAACAATTCTGAAACATTTCCTTTACAGCTCCGCCACATTTGTGGTATACTAATCACGTGTTGTGTTAGTCCCCGAAAGGCCATGGCCTTTCGGCGCCCGCTCTGCGGGCGCCGGGGGATGATAACGGTTTCGTGTATCACGCCGGGACCGGCGTACCGATACAAAAAAGTGAAAGATGGAGGTCCAACCAATGAAAAAGAGAAAGCTTGTCTCTCTGCTTCTGTCCGGGGCCCTCGTGTTCGGCCTGCTGGCCGGCTGCGGCGGCGGCGGCAATCCGGCGGAGACTACCCCTGCCGGCAGCGAGACTACCCCTGCCGCTTCTGAGACCACTCCCGCTGGCGGCGAGACCAGCGACGAGTTTGTGATCACCGCCTGCATCGCCTCCGAGCCCCAGACCATCGACCCCGCTCTGAACAGCGCGGTGGACGGCGCTATCATGACCAGCCACATGTTTGAGGGCCTGATGCGCTGGGAGAGCACCGGCGAGGAGTATCCCGGCTCCGACGGCACCGCTGAGGTGGCCCAGATTGGCTACGGCCAGGCTGAGAGCTACGACAAGGTGACCAACGAGGACGGCACCGTCACCTACACCTTCCACCTGCGGGACGGCATCAAGTGGTCCGACGGCCAGGACGTGACCGCCGGCGACTTCGTGTTCTCCTGGCAGCGCCTGGTGACCCCCGAGACCGCCGCTGACTACTCCTACATGATCGACTGCGTGGTCAACGCCAACGAGATCATGAACGGCGAGAAGGACCCCTCCGAGCTGGGCGTGTCTGCTCCCGACGACAAGACCTTCGTGGTCACCATCACCTCTGACCTGCCCTACTTCACCGAGCTGTGCGCCTTCCCCGCCACCTTCCCCGTGCGCCAGGACATGGTCAGCAACCCCGAGTGGACCTACAGCCCCGACACCTACATCTCCAATGGCGCCTACAAGATGACCGCCCGTGAGACCAACTCCCAGATCGTCATGGAGAAGAACGAGTACTACTACAACGTGGACCAGCTGGGCCCCGACAAGATCGTCTTTAAGCTGATGGACGACCAGAACGCCATGCTCAACGGCTTCAATAGCGGCGAGCTGGACTACATCAACGCCGTGCCCGTGGATGAGGCCGCCAACCTGATTGCCTCCGGCGACATGAAGATCGTGGACTACATCGGCACCTACTATGTGTGCTACCAGACCGAGAAGGCCCCCTTCGACGACTGGCGTGTCCGCAAGGCCTTCACTCTGGCCATCGACCGCACCTACATCGTGAACGAGATCACCCAGAAGGGTGAGGTGGAGGCCGGCGGTTACGTGCCCGCCGGCGTGTACGACGCCGAGGGCGTGTCCGGCGACGACTTCCGCACCGTGGGCGGCAACTACTATGAGCCCACCGACGCTTCCTACGAGGCCAACGTGGCTGAGGCCCAGGCCCTGCTGGCCGAGGCCGGCTTCCCCAACGGCGAGGGCTTCCCCGTTGTTGAGTACCTGTACAACACCGACGACAACCACAAGGCGGTTGCCGAGGCCCTGCAGAACATGTGGCAGGAGAACCTGGGCGTCACCGTCACCCTGAACAACCAGGAGTGGAACACCTTCCTGGCCACCCGTAAGGAGGGCGACTACTCCATCGCCCGTAACGGCTGGATCGCTGACTACAACGATCCCATGTCCTTCCTGGATATGTTCCTCACCGGCGGCGGCAACAACGACGCTCAGTACGCCAGCGAGGAGTTCGACGCCAAGATCGCCGAGGCCAAGGCTACTTCCGACCCCGCTCAGCGCATGCAGCTGATGCACGAGGCCGAGGACATCCTGCTGGGTCAGGACTGGGTTGTCTGCCCCCTGTACTTCTACACCCAGTTCTATCTGATCGCTGACGGTATCCAGGGCGGTTACTACACTCCTCTGGGCTACTACTTCTTCGATCGCTGCACCCAGGGCTAAGCAATACGCCTCAACGGGCGGAGCCAACCGGCTCCGCCCGTTTTTTGCCCATTCCGCCTCCTTTTTGCGGAATTGTTTCGCCGCTCTTGTCAAACACTCCTGTCCGTATTACAATGTTCTTGTAAGATTTCGACAAGGAGGTGCCCCATGAAACTGACCTTTTTCGGCGCCGCCCGGGCCGTCACCGGCAGCTGCCACTGTGTGGAATGCGGCGGGAAAAAGATCCTGGTGGACTGCGGCCTGCAGCAGGGCCGGGACGAGAAGGACAACCAGGAGCTGGACTTCAACGCCGGTTACATTGACGCCGTTGTGGTCACCCACGCCCACATCGACCACTCCGGCCGGATTCCCCTGCTGGTGAAGCAGGGCTTTGAAGGCAACATCTACTGCACCCGGCTCACGGGGCAGCTGCTGTCCATCATGCTGCGGGACTCCGCCCATATCCAGGAGAGCGACGCCCAGTGGCAGAACCAGAAGGGCAAGCGGGCCGGCCAGGAGCCGGTGGAGCCCCTGTACACCGTGGCCGACGCCGAGGCCGCCATCCGCCATATCGTCACCTGCGAGTACGGCACCCGACTCCAGATCGAGGACGGGGTGAAGGTACGCTTTGTGGACGCCGGCCACCTGCTGGGCTCGGCCAGTGTGGAGATGTGGCTCACAGAGGGGGAGGAGACCCGGAAGGTGGTGTTCTCCGGCGATATCGGCAACCGGGACCAGCCCATCATCCGGGACCCGGAGTACATCAAAGAGGCCGACTATGTGGTCACCGAGTCCACCTACGGCGACCGGCTCCACGATATGGATGAGAAGCCCGACTACACCGCCGACCTGGCCGCCATCATTGACGAGACCCTGAGCCGGGGGGGCAACGTGATTATCCCCTCCTTTGCCGTGGGCCGCACCCAGGAGCTGTTGTACTTCATGCGGGAGATGAAGGAGGAGGGCCTGGTAAAGAGCGTGCCCAACTTCCAGGTGGTGGTGGACTCCCCCCTGGCGGGAGAGGCCACCCGCATCTTCTCCGGCGATCTCCACGGCTATCTGGATGAGGAGGCCATCGCCGCCCTGAAGGGGGGCGCCCTGTTCCAGTTCCCCGGCCTCACCATCACCGAGTCCAGCGTGGAGTCCCGGGCCCTCAATGAGGACAAGACCCCCCGGGTCATCATCTCCGCCTCCGGCATGTGCGACGCCGGGCGCATCCGCCACCACCTCAAGCACAACCTGTGGCGGCCGGAGTGCACCGTGGTGTTTGTGGGCTTCCAGGCCGAGGGCAGCCTGGGCCGCCGCCTCCTCAACGGGGTCACCTCGGTGAAGCTCTTTGGGGAGGAGATCGCCGTCCGGGCCAAAATCATCAACTTCCATGGCCTGTCCTCCCACGCCGACCGGGACGGCCTGCTGCGCTGGATCGAGAGCTACAATCCCAAGCCCCGGCAGGTGTTCGTGGTACACGGCGACGTGGAGGTCACCGAACTGTACGCCAACACGCTCCGCCAGCGGGGCCTGGCCGCCCACGCCCCCAACTATGAGGAGGTTTACGACCTGCTGGCCAACCAGATGCTCTCCCCCGGCCTGCCGCCGGAGCAAAAGCCCGCGGTTACCCCCGGGGCCTCCCCAGCCTACCAGCGGCTGGAGGAGGTGGGCCGCAAGCTCATGGAGGTCATCGCCCACAACAAGGGCGGCACCAACAAGGACCTGGGCAAGTTTGCCGATCAGCTCCGGGCCCTCATCGAAAAGTGGGACCGCTGAACCAATGGGGACTGCCGCGATTTGCGCGGCAGTCCCCATTTTTCGCCTTAAATTTAGAACAAACGTTTGCCAAACTGGAGCCCGTATGGTATACTGAAACAAAGTATACCACGAAGGAGGGTTTGCCATGAAACATCTCTCCCCCAAACAACAGCAGATTTATGACTACATCGTGGCCTTTTCCGCGGAGCACGGCTATCCCCCCTCAGTGCGGGAGATCGGGGCCTATGTGGGGCTGAAATCCCCCTCCACCGTCCACTTCCATCTGAAAGGGCTGGAGGCCGAGGGGCTTATCACCAAGGCCGAGGGCAAGACCCGTTCCATTACCATCAATCAGCCTCCGGAGGAGGCAGCTCCCGCCGGAGACAAGGTGCCGGTGGTGGGCAGCGTGGCCGCCGGCGCCCCCATTCTGGCCCAGGAGTGCATTGAGGATTACCTCACCTTTGATACCGGCGGCCGGCCGGGGGAATACTTTGCGCTGAAGGTGCGGGGGGAGTCCATGAAGTATGCCGGCATCCTGCCCGGGGACCTGGTCATCGTCCACCAGCAGGCCGATGCCCACAATGGGGAGATTGTGGTGGCCCTCTTTGAGGATGAGGCCACGGTGAAAACCCTCCGCAGGAAGGACGGGCAGGTGTGGCTCATGCCGGAGAACCCGGACTACGAGCCCATCGACGGCACGGGCTGCGCCATCCTGGGCAAGGTCACCGCCGTGGTGCGGCGGTACTAACCGTGGCACGGGTCCGGTTTCGCACCCCGGCGGGTCCCATGACCCTGGAGGGGACGGACGCCGCCCTCACCGCCCTGTACCTGCCCAATCGTCCCGTGGACCCGGAGGGGGCGGAGACCCCGCTGCTGGCCAGGGGCCGGGCGGAGCTGCTGGACTATCTGGCGGGGGAGCGCAGGGTCTTTGACCTGCCCCTGGCCCCCCAGGGCACCCCCTTCCAGCTGGCGGTGTGGCGCGCCCTGGCGGACATACCCTACGGGGAAATTGTTACATACGGCGCTTTGGCGCACCGCCTGGGCCGCCCCAAGGCCAGCCGGGCGGTGGGCCAGGCCAACCACCGCAACCCCCTGCCCATTTTTCTCCCCTGCCACCGGGTGGTGGGAGCCAAAGGCGCCCTCACCGGCTACGCCGGGGGGCTGGAACTGAAAGCATGGTTATTGCGATTGGAGGGTATAGTATGAAAAAGCTGTTGTCCGCCGCCGATACCTATATTGCTCAAATGAATTGGAAGGACATGGCCCTGGTGAAGCTGTGCCTGTGCGCCGCGGGCGTTATGCTGGGCCTGGCTGCCCCAAAACGGGCCCGGAAATGGGCGGCCTTTGGGGCTATGGCCGTCTTTGTGACCACCTATCTGCCGGTGATGGTCAAGTTTTTGCCCAGCCTGGCGGAGGAACTGCGGAAGAAATAAAGGAGGCCCATCTATGGGATCGAACAAACGGTTTGAGGTGATCTACAGCCAGGGGATGGCCGATATCACCCGGGTGCTGCTGGACAAGGTGACCGGGATGCTCTACCTGGAGATGCACGACGGCAATGCCGGCGGCATCACTCCCCTGCTGGACAGCGAGGGCAAGCCCATGAAGTGGAGACCGGAGGACTGGGCATGAAGCTGATTACCTGGAACGTCAACGGCCTGCGGGCCTGCCTGGGCAAGGGGTTTCTGGACTTTTTCCAGGAGATGGACGCCGATATGGTGTGCCTCCAGGAGACCAAGCTCCAGCCCCACCAGATTGAGCTGGACCTGCCCGGTTATCACATCTACTGGAACAGTGCCGAGAAAAAGGGCTATTCCGGCACCGCCCTGATTACAAAGACGGAGCCCCTCTCGGTGACCTGCGGCATCGGTATCCCGGAGCACGACACCGAGGGCCGGGTGATCACGGCGGAGTACCAGGACTTTTATCTGGTGTGCTGCTACACCCCCAACGCCCAGAACGAGCTGGCCCGCATCGACTACCGGATGGACTGGGAGGACGCCTTCCGGGCCTATCTCATGGAGCTGGACAAGACCAAGCCGGTGGTGCTGTGCGGCGACCTGAACGTGGCCCACCAGGAGATCGACCTGAAAAACCCCAAGACCAACCGGGGCAATGCCGGTTTCTCCGACCAGGAGCGGGAGAAGATGACCGTCCTGCTGGACAGCGGCTTTGCCGACACTTTTCGGACTCTGTATCCGGACAAGACCGGGGCCTATACCTGGTGGAGCTACCGGTTCAACGCGCGGAAGAACAACGCCGGGTGGCGCATTGACTACTTCATCGTGTCGGAGCGGCTGCTGCCCCGGGTGAAAGACCAGATCATCCACGCCGAAACCACCGGCAGCGACCACTGCCCGGTGGAGCTGATTTTGGAGTAAGTGGAACAAGGCCCGCTGCCAACCGGCAGCGGGCCTTGTTTGATTTCATATCAGCCTTTTTTCTTGGAGGCCTCCCGCATCCGGGCGGCGTGGTCCAGCAGGCGCTTGCGCAGACGGAGAGACTGGGGGGTGACCTCCAGCAGCTCGTCGTCGGCCAGGAACTCCAGGCACTGCTCCAGGCTCATCTGCCGGGGCGGGGTGAGGCGCAGGGCCTCGTCGGAGCCGGAGGCCCGCATGTTGGTCAGCTGCTTTTTCTTGCAGATGTTGACCGAGATGTCCTCCTGCTTGGGGGTCTCGCCCACCACCATGCCGGCATACACCGGCACGCCGGCGCCGATGAAGAGCACGCCCCGCTCCTGGGCGTTGAACAGGCCGTAGGTCACGCTCTCGCCGGTCTCGAAGGACACCAGGGAGCCGGAGTTGCGGCGCTGGATCTCCCCCTTCATAGGGGCGTAGCACTCAAAGACGGAGGCCATGATGCCCTCGCCCTTGGTGTCGGTCAAGAACTCGTTGCGGTAGCCGAACAGGCCCCGGGAAGGCACCAGGAATTCGATTTTCATCCGCTCGCCCACGGGGGTCATCTCCACCAGATCGCCCTTGCGGGAGCCGATTTTCTCGATGACGGCGCCCACGCTGTCGCTGGGCACGTCCACCACCAGCCGCTCGATGGGTTCGCACTTCTTGCCGTCGATCTCCTGGAAGAGCACGCGGGGCGGGGACACCTGGAACTCGTAGCCCTCCCGGCGCATGGTCTCAATGAGGATGGACAGGGACATCTCGCCCCGGCCGGCCACGTTGAAGGCGTCGGTGGAGTCGGTCTCGGTAACCCGGAGGGACACGTCCTTCATGGTCTCCCGGAACAGCCGCTCCCGGATCTGGCGGGAGGTTACGAATTTGCCCTCCTTGCCGGCGAAGGGGGAGTCGTTGACGGAGAAGGTCATCTCAATGGTGGGGGCGGAGATTTTGACAAACTCCATGGGCTCCACACAGTCGGGGGCGCAGATGGTGTCGCCAATGGTAATGTCGCCGATGCCGCTCATGGCGATGATGTTGCCGGCGTCAGCTTCGGTGACCGGTACCCGGCCCAGGCCGTCAAACTGGTACAGAGCGGTGGCCTTGGCCTTCTGGGGGGCGGCGTCGGGATCGTGGTAGTTGCACACCACGATCTCCTGGTTCTGCTTGATGGTGCCCCGCTCGATGCGGCCGATGGCGATGCGGCCCACGAACTCGTTGTAGTCGATGGAGGAGACCAGCATCTGGAAGGGGGCGGTGGAGTCGGCCTCAGGGGCGGGGATATAGTTGAGGATGGTCTCGAACAGAGGTACCAGATCGGTGCCAGGCTGGTCAGGGGAGTAGGAAGCGGTGCCCTGACGGCCGGAGCAGAACAGGGTGGGGGACTCGAACTGCTCGTCGGTAGCGTTCAGGTCCAGCAGCAGCTCCAGCACCTCGTCCATGACCTCGTGGATGCGCTGGTCGGGGCGGTCGATCTTGTTGACCACCACGATGACCTTGTGGCCCAGCTCCAGGGCCTTGGACAGCACGAAGCGGGTCTGGGGCATGGGACCCTCGGCGGCGTCCACCAGCAGGATGACGCCGTTGACCATCTTCAGGATACGCTCCACTTCGCCGCCAAAGTCGGCGTGGCCCGGGGTGTCCACGATGTTGATCTTTACGTCCTTGTAGTGGACGGCGGTGTTCTTGGCCAGGATGGTGATGCCCCGCTCCCGTTCCAGATCGTTGGAGTCCATGACCCGCTCCACGGTGGCCTGGTTTTCCCGATAAATGCCGCCCTGCTTGAGCATCTCGTCTACCAGGGTGGTCTTGCCGTGGTCGACGTGGGCGATGATGGCTACGTTGCGCAGCTTTTCGTTCCGCATATGCTAGTTCCTCCCGGGGCGGCGGGCTTGCGAATCCCTGCCGCCTGTGTTAAATAATCCGAATCAGCTCAATTTTTAATTATACTGCATACCATACGGCTGTTGCAACTGCTTTTCGCAAAAAAACCAACAAAAACCTGCCCTTTTGCCGGCCCTGCCGTTGACAGAGGGAGGAAATTGGATTACAATAAGGACTGCTGGGCCTATGCCCGATGGCCTGGCAATACCGTATTCCCCCGTACCTCACCAGGATAGAGGGTCCGCCTCCTAACATCTGGCGGGTTCTCAACCGCCGGGGTCACAGAAAAGAATAAAAATTGCATATGCGCCAGTAGCTCAGTTGTATAGAGCGACCGCCTCCTAACAATCGAACCGTTCGAATCCCGGAGCCTTGTATAACTGAATAAATTCTGTATATGCCCCCGTACCTCACCAGGATAGAGGGTCCGCCTCCTAAAAATCGAATCGTTCGAATCCTAGAGCCCTGTAAAATTGAATATTTTCTGTATAAGCCCCCGTAGCTCAGTTGGATAGAGCGGTCGCCTCCTAATCGACAGGCCACTGGTTCGAACCCAGCCGGGGGTGCCAAAAGCACCGCTGCAAGCCATTTTTTTCTGGTTTGCAGCGTTTTTTATTTTTCTTCTACCGTCCATCCGTTCGTTTGAGACCTGGAGAATTTTATGC
>CASEOA010000077.1 GCA_949289455.1 uncultured Eubacteriales bacterium
CATAACATTTTGCATTGTTTGCCCCTCGACAGTAAAAACGCATAAATTGCCTCAAAAAGTTCAGAAAATTGAAAATGTCTGTAACCTCATTTGTAACCTCAAACGGGTCCGTAACCTCAAAGTGGCCCCAAATATTGTGTCTAAAATTCATCTAAACCACTATATATAGCAACAGAGTTCAAGGCACAAATAGACATACCGGAATCCATACTATCAACTTTAAGAAAAGAAAATCCCCGGAAAACCGAAGTTTTCCGGGGAAAAAGCAACTTTTTAACGCTTGGAGAACTGGGGGGCACGTCTTGCCGCTTTCAGACCGTACTTCTTACGCTCCTTCATACGAGGATCGCGGGTCAGGAAGCCGGCAGCCTTCAGGGCAGCACGGTACTCGGGGTTGACCTGCAGCAGGGCACGGGCGATGCCGTGACGGATGGCGCCGGCCTGGCCGGTCACGCCGCCGCCCACGACGGTGGCCTCAATGTCAACCTTGCCCAGGGTCTCGGTGGTGGCCAGAGGCTGACGCACGATCAGCTTCAGGGTCTCCAGGCCGAAGTAGTCGTCAATGTCCCGGCCGTTGATGGTGATGGCGCCGGTGCCATTGGGGAACAGATGCACACGGGCCACGGAGGACTTGCGGCGGCCGGTGCCATACAGATAAGGCTTCTTGCTCTTATACATTCTCTTGTACCTCCTGCTTAGTTCGCGGCCCAGGACTCGGGCTTCTGGGCGGTGTGAGGATGCTCAGCGCCGCGGTAGATGTGCAGGCGGGACAGAGAATCCTTGGTGATGATGTTGCGGGGCATCATGCCGCGGACGGCCACACGCATGGCCAGCTCGGGCTTCTGCTGCATCAGCAGGCGGTAGGGAGTCTCCTTCAGGCCGCCCACCCAGCCGGAGTGGGTGCGGTAATACTTCTGCTCCAGCTTCTTGCCGGTCAGAACGGCCTTCTCGGCGTTGACGATCACGACGTAGTCGCCGCAGTCGGCATGGGGAGTGTACTCGGGCTTGTGCTTACCACGCAGCAGGGTGGCGGCGGTGGCAGCGGTCTTACCCAGGGGCTTACCGGCCGCATCGAGGATATACCACTTGCGGACGATGTTCCCCTTGTTGGCCATAAAAGTGGACATGGTGAAACCTCCAATTTTGATGTTATCTAAAAAATATGTCTAAACAGAATACAGGCCCCAATCTTTACGATTGGAGCGTTTTGTATTATAATACCGTCGTTCCAAAGTGTCAACATGTTTTCTGATTTTTTTCAGCGGAAAAAGAGAATGCTCTTGTTTTCGCACATATACTCGCTGATGCTTTGATTTTCTCTATTTCAATTTTTGAATTTTGAGGTGCCTATGAACAAGATCCTGAGCTATGTCCGCCGCTGTGTGGAGGATTACGACATGATCCAGGCCGGGGACCGGGTGGCGGTGGGGGTGTCCGGGGGGAAGGACTCCCTGGTGCTCCTCACCGCCCTGGCCCGGCTGAAGGAGTTTTACCCCAAGCCCTTTACCGTGGAGGCCTACACCCTGGACATGGGCCATGTGGACGGGGGAGAGGGGATGGATTTTGCCCCGGTGGCGGCCTACTGCGAACAGCTGGGGGTGCCCTTTACCCTGCTGCCCTCGGAGATCCACCACATCATCTTCGACCTGCGCAAGGAGAAAAACCCCTGCTCCATGTGCGCTAAAATGCGGCGGGGGGCCCTCCACAACGCCATCAGGGAGCGGGGAATCACCAAAATCGCCCTGGGCCACCACTTTGACGACGCGGTGGAGACCTTTTTCCTCTCCCTGTTCTACGAGGGGCGGCTGTCCTGCTTCCAGCCGGTGACCTGGCTGGACCGGATGGGCATCACCCAGATCAGGCCTATGCTCTACTGCGGGGAGGGCCTTATCCGCAACGCCGCCCAGCGCAACGGCCTGCCGGTGGTGTTCAACCCCTGCCCCGCCGACGGCTACACCAAGCGGCAGGAGGTCAAGGAGCTCATCCGCACCCTGGACAAGCAGTACCCCGGCCTGAAAAGCCGGGTGTTCGGGGCCATGCAGGGCCTGCCCCTCCCCGCCTGGGGGCCGGTGGAGCACCGGCGGGTGCCGCTGCCGGAGGGATGAAATTGAGATAGGAGATAGAAGCTGGAAGATAGGTGATATGGGGGCGGAGAGATTCGGACCTGGCACGCTCAGCGACAACATGGGCCTGCGGCGATTTCGCCGCAGGCCCGCTTGTTTACGGTTCCCGCAAGAACTGTTCCACCGCCTGGGCGGCCTGGGTGAGGAAATCCCCCTCCATGTCCAGCCAGAGCACGCCCTTGTCCCGGTGGAACCATTGGACCTGACGCTTGGCGAACCGCTTGATGGCCCGGCCCAGCTCGTCCTTCAGTTCCTCCAGGGAGGATAGCTCTCCTTTTAAATAGCGCAGGATATAGCGGTACTCCAGCCCCAGCCCCTCCAGAAACTGGTCGGTGGCCCCGGCCGAGCGGAGGTTTGCCACCTCTTCGATCATGCCGGCGTCGAGGCGGGCCTGGAGCCGGTCGTCGATGCGCCTGCATACGGTCTCCCGGGGGAAATTCACCCCCAGCAGCAGGGAGCGGTACCGGGGCCTGGCCCGGGGGGCCTCCCAGCCCTCTCCCAGGGCCTTCTCCACCGAGCGCACCAGCCGCTGGTGGTTGTACTCCTCTCCGTTGGACAGCACCGCCCCCGTCTTTTCCCGGAGGATGGCGTACAGCTCCTCCGCCGATTTCTCCTCCAGCTCCGCCCGGAGGACGGGGTCGGGGGCCACATTGGCAAAGGCAA
Source organism: uncultured Eubacteriales bacterium (assembly GCA_949289455.1). Taxonomy (GTDB): domain Bacteria; phylum Bacillota; class Clostridia; order Oscillospirales; family Oscillospiraceae; genus Flavonifractor. Next base: position 2,787 of record CASEOA010000077.1, read on the forward strand.
AGCCCTCGGTCACCGCCCGGACGTACAGACCGGAGCCTCCCACCAGGAAGGGTATCTTCCCCCGGGCCAGGATATCGTCGATGGCGGCGTAGGCCCCGGCCTGAAAGTCGGCCACCGAATAGGGCTGGTTGGGGGCCACTACGTCCAGCATGTGGTGGGGGACTCCCTGCATTTCTTCTTCCGTCACCTTGCCGGTGCCCAGGTCCAGACCGGTATACACCTGCCGGGAGTCGGCGGAGACGATCTCCCCGTCAAACCGCTTGGCCAGCTCCACCCCCAGGCCGCTCTTGCCGCAGGCGGTGGTGCCCAGCACCACCACCAGCTTGGGCAGCTTCTCCTGGGTAAGAGCGGCCAGCAGCCCGGCGCACCCGGCGTTCACGTCCCGCCAGGTGGCCTCAAAGTCCCCGGTGTACCAGGGGTCGGAGATGTCCCGGTCCTCCCCGGCCCAGGACAGCAGGGCGGTAACCTTCCCCTCCGGGTCGCCGCCGAAGAGCCGGCGCATGTTCCGCAGGTTGGCCCCGTCCATGCCCAGAAAATAGTCCCACCGGCCGTAGTCCGCCCCATTGAGCTGACGGGCGGCATGGCCGGCGCAGGAGATGCCGTGCTGGGCCAGCTTCCGCCGGGCGGGCGGGTATACCGGGTTGCCGATCTCCTCGGTGCTGGTGGCCGCCGAGGCGATGGTAAACTGCCCCTCCAGCCCGGCCTGTTTCACCAGGTCCTTCATCACGTATTCCGCCATAGGGCTGCGGCAGATATTGCCGTGGCAGACGAAAAGCAATCTGATCATGGGCGGCACTCCTTTGGTCAGTAGTAGAATTGGGTATCCTGCCCCTGATACCAGGTACAGGGGAGGGTGGGGTGGGGCTGTCCGGGCAGTTTGCCCGCCTGGAGGGCGATGGCGTCCCGCAGGTTCTTTTCAATGTAGTCCGGGGAGATGGGGCAGGCGTGGTGGCAGGGAAAGACGGTCTCAAACCCGGCGGTCATGGCCAGCAGCTTCTGTTGGCTCTTGATGTACTGTTCCAGGTCCCGATGAGCCCCGAACATATAGATGGGCCCCTCTTTCTGCACCGAGTCCCCGGAGAAGAGCAGCTTTTTCTCCCGGTCCCAGAAGGCCACGCTGCCGAAGGTGTGGCCGGGGATTTCGATGACCTCCAGGTGGAAGCTGCCGCAGGAGAACCGGTCCCCTTCCGCCAGGGGGCGGAGGGTTACCCCTGCCGGGGCCAGGTGCCAGTCGTTGGGGTGGAGAAAGCAGCCGCCGAAGGGAGGCAGCCCGCCGGCGTGGTCCCGGTCCCCGTGGGTCAGCAGCACGGTCACCGGGCCGGGGGTGAGGGCCTGGACCGCCTCATATACCCCGCTGTCGGCAAAGCCGGCGTCAATGAGGATGGCCCCCTCTGGGCCGGTCAGGAGGAATTGACGGACCCGCCCGTCATCCAGGGCGGTGAGGCCGTCCAGCAGCGGAATGGTCTGGAGCATGGAATCACCCATTTCTGTTTTTCCTGTAGTATACTACAAAATTTCCAAGAAAAAAAGCGGGCGCCCAGGCGTCCGCTCAGAGTAAAAAGGCCAGCAGCCAGCAGGCCGTGGCCCCCAACGCCCCGCAGGCGGCGTACACCGGCCCGGGGAGACGGCGGCAGGCCTCCCGCCAGCGGGAGGTACGCTTGAGATAGCCCTCCGCCGCCCGGCGGGCCTCCTGGAGCACCGCCTCGGCGGTGGCCCCCTTGCCGAAGGCGTCCGCCTTGACGATAAAAATGGCCTGCTCAAAAAACCGGGGGTCGGGGGACTTGACCACAATGACCTGCCGGGAAACGCCCTGTACCACCTGTCCACTTCCTTTCCTGTATATACCCAGTATTGCCCAAAGGGGCGGGCGGTATACGGACAGGAAGCCATTGGCGCACATAACCGGCGGAGAAACGCCGTACACTACCCACAGTTGAGATGGGAGGGGTATGTATGAACAGACGACGGCTCATCGGAGCCCTGGCCCTGCTGTTCGCGGTGAACATCGGGCTGATCCTGGCGGCCCAGCAGGCCCAGGCGGCCACTTACCGCCAGGGCTCCACCGGGGAGCAGGTGCGGGTGATCCAGACCAAGCTGAAAAACTGGGGCTACTACGACGGGGCGGTGGATGGGGTGTTTGGCAGCCAGACCGTCCAGGCGGTGAAGTATTTCCAGCGGAAAAACGGTCTCACCGCCGACGGGATTGTGGGGCCGGCCACCCTGAAGGCCCTGGGCATGGAGAGCGGCGGCTCCACCAGCCAGCAGGCCAGCCTGGATCTGCTGGCCCGGGTGATCTCCGCCGAGGCCAGGGGAGAGCCCTACAGCGGACAGGTGGCGGTGGGGGCGGTGATCCTCAACCGGGTGGAGCACCCCTCCTTCCCCAACACCATCGCCGGGGTGGTCTACCAGCCCGGGGCCTTTACCTGCATGGTGGACGGGCAGATCGACCAGCCCGTGGCGGAGTCGGCGGTGCGGGCCGCCCGGGAGGCCCTCAACGGGGCCGACCCCAGCGGCGGGGCCATCTACTACTTTAACCCCGCCACCGCCACCAGCAGCTGGATCTGGAGCCGGCCTTTGATCCTACAGATTGGAAACCACCGGTTTTGCGCCTGAGGGGCGGGGGTGCTTGTCGGGGCGCCCCCTCATCCGCCTGGCCTGGGGCCAGCCACCTTCCCCCCTGAGGGGGGAAGGTCAGGGGCGGCCCCTACATATAACAACTACGCCAGGGGCTTATGGTACAAGGGCAGGTAGCGCAGCACCCCCTCCACCCGCTGGGAGGAGAAGAGGGTAATCCGGCGGACGGTGGTCTCCAGGGCGGGGAAGGCGGCCCCATCCAGCAGGTCCGGCGGGCTTTTCACCTGCCGGGCCAGGGTGATGTGGGGGGTGTAGGGCCGCGCCTCCAGGGGAAAGCCGGCCTGGCGCAGCGCCCGCTCCAGCCCCGCCTGGAGCTCCAGCAGCTGTGGGGAGCGCTCCACCCCCAGCCACCAGACGTCCCCGCCCTTCCGGCGGAAGCGGCCGGGAGGTGCCGTCCGAAGGGGGAAGGGCGGGGGACAGGCCAGCTCCTCCAGCAGGGCCTGTACCGGCTGGGGAGAGGGCAGCTCCCCCAGAAATACCAGGGTCAGATGGAGGTTGTCCGGCCGGGTAAACCGGCCCCGGACGCCCCTCGCCCCAAGGGCGGCCAGTTCCCCGGCCATGGCCTCCCGCCACCGGGCGGGGAGCTGGAGTCCCACAAACAGACGCATAAAAACCGCCTCCTTTACTCTCACTATAGCAAAGGAGGCGGGCGTGGGCAAGCCTCAGGATTCCATATGCCGGCCCAGGAAACCGGCGATGGTCTGCACCAGCTTGCAGTTGGTCTCGGTGGCCTTCAGATTCTTGCTGTCGCCCACAAAGAGCACGCAGCCCAGCACATCTCCCTCGGACAGGATGGGGGCGGCGCAGGAGATGAAGTGGGCGTCGCTGCCCGGGCACACGGGAAGCGGAGGGTTCCCCTCCTGGTACTGGTAGAGCTGTCTGCCCTCCATCAGATCCTCCAGGTCGGTGGAGATCTGCTTGTCCATCAGCTCCCGCCGGGGGACGCCCGCCACGGCGATGCAGGCGTCCCGGTCGGTGATGACGGCGATCTCCCCAGTGGTCTTGTTCAGGGTCTCGCACATCTGGTAAGCAAAGTCCCCCAGCCCCCCCATCAGGGAATATTTTTTAAAAATTACCCCGCCGTCCTTGTCGGTGTAGATCTCCAGCGGGTCGCCCTCCCGGATGCGCATGGTCCTGCGGATTTCCTTGGGGATCACGATCCGCCCCAGATCGTCGATGCGGCGAACAATTCCCGTTGCTTTCATGGCTGCATTCACTCCAACTCTCGATTTGATTCTGTTTCTCCCGCATGGGCGGACCCGTGGGGCGCGGCCCATGCCTGCCCCGATAGTATCTGCGGTTCCGGGCCCGTTATGCGGAAAGAGGAGAAATCTGTGGGCGGGCAGGAAAAGCCCGGATTGCCTCTTGCAAATTGTGGAATGATGTGATATAACATACTGAACTACCAAGACTAAACTATAGAGTATTAAAACTGTGGGGGCGACCGATGTGGAATTGAATCTGCTGGCAGAGTTTGTACTGCTGGCACGCTATCTGAATTTCAGCAAGACTGCCCAGGAGCTCAACCTGACCCAGCCCACCCTCAGCCGCCATATTGTGCAGCTGGAGGAGGAGCTGGGTGTTCAGTTGTTTCGGCGGGACCGGCAGTCGGTGTCCCTCACCGAGGCGGGGACCATGTTCCTGCCCGAGGCCGCCGGGGTCATGGCCCGGTACGACGCCGCCCGGCGGCGGCTCCAGGAGTACCGGGACGGCATGGCGGGCAGCCTGACCCTGGGGTACCGGTGGATCTACAACGGGGGGCTGTGGCCCCAGGTGCTCTACCGGTTCCGGGAGCAGTACCCCCTGATCTCCGTGCGGCTGATCTCCTATCAGCACGCCGAGGCCATTCAGGACGGGGTGCGGGACGGGGTGCTGGATGCCGCCGTGGCCCTGCGCACCGACGACGCCATCCCCTCGGAATTTCAGGGGGTCAATCTGCGGCAGGTGCCCCTGGTGGCCGTCCTGCGGGAAACCCATCCCCTGGCCGGCCGGGCGGTGGTCAATCCGGCGGAGCTGGCCAGGGAGCGGCTGCTGGTGCCCATGACCAGAAGCGGGGCGGGCTATCCCGCCCTGATGACCGCCCTCTTCCACTCCTGCGGGCTGAGCCCGGTGATCTGCTACTCCGGGGAGCAGCTGGAGGAGGCCCTGCTCCAGGTCCAGCTGGAGGATGTGGTGGCCCTCATTCCCCAGTGCTACTACCCTGATACCCCCCTGCCCGGCCTGCGTGCCCCCCAGGTGGCGGGCACCACCGGCATGTTCCACATGACCGCCCTGGCCCGGGCGGACAGCCCCAATGAGGCGGTGCGCCTCTTTTTGCGGCTGTGCCGGTCCATGCGCAAGCAGGAGAGGCTGGCCGCCCAGGGTTCTCCTCTAGAGTAAAACTATACTAACCGTCCGGTATCTATTCCGGACGGTTTATTTATTTTTGGAATAACGAGTTTAAAATGTGCATTTTACTTTTTGGCCTGAGTGTGGTAAAGTTTAGTTAAGCTCTTCTAAATGAATTAGAGGAATCCAGACTATATAAGGAAAACGAGGTGTTGAGGTATGTCTCAGAAGGCGATGGAAAGCCAGTGCGCCTGCTGCGGCTGCGGCACGGAGAGTGAAGAGGCCCTGCAGGAGCGCATCCGCTCCCTGGCACGGGAATACCGGGGCAAGGAGGGCTCCCTGATCCAGGTCCTGCATATGGCCCAGACCATTTACGGATACCTCCCCATCGAAGTGCAGAAGATCGTGGCCGACGAGCTGCAGATCCCGCTGTCCGAGGTGTCGGGGGTAGTGACCTTTTATTCCTTCTTCTCCACCCAGCCCAGAGGCAAACATACCATCCGGGTGTGCCTGGGCACCGCCTGCTATGTCCGGGGCGGCAAGAAGATCGTGGAAAAGCTCCAGGAGTTGCTGGACGTGAAGGTGGGGGACACCACCGCCGACCGGAAGTTCACCCTGGAGGTGGCCCGGTGCATCGGCGCCTGCGGCCTGGCGCCCGCCATGTCCATTGACGACACCGTGTACAAGCAGGTCAAGCCCGAGCGGCTGGAGAGCATTCTGGCCCGGTATGATGAGAATGGGGGGGATGAACAGTGAGTCGTGTACAGACTGTCGCGGATCTGAACCGCATCAAGGAAAGCTATCTGGACCGCCAGAGCAAGTGCGCCTGGCAGGTGCTGGTGTGCGGCGGCGCCGGCTGCGTCTCCTCCAACTGTCAGGCGGTCCGGGAGGCCCTGGACCAGGCCCTGGCCGACCACGGCCTCACTGATTCCGTCAGCGTGCTGGTCACCGGCTGTATGGGCACCTGTGCCGCAGGCCCCGTCATGCTGGTGGAGCCCGACGGTATCTTCTACACCTCCATGGACCCGGAGAAGGTCCGCGAGGTGGTGGAGCGCCACCTGGTGTCCGGCGAGGTGGTGGAGGAGTACACCTTCTGGGACAACCACCAGAAAAAGCGCATTCCCAAGCTGGATGACATCAGCTTCTTCAAGGAGCAGGTCCGCATTGCCCTGCGCAACTGCGGCCGCATGGAGTATTCCTCCCTGGACGCCTACATCGCCCGGGACGGCTACGGCGCGGCGGCCAAGGCCCTGCTGACCATGACCCCTGAGCAGGTGGTGGAGGAGATGAAGGCCTCCGGCCTGCGGGGCCGCGGCGGCGCCGGTTTCCCCACCGGCATCAAGTGGGAGGCCGGCATGAAGGCCCCCAAGGGTCAGAAGTACATCGTCTGTAACGCCGACGAGGGCGACCCCGGCGCGTTCATGGACCGCTCCGTGCTGGAGGGCGATCCCCACTCCATCATCGAGGGCATGCTGCTGGGCGGCTACGCCATCGGCGCCGACAAGGGCTATGTCTACGTCCGGGCCGAGTACCCCCTGGCGGTGGAGCGGCTGGGCGCCGCCATCGACCAGGCCCGGGAGGCCGGCCTGCTGGGCGAGAACATCCTGGGCTCCGGCATCAACTTTGATCTGGAAATCCGCATCGGCGCGGGCGCCTTCGTCTGCGGCGAGGAGACCGCCCTGCTGGCCTCCATCGAGGGCATGAGAGGCGAGCCCCGTCAGAAGCCCCCCTTCCCCTTCGAGTCCGGCCTGTTTGAGAAGCCCACCATCATCAACAACGTGGAGACCCTGGCCAACGTGGCCCCCATCATCCTCAACGGCGCCGCCTGGTACGCCGACTTCGGCACCGAGAAGAGCAAGGGCACCAAGGTCTTTGCCCTGGCGGGCGACATCGTCAACGCCGGCATCATCGAGGTGCCCATGGGCACCGTGCTGGGCGACATCGTCTACAAGATCGGCGGCGGCATCGTGGACGGCAAGGGCTTCAAGGCCATCCAGTCCGGCGGCCCCTCCGGCGGCTGCCTCACCAAGGAGCACCTGAACGTGACGGTGGACTATGAGTCCCTGTCCGCCCTGGGGGCCATCATGGGCTCCGGCGGCCTCATCGTCATGAACGAGGACACCTGTATGGTGGATACCGCCCGCTACTTCATGGACTTCATCCGGGATGAGAGCTGCGGCAAGTGCCTGCCCTGCCGGGTGGGCACCAAGCGGATGCTGGAGATCCTGGAGCGCATCACCCAGGGCAAGGGCGAAGAGGGCGACATCGAGATGCTGGAGGAGCTGGCCTCTACCTTGCAGCAGACCGCCATGTGCGGCCTGGGCCAGACCGCTTCCAATCCTGTCCTGTCCACCATCCGTTATTTCCGGGACGAGTACGAGACCCACATCAAGGCCAAGCACTGCGACGCCGGGGTGTGCTCCGAGCTGTACACCTCCCCCTGCCGCAACGCCTGCCCCGCCGGGGTCAACGTGCCCGGCTACCTGTCCCTGGTGGCCGCCGGCCGCCTGGGCGACGCCTACCGGCTCATTCGTCAGGACAACCCCTTCCCCGCCGTCTGCGGCCGCGTGTGTACCCACCCCTGCGAGCGGCACTGCCGCCGGGGCCAGGTGGACGAAGCTGTGTCCATCTGCTCCATCAAGCGCTTCGTGGGCGACCACGTGCTCAACGGCGAGTATGAAGTGCCCCCCGTCAAGCCCAACCCGCCCACCGGCAAGCATGTCTCCGTGGTGGGCGCCGGCCCCTCCGGCCTTACCTGCGCCTACTACCTGGCCAAGCTGGGCCACAAGGTGGACGTGTACGAGGCCGACGCCGTGGCCGGCGGCGTGCTGTACTGGGGCATCCCCGAGTACCGCCTGCCCAATGAGGTCCTGGCCAAGGAGATCGCCGCCATTGAAGAGGCGGGGGTCACCATCCACACCAATTCCCGCATCGGCTCCCGTGCCGGCTGCATCATGACCGTCAATGAGCTCATGGAGCGCAGCGACGCGGTGTACATGGCCATCGGCGCCCAGAAGCCCATGCGCATGGACGTGCCCGGCGAGGATCTGGAGGGCGTGGAAAGCGGCCTGTCCTTCCTGCGCCGCGTGGGCCTCAACGTGGACCGCACCGTTCCCCGCCGTCTGGTGGTCATCGGCGGCGGCTCCACCGCCATGGACTGCGCCCGCACCGCCCGCCGCCTGGGGGCGGAGGAGATCACCGTGGTCTACCGCCGCACCGAGGACGAGATGCCTGCCGGCGCCGAGGAAGTGGCCGAGGCCCGGGAAGAGGGCATCAACCTGGTGGAGCTGGCCTCCCCCGTGGCCATCCTGGGCGAGGGCGGCAAGGTCAGCGGCATCCGCCTGATCCGCCGGGAGCTGGTCGACTTCGGCAAGGACGGCCGTATGCGCAGCCGCTCCATCCCCGGTTCCGAGTTTGAGATCCCCTGCGACGGGGTGGTGGCCGCCGTCAACCAGGGCCTGGACGCCAACACCCTGCCCACCGACGAGGGCGGCAAGAACTTCGCCACCGACCGCTTCACCGGTGAGACCAAGCGGCCCGGCATGTTCGCCGGCGGCGACGCCGCCGCCCACGGCAGCCGCGTGGTCATCAACGCCATTGCCGACGGCAAGAAGGCCGCCGCGGGCATCGACCGCTATCTGGGCGGCGCCGGCGTGCTCAACAAGGGCGAGGAGATCGACATCCCCGTCATCCCCGTGGGCGACGTGGAAGAGCACGACCGCTTCCCCACCCGCTGCCTGGGTGTGGAAGACCGGGTGGACAACTTCAACGAGGTGGCCCAGGGCTACCACAACCTGGACGCCATGGCCGAGTGCCTGCGCTGCCTGCACTGCGATAGGAGGTAATCGAGATGCTGAATCTGACCATCAACGGAAAACCCTGCCAGGCTCAGGAGGGCTCCACCATCCTGGAGGCCGCCCGGCAGAACGGCATCCACATCCCCTCCCTGTGCTATCTGAAGGACGTCCACCAGTACGGCACCTGCCGCATCTGCGTGGTGGAGGTGGAGGGTATGCGGAACCTCCAGGCCTCCTGTATGGTGAAGGCCAGAGAGGGCATGGTGATCCACACCAACAGCCCCAAGGTACGGGCCAAGCGGAAGGTGCTCTACGAGCTGCTCATCTCCAACCACCCCAAGGACTGCCTGTCCTGCGCCCGCAACCAGAGCTGTGAGCTCCAGGCCCTGGGCGAGGAGCTGGGGGTCACCGAGGCCCGCATCTCCGGCGAGATGGGCCCCGCCCATGTGGACGTGTCCCCCTCCATCACCCGGGACACCTCCAAGTGCATCCTCTGCCGCCGCTGCGTCACCGTGTGTAACCAGGTCCAGGAGGTGGGGGCCATCAACGCCCAGCACCGGGGCTTTGACACTGTTATCTCCCCCGCCATGGGCCTGCCCCTGAACTCCACCGCCTGCGCCATGTGCGGCCAGTGCGTGAACGTCTGCCCCACCGGCGCCCTCACCGAGACCGACGCCATCAAGCCGGTGTGGAAGGCCCTGGAGGACGAGAACAAGGTCACCGTCATCCAGGTGGCCCCCGCCGTCCGGGCCGCCCTGGGCGAGGAATTCGGGATGCCCACCGGCACCCGCTGCACCGGCAAGATCGCCGCCGCCCTCCATGCCCTGGGCTTCGACCACGTGTTTGACACCGACTTCGCCGCCGACCTCACCATCCTGGAGGAGGGCACCGAGCTGCTCCACCGGCTGAAGGCGGCCCTCACCGGCGGCCAGGCCGTGCTGCCCATGCTCACCTCCTGCTCCCCCGGCTGGATCAAGCACATCGAGCACGCCTTCCCCACCGAGCTGGACCACCTGTCCACCTGCAAGGCCCCTCACACCATGATGGGCGCCCTGGTGAAGTCCTTCTACGCCGAGAAGGAGGGCATCGACCCCTCCAAGATGTACATGATCTCCGTCATGCCCTGTACCGCCAAGAAGTACGAGGTCCAGCGGCCTGAGATGGAGGTCCACGGCCGCCGGGATGTGGACGCCGTCCTCACCACCCGGGAGCTTGCCCGGATGATCAAGGCCGCCGGCATCGACTTTGCCAACCTGCCCGACGAGAAGTTCGACGATCCCCTGGGCCTGTGCTCCGGCGCCGGCGACATCTTCGGCGTCACCGGCGGCGTGATGGAGGCCGCCCTGCGTACCGTCTACGAGCTGACCACCGGCCGGGAGCTGCCCTTCGAGGGCCTCCACGTCACCCCCATCGTGGGTCTGGAGCTGGTGAAGGAAGCCGCCATCACCTTCGAGAACGTGCTGCCCGAGTACTCCTTCCTGGAGGGGGTCACCGCCCGCATCGCGGTTACCTCCAGCCTGAAGGGCGCCGACATCCTTATGCGGGATGTGGCGGCCGGCACCTCTCCCTACCACTTCATCGAGGTCATGGGCTGCCCCGGCGGCTGCATCAACGGCGGCGGCCAGCCCCGGAACCGGGAGGACGGCTACCGCGAGAAGCGGATGCAGGCCCTGTACAACGAGGACGAGGCCAAGACCCTCCGCAAGAGCCACGAGAACCCCGATCTGCTGGAGCTGTACAAGAACTACCTGGGCGAGCCCTGCGGACACAAGTCCCACGAGCTGCTCCACACCACCTACACCGCCCGGGGCCTGTACAACGAGCTGCTGAAGAAATAATTCCACCCCTCTTTTGCGGGACGCACCGAATATGCCGGTGCGCCCCGCTTTTTTAAGGCTTCCTTTGGAAAAAACAGATAAAAACTGCAAGAGCGGTTGCACTCCGCCTCCGAGCATATTATAATGAGGGCTGCGAACCATTTCACAGCGCGAATATCAGAGACGCCAGGCCCACAGGGCCGATCGTATGAGGAAAAGGAGTGCGTTTATGTCTATTCTGGTCAGCGGCGGCGCCGGCTATATCGGCAGCCATACCTGCGTGGAACTGATCCAGGCGGGGTACGATATCGTAGTGGCGGACAATCTGGTCAACTCCTGTGAGGAGGCTGTCCATCGGGTGGAGCAGATCGTGGGCAAGAGCGTCCCCTTCGTGCAGGCGGAGCTGTGCGACCCCGCCCAGGTGGAGGAGCTCTTTGTCAAGTACCCGGACATCGACTCGGTCATCCACTTTGCCGGCCTGAAGGCGGTGGGGGAGAGCGTGGCCAAGCCCCTGGAGTACTACACCAACAACCTGGTGAACACCCTGGTCCTCCTCAACGCCATGCGCAAGCACGGGGTGAAGAACTTTGTGTTCTCCTCCTCCGCCACCGTGTACGGCGACCCCGCTTCGGTGCCCATCCGGGAGGATTTCCCCACCGGCGGCACCACCAACCCCTACGGCACCACCAAGCTGTTCATCGAGCGCATCCTCACCGACTACTGCGCCGCCGACCCCAGCCTGAACGTGGCCCTACTGCGCTACTTCAACCCCATCGGGGCCCACGCCTCCGGCCTCATCGGCGAGGACCCCAACGGCATTCCCAACAACCTGGTGCCCTATATCGCCCAGGTGGCGGTGGGTAAGCTGGAGAAGCTCCACGTCTACGGCGGCGACTACCCCACCCCCGACGGCACCGGCGTGCGGGACTATATCCATGTGGTGGACCTGGCCCTGGGCCATGTGGCCGCCCTGAAGAAGCTGGAGCAGGGCTGTGGCCTGTTTGTGTGCAATCTGGGTACCGGCAAGGGCTACTCCGTGCTGGACATCCTCCACGCCTATGAGAAGGCCTGCGGCAAGACCCTGCCCTATGTGATGGCCCCCCGGCGGCCCGGCGACATCGCCGAGTGCTACGCCGACCCCACCAAGGCCCGGGAGGAGCTGGGCTGGGAGGCCAAGTACGGCATCGAGGAGATGTGCGCCTCCTCCTGGAAGTGGCAGTCCACCAACCCCAACGGATATCGCGCCTAAACAGGTTCAGGTAAGGAAGGTTAGAGAGAACTATGAACAAGCCCGTACTTGTGGTCATGGCGGCTGGAATGGGCAGCCGCTACGGCGGTTTGAAGCAGATCGACCCCGTAGGGAGCCATGGCCAGATGATCATTGACTATTCCATTTATGACGCCCGCCGGGCAGGCTTTGAGACGGTGGTGTTCGTCATCAAGCATCAGATCGAGGACACCTTCAAGGCCGCCATCGGAGAGCGGCTGAGCAAGGTCATCGACGTGAAGTACGCCTATCAGGAGCTGGACGACCTGCCGGCAGGCTATGCCGTGCCGGCAGGCCGGGTCAAGCCCTGGGGCACCTGCCACGCGGTGCTGGCCGCCCGCAAGGTGGTGGACGGCCCCTTCGCCGTCATCAACTCCGACGACTACTACGGCCCCCAGGCTTTTCGGGAGATCTACCAGTACCTGGAGAGCCACCCCGACCAGCCCGGCTGCTACGAGTACGCCATGGTGGGCTACCGCCTGGGCAACACCGTCACTGAGCACGGCTCGGTGGCCCGGGGTGTGTGCGCCGAGGATGAGAACCACTACCTGAAAGAGGTGGTGGAGCGCACCCGCATCGAGAAGGACGGGGACAACGCCCGGTTCACCGAGGACGACGGCCAGACCTGGACGCCCCTGTCCGGGGACACCATCGTGTCCATGAACCTGTGGGGCTTCTCCCGCAGCTTCCTCACCGAGGCGGAGGCCCGGCTGCCCGCCTTCCTGGACAAGACCCTGGCGGAAAACCCGGAGAAGGGGGAGTTCTATCTCCCCAGCGTGGTGACTCAGCTGCTGGAGGAAGGCAAGGCCCGGGTGAAGGTGCTGCGCAGCGCCGACAAGTGGTACGGGGTCACCTACCGGGAGGACAAGCCGGTGGTGGTGGCTGCCATCCAGGCCATGACCCAGGCGGGGCTGTATCCCGATGATCTGTGGGGAGCGTGTTCGGATGGTGCCCGCTGAGCAGTATTTACAGGCCGCCCTGGACGCATTTGACTTTGGCGGCCAGGTGGTGGGGGCGGTGCGTTTCGGCTCCGGCCACATCAACGACACCTTCTGTGTCCACACCCAGCCAGGGGAGGACCCCTGCCGACGCTTTATTCTCCAGCGGATCTCCGCCAACGCCTTCCACCATCCGGAGCAGGTGATGTCCAACATTGTGGGGATCACCTCCTACCTGAAAAAGGAGATCGCCGCCCAGGGGGGCGACCCGGAGCGGGAGACCCTGTCCCTGTGTGCCGCCCGGGACGGCGCCTACTTCCATACCGACCCGGAGGGGGGCGCCTGGCGGGTGTACCCCTTTGTGGAGGGCACCATGTGCCTCCAGTCCGCTGACACGCCCCAGCGGTTTGCTACCTCCGCCCGGGCCTTTGGCAAGTTTCAGCGGATGCTGAAGGACTACCCGGCGGACACCCTGTATGAGACCATTCCCCACTTCCACGACACCGAGGACCGGCTGGCCAAGCTGAAGGCCGCCGTGGCCGCCGACCCCCTGGGCCGGGTGAAGGACGTGAAGGCCGAGCTGGACTTTGTGGCCGCCCGGGAGGGGGACTGCTCGGTGGTGTGCCGGGCTCTGCGGGAGGGGGAGCTCCCCCTGCGGGTGACCCACAACGACACCAAGCTGAACAACGTGCTGCTGGATCGGGAGACCGGGGAGGCTCTGTGCGTCATCGACCTGGACACCGTCATGCCGGGGCTGTCGGTGAACGATTTCGGGGACTCCATCCGGTTCGGGGCCAACCACTGCGCCGAGGACGAGACCGACCTGTCCAAGGTGAACTTTGACCTGGACCTCTTTGACGCCTATACCCAGGGCTTCCTGGAGGGGGCCGACGGAGCCCTCACCGACGGGGAGCTGGAGTACCTGTCCTGGGGGGCCCGGCTCATCACCCTGGAGTGCGGGATGCGCTTTCTCACCGACTACCTGGAGGGTGACAAGTATTTCCGCATCCACCGGCCCGGTCAGAACCTGGACCGGTGCCGCACCCAGTTCAAGCTGGTGGCCGACATGGAGGCCAGCTGGGACAAAATGCGGTCCGTGGTGGACAAATACCGGTAACAAGTTGGGCCTGCCGCGCAATCGCGCGGCAGGCCCTTTTGCGGTTTTGGCGGGGACGGAACGGCGGGCGCACGATGTGCGCCCCTACGGAGACGCCACAATCCGTCTGTAGGGGCGATGATCAATCGCCCGCCGTTACTGGTTACCCGGGCTGATTTACCACGCCGGCAAAGAGAGGCTGGCCGGCGGCGCCGGTGAGGACGAAGAGGAAGGGCCGGTCCAGGGTGAAATCCACCTCGTCCTCCGGCGGCATGGCCCCGCCGGCTGCGGCCAGCACCGTGAAGGCGGCGGCGGTGAGCCCCTCCTCGTCCACCATCACCCGGGCGGCGTGGGTGGCCTGGGAGACGTAGATCTCATCCACCTCGGTGGTCATGGGGGTGAAATCGGACACCGCCGGGTCGAACACGTCGGTGATCCCCATGGCCTGGAGGCCTTCGATCAGGTCCATCTGGCCGGACACGTCAAACTTGGGCATGGACAGGTTCACCGTCAGGTGCTTCTGGTTGTCCCAGTCCCCGTTGGAGAGCAGGAAGTCCTGGGCCTCCGGGTCGGCCAGCAGCTGGTCCACGCTCACCCCCTCATCGGGGAGGATCAGCCACAGGGTGCCGCTGCTCTCCACCGTTTTCCCCACGGCGGAGAACCGCTCCCCCCAGTAGTAGGCGCTGTTGGAGGACTGGCGCATGAAATCGCAGGTCACATCCCCCTCCGGGGTGTGGAACAGGTCGGGGGCGGTGTTGTCCGGGTTGAACTCCTGGGCCCACCGGCCCCGGTAGTACACGGTGGTGGCCAGGGCCAGCACGGTCTCCGGGTCCAGTTTGATCTGGTCCGCCGACTCTTTCAGCAGGCCGCCGGTCTGGTCGTTGAGCCAGGTCTGGAGGGCCTGGTTGAACTCCGCCGAGCCCATCTCCCCCTGGTAGGAGGAGGCATAGTAGGTGTCCGCGAGGGTGTCCAGGGTGGACTGGACGAAGGGTACGTCCTGGTTGAGCCACAGGGAGGAGGCCAGGACGCTGGTCACCGCCCCGTCGTCGCAGTAGTTGGCGTTCCACAGGGCCCTGGCCTGGGTGCGCAGGGTCTCAATGCTGTCCTGGCCCAGCAGGTCCAGGATCTGCTGGCGGCTGTCGCCGTCGGTGAGCTCGGCCAGCATCCCCAGGGCGAAGTAGAGGTTCAGAGGGGAGTACACCCTGTTTTCCGTGCCTCCGCCCCCCAGGAACTGGACCAGGGAGGCGGCGTAATACCCCTCCAGGCCGCTGTCGTAGCCCTCCGGTTGGTCCAGCTGGGCCTTCCGGTCGGCCCACCAGGCGTCGTAGCACGCCCTCCAGGCGTCCATATCCAGATCGCCGTTGGCCTTCAGATAGTCGGCCTCACTGGGGTAGGGGGCCATCTCCGGGTACTCCGCCGCCGCCACGGCAAAGGCCTGGGTCACCGCGGGGCTCCCTCCGGGCCACAGGGCGATCCCCACCAGGATGGAGGCGGCCGCCGCCACTGCGGTGAGCCCTACCCACAGGGGACGGCGGCTGGGTGTTTTCTTGGGCGGTTTGGCGGCCTGGGCCACCAGCTCCGGGTCCACGTGCTCCAGGCTGTTCAGCAAGTCGTCCGCTTTCATACCGTAAATCCCTCCTTGGTCAGGTGGTCCCGCAGCCCCTGCCGGGTGCGGAACAGGGTGGTTTTGACCTTGCTCTGGGTCAGTCCGTACCGCCGGGCGATGTCCCCGACGGGGTCGAAGAACCAGTACCGCCGGAGAAAGATGTTCCGGGGCTCCTCCGGCAGGGCCTTGAGGAAGGCGTTGAGGGCCGCCCCCAGGGCCATGCCGTCCACCAGCTCCTGGGTGGGGTCGGGGCCGGGGATGCAGTCCTCCAGCTCCCGGGTCAGGGCGGTGAGCCGGGCGATTTCATTCCGGCGGCGGCGGGCCCGGCACTGGTCCAGCACCTTGTGGCGCATGAGCCGGGCCAGGAAGGGGAAGAGGTAGTCCCGGGGCTGGTGGGGCGGAATGCTGTCCCAGGCCGCCAGATAGGCGTCGTTTTCGCACTCCTCCACCGTCAGCCGGTCGGGCAGCAGATGAAAGCCCAACTGCCGCAGCCGGTTGCCGTACTTGTCCGCCGCCTCCCGGATGCCTCCCTCGTCCCGGGCCAGAAACAGGTCCACAATGCGGGTGTCTTCCACGGTCCTCCCTCCTCTCCCTCTCCTGAAAGGCCTTTCACCCTCTATAGCGATATGACGAGGCAAAAGGTTACAGCGGGAAACAGGTTGTGCGTTGGGATAGCAAAACGGGCCTGTTGCCGCAACAGGCCCGTTTTAGGACGGTTATTGCACGCCCTGATCCCACCGGACGGGGTGGGCAAAGCCCGGGTGACGGGCACGCATGGCGTCATACGCCTGCGCACGGTCGGGGCCCTCGGTGGTCTGCCAGTGCTCCTTCATGCGGTTCAGGGCGTCCTCCCTGTTTTGGGCATTGCGCAGAATGGTATACATGTCCTTGAGGATCTTACCCATCGTGGCGTAGTATTGGAGCCGGTTTCTGAAGTGGAGATCACGCGCATTCTCAATTTCCTGGGTGAAGAAGTCGGGATAGCTGTCCAAGAGTCTAAGGGCAACCTGGGAGAAGGCAAAATCCGCATCCAGATCCTCCTGATGCTCCGCAATCTCCTCCGGGGTGAGGGACATCAGCTGGTCACCGTACTTCCGCTCCAGGTAGCGGAAGTGGGCGCTGAGCACCTGCTTGAGCTGGGCCATACCGGCGGCGTTTCGTTGGGAGGCCTCCTTCAGGGCGTCCTCGTTGGGGGCTTGCCCCATGGGAGCCGTGCGGTGGAGCCCCGCCCCCGCCGCCAGGTTTTCCAGCATCTCCCGCAGGGTTTCGGGGGTGAGCAGGGCCTGGGCGGCCCGGGACTGGAGGAAGGCCCCAAACCGGCGGAACAGGGATTCGGACAGGTTTGCCGGCAGGCCCCTGGCCTCCAGCTCCTGGGGGGTGTAGTCCAGGGAGTAGTAATTCTCGTCCTGGAGACGCCGGCGCACCGCCTGGGCGGCCGGGGTCTGGCCGTACTCGTACTCCCAGATCACCCGGGACAGGGGATCATCCATCAGGTTGGCCATATTTTTGCCGATTTTGACGCCCTGGGCCAACCGATCCTCGTATTCCGGCTGGCCCACGAGGGCGCTGTTATGCAGCCGGGTCCGGCTCTCCTCCATCTGCTGGCTGGAGGCGGCCAGCTGCCGCTCCGTCCAGGCGGGGATGCCGCCGGCCGGGAACTGATCCTCCTTGGTGAAGCAGGCGGCGTCTGCCCCGCCGTGCTCCGTCATGTAGCCCACGGCCAGGGCACGGGCCCGCTGGGCCAGGGCCTGGATCATGGATGACTGATAGGCGTACTCCGGGCCTTTGTACCGGATGAGATCGTTTCCCAGGGTGAGGTAGGAACTGGTCTGCCGGGCGGTGGCGGTATGGTGCTTGCTGTCCATGAGCTGGGCCAGCATCTGCACGTCCAGCAGCATCTGGTTCAGCTCGGCGGCGTGGAGGATCAGCGCGCTGTCCGGCAGGGCGGCCAGGGCGTTGACGTCGCAGTCCAGAATCCGCTGGACCCGGGGGGCCAGCCGGTCTTTCACCCGGTAGTACAGCTCCCTGGAGGGCACCCCGCCGGGGGCCTGGTGGTACTGGATCAGCATGCGCACAACGGCGACGTTTTCCTCCCGGTGTTCCTCCCCCGCCTGGAGCAGGGCGGCCCCTTTGACCAGCCAGGGGGCCTGGCGCTCTGCCAGCGCCAGGGTCACGCCGGAGTCGGCCAGGGCCTGGCGCAGCAGTTCCTCGTTCTGCCTCACCCGGGCGGCGTAGTCCCCGCCGCTCTGGCGTACCTGACGTTCCTCCTCCTGCTGGTGGACAGCCTGAGCTTGCCGGTAGTCGGACAGAGATCTCGGGAGGGCGGCGTCTGCCTGCTGCCGGATGTCCTGCGCCTGGGCGCGGCTGATGTACGTGCCGTTGTTCAGGTTACAGCCATACTTGCTGGACAGGTTGAACAGGGCGCCGGCAAAGGGCAGGGCCAGGGCAAACGCGGACTCCAGAGCCTGGCGGGTCATGGGGTCCATGGTGTTGAAATAGGGAGCGTTCACCGGGTCATTCATGATGTCGTTCATGGAGTAAAATTTGTCCACAATATCCTTGTAGTGGGCCATGTTTCGCCGGACGTTGCGGGCGGTCAGCATGTCGGAGGTGAAGCGGACGGCCAGCAGCTCCCTGACCATGTTGTCCAGGTGGGGCTTGCGGCGCTCCAGATTCCCGGTGAGATAGTCGGTGAAGAACTGGTGGTCTGCGGCTTTGTTGGCCTTGTCCTGGGCGGACATGCCGCCCAGCTTGCCCTTCTGATAGCCTTTGCTGAAGGCCATCAGCACCCGCCGGTCATAGGTGGAACAGGTCTGCATCTGGGGACACTCATTGGCGGACAGGGCCTTTCGGTCAATGCACTGTTTGGTGCTGGCCACCAGGTCATAGGTGAGGGCGGTACCCACAGGGCAGGCCTTCTGGGCGATCTTGGCGTGCTTTTTCTCCCGCTTGCGGGCCTTGTACCCGGTGGGGGCGGGGAGCTCCTCCTGGTCGGGGGCCCCGGGGGCGGTCTGGACCGCCTGGGCGGCAGGGAGCTGCTGGCGGGCCTGTTCCGTCAGCTGGGCGTTGAGAGCCAGCTCCTGCTGGTTTTCCTCCTGATGGAGGACCTCCTGCCCGGGGACGGCCTGCTGTACGGCATGTTGCTGCTGGAACTGCTC
>CASEOA010000078.1 GCA_949289455.1 uncultured Eubacteriales bacterium
ACATTTTGGGCCGTTGTCAACCGCCTTTTCGGGGAGAATGGGTGCCGGGCGGTCAGAGAAAGGATTCCAGGCAGTAGAGCAGGTTTTGCTCCGCGTCCCAGTAGAAGATGATCTCGCTGTTGTCCGACTTGGAGCGATACCAGCTGGAACAAACATCATAGTCGGGACGGTACTCAGACGGGACCTCGATCTCGTCCAGCCAGGTTTCGGCAGCCTGGGTGAGGCTGTCATAGTAGATGGTCTTCCGATCCACGCTGGCCCAGGCGAACATCTGGTCAATGAAATCCTCGTACTGATAGGAGAATACATGGTACCGGATGCCGTCCCCGAGAAAACTGGGGCCGGAATCTTTTTCATAATAGGGAGCGGTGCGGGCCAGAAAGGGGATGGAAATGCCCCAGTTCAGGCGAATTGCCAGGGTGTAGCTGGACAGCAGCTGCCAGCCGAGGAAGCCCGCCAGAAGCAGCAGGCACACAAGGCCGGTCAAAAGGATATGCTTTCGTTTCATCTAAAACCTCCGTTTTAAAACCAGGCCTGGTAGGAGAACCAGTGTGCGTCGATCCGCCGGGTTACTCCGCCGTTGTCCGTGCCGTCGGTCCAGGCCCACTCGTTCTCGGAGACGGGCACCAGCTCCATGTCCACGTTCTGGTAGGCAGCGGGCTGGCCGCTCTCCGAGTAATAGAAGCCCCAATAGGCGGCGGAGGGAACCAGACCCCGACCGCCGGTGTAAAACTGCACGATGGGAGAGGCCCCGGGATAGACGCCCTCCACCTCAACACCTTTATACCGCTCCACCATTCTGCCCTGGCTCAGGCAGTCCGCCGCGATCTTTTCCAGCTCCGTCTGGTGGGAGAGGACGAACCGCCGAATCCCCGCCTGGCTGGAGCGGTTTCCCGCCCACAGGATCACCAGGCACACAAAGAGAAGCGCTCCCGCGGCAAGTGCGATCCGTTTTTTCATGGAAAACCTCCTTCACCCGGTGGGGCAGCAGAGAACCTAAAAAGAACAGTAGCGGCGGCAACAGTCCTGCCAGAACCATGCACAGGTACCACAGCGGGAGAAATGGGGTATCGGCAAAGAGACTGTCCAGAGGGACGCTCAGAGAAAAGCTCAGGGCCGCCAGCATAAAAATGAAGGACGGGCAAGCCAGAAAGTAGGTGCTCAGCAGCACCCCAAAGCCCACATTGCGCACCGAGGAGATGGGGCAGACAAACAGCAGTCATCCGCCAAAGGCCCAGCCCCAGGCGAACAGGGCCGGGTAAAGGACGGCCTTCAACCCCATCTTGGGCGAGGGCCGACGCCAGCCCCGGAGGGCAGCCACGATCCACCCGGCGGGGAGATAGAAAACCGCCATCAGCAGCAGAGCTCGCAGAGGCGTGGCGGCCAGTGTCAACAGTCCGGGCATCAGAAAGATCAGAGGGGCGCACAGGGCGGTGACCACGAAGTGTCCCGCGGCAAAGCCTCCGAACCGGGAGGCAGGTGAGGGTGTCATGCGGCATCCCTCCTTTCGGGGCCATCCTACCACAGAACAACCTGTAAGTCAATATAAATTTATTGAAAAACAATAATACCGGGCGTACCATGGGGTACGCCCGGTAGGGGTTTGCTTATTCGCCCTCGTAGGCCCGGCGGTAGATCTCGATGACCTGTTCCTTGGTGGCCTTGCGGGGATTGGTGAGGCAGCACACGTCCTTCATGGCGTTTTCCGCCATTACTTCGAAGTCCTCCGGTTTGACCCCCAGTACCTTCAGGTTGGCGGGGATGCCCACCTGCTTGCTGATGGTGCGGATGGCCTGGATGGCCTTGGCGGCGGCGTCTCCGGTGGACAGGCCGTCCACCTTCTCGCCCATGGCTTCCGCCAGATCCCGGAACCGGTTCAGGTTGCCGATGAGGTTGAACTCCTCCACGTAGGGCAGCAGGATGGCGTTGCACACGCCGTGGGGCAGGTTGTAGTAGCCGCCCAGCTGGTGGGCCATGGCGTGGACGTAGCCCAGGGAGGCGTTGTTGAAGGCGATACCCGCCAGATACTGGGCGTAGGCCATCTTGTCTCTGGCCCACATGTAGTCGCCGTTGGCCACCGCCTTGGGCAGGTACTGGTAGATCATCTTGACGGCCATGAGGGCGGCGGAGTCGGTGAGCACGTTGGCGGCGGTGGACACATAGGCCTCGATGGCGTGGGTCATGGCGTCCATGCCGGTGGCGGCGGTGAGGGAGGCGGGCATGCCCTTCATGAGCACCGGGTCGTTGACGGCAATCTTGGGGGTGACCCGCCAGTCCACGATGGCCATCTTCACCTTCCGGCTGGTGTCGGTGATGATGCAGAACCGGGTGATTTCGGAGGCGGTGCCGGCGGTGGTGTTGATGGCCATCAGGGGCACTACGTCCCGGGTGGCCTTGTCTACGCCTTCATAGTCGTGGATGCGCCCGCCGTTGCTGGCCACCAGGCCGATGCCCTTGGCACAGTCGTGGGAGGAACCGCCGCCCAGGGAGATGATGGAGTCACACTGGTTGGCATGGAAGAAGTCTACCCCTGCCTCTACGTTCTTGTCGGTGGGGTTGGGTTCGGCACCGTCAAAGACCACAGAACGGATCCCCGAACCGGACAGAATTTCCTGTATGTTGGCGGCCATGCCGGACTGGGCCAGGAACTTGTCGGTTACGATCATGGCGTGGTTCACATTCAGGCTGCCCAGCAGGGAGCCGATCTCCTGAACGGCGCCTTCGCCAAACACGTTGCGGGTAGGCAGGAAATAGTAAGTAGACATAATGTAGCTCCTCCTTCTGGCGGGCAGGTCGTCCGCCCTGTTTGAGGCAAGTATAGCACAGAAAGAAAACTTGTCAATAAGTTTTAAAAAGTTTATTTTTTAACTAATAATAGTCATATTTATAACAATATAGTTAAAAATATAACTGGAACTTTTTAAATTGAACTCGCTGGTATAAAATATAAAGCGCCTGAGATACGGAACTTTTTTGAGCAATAAAATTGCCCGCCGGAAACATCCGGAGGGCAAAAAATTTTGGCAGAAGCGCCGTGCCCCGCCGCAGGCGCTCAGGAGAACAAAAGCGGGGCTGCTGCATGACGCCGCAGCAGCCCCGTTTCCTATGAGTTTTCCCGGCAGGCCCGCAGAATGGACAGGGGCGGGGCCTGGACGGGGAGATCCAAATAAAATTTCATCTGAGGGGTGCGGGGCTCCCGGAGGGGGAGGCCGTCGGCATCCGCCATCAGAGGGACAGTGAGGGATACCGGTTCCAGGCCGGGGCCGATGAGCTCCAGCGTGTCCCCAGCCGAGAATTTGTTGCGCAGGGAACACAGGGCCCGGCGGTCAGGGCCGCAGGACTCCACCACCGCCACTACCTGCCAGTTTCGGATGTACCGGGCATCTCCGGTGTACTGGCCGGGCTGGCCGAACCAGAAGCCGGTGGAGTAGGGCCGGTGGCTCACCTTGTCCACTTCCGCCCGCCACACCGGGTCCAGAGGCTGGCCCGCCATGGCGGCGTCGATGGCGTGGCGGTAGGCGTTGGTGACTGCGGCGGCGTAGTAGGCGCTCTTGGCCCGACCCTCAATTTTCAGGGAGTTTATCCCGGCCTCCATCAGCTCCGGGATGTGGTCAATCATGCACATATCCCGGGAGTTCATGATGTAGGCGCCCCCCTCGTCCTCGCCGATGGGGAAGTACTCCCCGGGGCGTTTTTCCTCCACCAGGGCGTACTTGTAGCGGCAGGGCTGGGCGCAGGCGCCCCGGTTGGCGTCCCGCCCGGTCATATAGTTGGACAACAGGCACCTGCCGGAGTAGCTGACGCACATAGCGCCGTGGACAAAGGCCTCGATTTCCAGCTCTTTGGGAGCCTTGGCCCGGATTTCCCGGACCTCCTCCAGGGAGAGCTCCCGGGCCAGGATTACTCGGCTGGCCCCCAGCTCATGCCAGGCCCGGGCGGCCTGGTAGTTGGAAATGCTGGCCTGGGTGGAGATATGGGCCTTCACCCTGGGGGCGTGGCGCTTCAGCAGGGAGAGCACCCCCACGTCGGCCACGATGGCTGCGTCCACGCCCAGCGCCTGGAGGTATTCCAGCCACTCCGGCAGACGGGCCACCTCGTCATTGCGGGGCATAGTGTTGCAGGTGACGTGGACGGATACCCCCCGGCTGTGGCACAGCTCCACCGCCTGACGCATCTGGTCGGGGGTGAAGTTGCCGGCGAAGGCCCGCATACCGAAATCGCTGCCCGCCAAATAGACCGCGTCAGCGCCATAGGCCAGGGACATCCGCAGCCGCTCCAGGTCGCCGGCCGGGGAGAGCAGTTCAATCTTATTAGCCATTCTGATACAGCTCCTGACTGGCCACAAAGGCCTGGTGCTGGCTGTAGGTGTTGAAGAAGTGGTGGACCCCGTCGTCTCCCAGGGCGTAGAAGTAGTAGGAGGTGGACTCGGGGGACACAGCGGCCTTCAGCGCGTCTACACCGGGGCAGCAGATGGCGGTGGGGGGCAGGCCGGTGTGGGTGGAGGTGTTATAGGGGGTATCGGCGTTCAGGTCCACCTCGGTGCCGCCGGTGGCATACAGAATGGAGGCGTCAATGTTCAGATAGCCCGCCGTCTCGCTGGTGGGGTTGAGCAGGCGGTTGTAGATCACCGAGGAGATCTTCCCCTGGTCGGTGCCGTCGGTCTCCTTCTCAATGAGGGAGGCGATGATCACCGCGTCATTGACCGTCATGCCCTTGTCGGTCATGGCCTGGCGCATCTCGTCAGTGAAGATCTCGTCAAAGCGGAGGATCATCTTGTTGAGCACACTCACCGGGCTTTCCCCCATATAGAACTCATAGGTGTCGGGGAAGAGGTAGCCCTCCAGCCGGGTGGCGTCGCCCAGGGGGAGCTCGCCCTGGAGGAAGGAGAACTTGAAGTCATAGTTGGCGGCGGTCTCGGTGAGATGTTCCACGGTGGACACGCCGGCGTTCTCTAGTATCTGGAAGATCTGCGCCAGGGTGGTGCCCTCGGGAATGGTGACGGTGGTGGTCATGCGGCTGGAGGAGCTGGAGCCCATGCTGGAGATAAGCGCCCGGTAGTCCATATCAGTGTTCAGCTCATAGGTGCCCGGGGTGATTTTCGCGTCCTCCTCCCCGGCGGCGCCGCTGACATGGGTAAAGGCGCAGAACAGCTTGAAGACGAAGGGGTACTCGATGAGGCCGTTTTCCTTCAGCTTGTCGGCCACCTGGTCCACGGTGTCGCCCTCCGCCACCTCCACCACGGCGGTGTGCTCGGCCTTGTTCAGGGCAAGCACGTCGTTGGCCCACATCCAGCTCACGCCGGCCAGCAGGGTGGAGGCACCCAGAACGCAGACCACATAGATCAGTACCCCCCAGGCCCCCAGGCGCTTGCGCTTTTTCCGTGCGCCCCTCTGCTTGCCGGAGGGGGCCAGCCGCTTGCCGGGTTGGCTGTTATGGGAGGGGAGCTCCGTCCCGTCCTGGTTGCGGTATTCCTCTTGAGACATGAAGTTCAACTCCTAACAAAACCAGCGTACAGCCGGAACCTGTGCTCACCTCGGGGCATAGTATGGGTCAGTTCAGGCAAGTGAGGTGAGACGACAATGTGTTTTGGCAACAACGGGTTTGGCGGCAACAGCTGCCTGTGGATCATCCTGATCATCATCCTGCTGTGCTGCTGCTGCGGCAGCGGCAACAGCTGCGGCTGCGGCGGCAATAACTGCGGCTGCGGCAACAACTGCGGCTGCAACGACGGCTGCTGCTGAGCCGTACCTAGCGTTGGAAGGCGGGGCTATGCCCCGCTTTCCGACGGGATAAAAGCGGACGGGCCGTACAGGTCGGTCTCGGTGACCACCAGATCCACCCCCAGGTCGTGGGGAAGCCGGGGCAGGGCGTCAAAGAGGACGGCCTGCCGGCACAGGGCCACCCGGAGCCCGGAGAAGGCGGTCAGCCACCGGTCATAGTATCCGCCCCCCCGGCCCAGACGGCCACCCGCCCGGTCAAAGGCCAGGCCGGGCACCAAGGCCAGCTGTATCTGGGCGGGGGTCACAAGGGGGGCATCCCCGTCCGGCTCCAGCATCCCGTAAGGGTGGCGGATCAAGGGGTCTGTAGGTTGGACGAGCCGGGCCTCCATTTGGTTCCCGGGCAGGCACCGGGGCAGGCAGAGGGCCTTTCCCGCCTCCCACAGAGGGGAAAAGAGGGCCCTGGTGTCCGGTTCCACGCCCATGCCGCAGTAGAGCAGCAGGGTAGAGGCCTGCCCCACCTGGGGCAGAGCCAGAAAGGCGCGGAACAGGGCCCGGTCGCTGTCCCGCCGGGCCTGGGGGGACAGGCCCTCCAGGGCGGCCAGGGCGGCGGTGCGGAGGGCCGCCTTCTCAGCCGTGATAGTGGACGGCATCCTTGACCTGGGCGGCAGCTTCAGCACCCTTCAAAACCTCCACCAGGGTGAGACCAAAGGAGAAGGCGGAGCCGGCGGCCTCGCCGGTAACGATGTGGCCGTCCACCACCACAGGGACACCCTTCTGCACCACGGCGGAGCCCATCATGTCCTCCATGCCGGGGTAGCACACCGCACGGCGGCGGTCCAGGATGCCAAGATTGGCCAGGATGGTGGGGGCGGCGCAGATGGCGGCCAGCCAGCAGCCGTGGTCGCTGCACCGCTGGATGAGCGTCAAAGCGGGGGTGGAGTTGTGGATGGCCTCCACACCGCCCAGCCCACCGGGCAGCACCAGCATCTTCAACTCCTCTGCGCTGATCTGATCCAGGGTGGTGTCGGCGGTGACGGTGATGCCGTGGCCGCCGGTGACCTGCAGGCTGTCCAGACCAACCAGACACACCTTCAGCCCGGCCCGCCGCAGCAGGTCGGCGGGCACCAGAGCTTCGCTTTCCTCAAAACCTTGACCCAGTAGAATGGCTACCATGTAAATTACACCTCATTTTATCATTTGGGCCGCCATGGCCCGGGATACGCAAGGGATTCGCCTGGGAAACGGGGTCACTTCCCCCGAATACGGGAGCCGGCGGCATACCACAGTACCAGGGGCAGCTTGGACATGCGGCCGATGCGCTGGGGTTCCTTGATGAGCCGGTGGAGCCATTCCAGACCCAGCTTCTGAAAGGCCTCCGGGGCCCGTTCCACCACGCCGGCAAACACATCCAGGGAGCCGCCCAGGCCCACCATCAGGTGGGCGCCGGTGGCCGGGCCGTTTTTCACCATCCAGAACTCCTGCTTGGGCGCACCCAGACAGACAAATACCACATCGGCGGCTGCGGCGAGGATTTCCTCCACCACCGGGCCGTCCTCCTGGAAGTAGCCGTCGTGGGTGCCGCAGACGATGAGCCCCGGATAGTCGTTTTTCAGCCGGGCCGCGGCCAGTTCGGCCACCCCGGGCTTGGCCCCCAGCAGGAACAGCCGCTTGCCGCTGCCGGCCATCCAGGCCATCAGGCCCTGGGCAAACTCGATGCCGGGTACCCGGCCCTTCAGGGGCCGGCCCAGGATCTTGGCGGAGTGGATGACCCCCACCCCGTCAGGGAGCACCAGGTGGGCCTGCTGCAGGACCTGCTGGAATCTGGGGTCCTTCCGGGCGGCCAGGATAAATTCAGGGTTGGGGGTGACGGCGTAGTGGAATCCGCCGGCGTCCACCAGGGCGGCCCCGGTGGCAACGGCCTCTTCCAAAGTCAGATTGTCAAACCCCACGCCCAATACATCAGTCCTCAAATGTGATGACCTCCATTGGACCATGTCCATAAATTCACATCATTCTACCATAGGTATGGGAAAAAGTCTATGCGAAAAGAGCGGGAAAGCGGGAAAGAATCTATAAAGATTCTGTGAAGATAGCCGGAAATGGGAGACATAAAACGGGGCTGCCGGTAGGCGGCAGCCCCGCTGGACTCAGGAAAATTCGGGCAGAATGCCCGCCCATTGCAGCAGTGTGCAGGTGAGAGCGGCGGCCTCCTCCCGGGTGGTGACAGCGTCCGGATCAATGTCCTGAGGACGATCCCACAGCAGATTGGTGGAGTTGCCCAGCAGGTCGGTCTGGCTCTCCGCCAGCAGCCAGGCGTCCTCCGCCGCCCAGTCCGACCAGGAGGTAAAAGAATTTCCTGCCGTGTCCGGTCGCTGCTGCCAGGCCAGATCCATGACCATGTTCAGCCGCCGGGCCAGCCGGCCCATGATGGTGATGAATTGCTCATGGCTTACCGGAGCGTCGGGCTCAAACCGGCCGCTGCCCACCCCGTTGATCAGCCCCATGGAGGCCAGGGCGTTGACGGCGGGGCCGTACCAGGCGTCCATAGAGACGTCGGAGAACTGACTCTCTCCGGTGGGGAGGTTACAGTTGAGGGCCTGGGCCAGCAGGGCGCACAGCTGGGCTCGGGTGAGAGAAGTTTTGGGCAGGAAGGTGCCGTCCCCCGCCCCCTGGAGGATGCCGTAGGTAGCCAGCAGGTCGATGGCGGATTGATAGGGAGAACTGGAGATGTCGGTGAAGCCCCGGCGGGTATAGTCGGTGAGGCCGTAGGTTTCCGCCAGGGCGGCAGCGGAGGTCTGAGTCCACCCGTCGGCGCCGCCGGTGCCCTGCCACACCTGCACCTGGTCGGGCAGTGCCTCCAGCAGCGCCACAAAGGCCGCCTGGCAGTCCGGGCTCAGAGCCTGATCCAAATCGACATACCACTGCCACACCAGGTCGATGCGCAGGTATCCGGTGGTGTCCCCGGTGGGGGCGGAGGCGGAGAGGAGCAGAGCGGCTACATCGGCCAGGTCGTCATCCATCAGCAGGTGGGGGATCACGCCCACGGTGTCATTGGTGGTGCCGTTGGGGCTGTAAAACCGGTAGGAGGTAATTTTGATGGCGTCCCCGTCGGGGAAGTAGTCAGGCAGAGAGGACTGGTCCAGAACGCTCTGGGCCACCCCCTTGCCGTAGGTGCGCTCCCCCAGCAGGATGCCCGCCCCGGTGTCCCGGATGCTGGAGGCAAAGAGCTCGGCTGCGCTGGCGGAGTTGCCGTTGGTGAGGACCAGGGCGGGGTACATGGTTTGGGCCTCCACCCCCGAGCAGTAGGCGGAGTACTGGCCTTGGTTGTCCAGCAGGTAGGACAGGGCATCCTCTCCGGCAAAGCAGCCGATGGTACCCATGGCGGCAAAATAGTCGCCGCCGGGGTTGTCCCGCAGGTCCACGATCCAGTAGGTGGGCAGGCTGCCGAGGGAGGTCATATCGTCCACAAAGTGGGTGAGGGTGTCCTCCCCATAGGTGTCGCAGTCCAGGTAGCCGATGTGGCCGTCCACCAGCTCACTGTACACCGTGGGCACCAGAAAGGAGGTGCGGGTGAGATTGACGGTCTGTTTCACTCCGTTGCGCAGATAGGTCAGGGTG
>CASEOA010000079.1 GCA_949289455.1 uncultured Eubacteriales bacterium
ATCAGCTTGCCGTCGGTCTCCACTACCACCCGGGACCGCAGGCCGTTTTGGATCAGGGTCTGGTGGGTCTCAGCCAGGCCCAGCTCCCAGGGCAGGCCGGCGTTGTGGATGGAGGTCCGGGGGGCGGCGCCGGTGCCCCCGTCGTAGCCGGAGATGAGGACCACCTGGGCCCCCGCCTTGGCCACGCCGGCGGCGATGGTGCCCACGCCTGCCTCGCTGACCAGCTTGACCGAAATACGGGCCTGGCGGTTGGCGTTCTTCAGGTCGTAGATGAGCTGGGCCAGATCCTCGATGGAGTAGATGTCGTGGTGGGGCGGGGGGGAGATCAGGGTGACGCCGGGGGTGGAGTGGCGGCACTTGGCGATCCAGGGGTACACCTTTCCGGCGGGCAGGTGTCCGCCCTCGCCGGGCTTGGCGCCCTGGGCCATTTTGATCTGAATCTCCTTGGCGCTCACCAGATACTGGCTGGTCACCCCGAACCGGCCGGAGGCCACCTGCTTGATGGCCGAGTTGCGGGCGGGGTCGTTCAGCCGGTCGGGCTCCTCGCCGCCCTCGCCGGAGTTGGACTTGCCCCCCAGCAGGTTCATGGCCTGGGCCAGGCACTCATGGGCCTCCCGGGAGATGGAACCGTAGCTCATGGCTCCGGTCTTGAAGCGTTTGACGATGGACTCCACGCTCTCCACCTCCTCCAGGGGCAGGGGGGTGTCGGCGTACTTCATGTCCAGCAGGCCCCGCAGGGTGTGGGGCTGGGTCTCGTCGTCCACCAGGGCGGTGTACTGCTTGAACAGGTCGTAGTCCCCCCGGCGGGTGGATTGCTGGAGCAGATGGATGGTGCGGGGATTGTACATATGGTCCTCCCCGGTGGACCTGGCCTTATGGGAGCCCAGAGAGTCCAGGGTGGGGTCGGTCTCCAGGCCCAGGGGGTCGTATGCTTTGGAGTGGTTGCGATCCACCATGGCGGCGATCTCCGCCAATCCAATGCCCCCCACCCGGGAAACGGTGTTGGTGAAATACTGATCGATGACCTCCTGCTGGATGCCGATGGCCTCAAAGATCTGGGCGGACTGGTAGGACTGGAGGGTGGAGATGCCCATTTTGGAGGCGATTTTTACAATGCCGTGGAGGACGGCGCTGTTGTAGTCGGCCACGGCGGTGTGGTAGTCCTTGTCCAGCAGGCCCTCCTCGATGAGCTCCACAATGGTTTCCTCGGCCAGATAGGGGTTGATGGCCCGGGCGCCGTAGCCCAGGAGGGTGGCAAAGTGGTGCACGTCCCGGGGCTCGGCAGACTCCAGCAGGATGGATACGGCGGTACGCTTTTTTGTGCGGATGAGGTGCTGCTCCACGGCGGACACCGCCAGCAGGGAGGGGATGGCTACATGGTTCTCATCCACCCCCCGGTCGGAGAGAATGATGATGTTGGCCCCATTCCGCCAGGCCCGGTCCACCGCCAGAGCCAGGTGGTCCAGAGCGCGGCTCAGAGGAGTGTTCTTGTAGGTGAGGATGGACACGGTGGACACCTGGAAGCCGGGCTGGTTCATAGACCGGATTTTCATCAGGTCGGTGGAGGTGAGGATGGGGTTGTGGATCTGGAGCACCCGGCAGTTCTCCGGGGTCTCAGCCAGTAGATTGCCGTCGTCTCCCACATATACCGTGGTATCGGTGACGATTTCCTCCCGGATGGCGTCAATGGGGGGATTGGTGACCTGAGCGAAAAGCTGCTTGAAGTAGCTGAACAGAGGCTGGTCCTTGTGGTCCAGCACGGCCAGGGGGATGTCGGTGCCCATGGCGGCGGTGGGTTCGGCCCCGGTGCGGGCCATGGGCAGGATGGTGTTGCGCACGTCCTCGTAGGTGTAGCCGAAGGCCTTTTGCAGCCGGTGGAGCTGTTCCCGGCTGTGGCGCTCCACCCGGCGGTTGGGGATGGGCAGGTCGGCCAGATGGAGCAGGTTGCCGTCCAGCCACTCGCCGTAGGGCTGCCGGGCGGCATAGGTCTCCTTCAGCTCCTCGTCCCCGATGACCCGGCCCTGCTTCAGGTCCACCAGCAGCATCCGGCCGGGCTGGAGCCGGGATTTCTCCACGATATGCTCTGCCGGAATGTCCAATACGCCTACCTCGGAGGAGAGGATGAGCCGGCCGTCATCGGTAATATAGTACCGGGAGGGCCGCAGGCCGTTGCGGTCCAGCACCGCCCCTACCATGTCGCCGTCGGAGAAGAGAATGGCGGCCGGGCCGTCCCAGGGCTCCATCAGGGTGGCGTAGTATTGGTACAAGTCCCGTTTGGACCGGGAGATGGACTTGTCCTCCGCCCAGGGCTCGGGAATGCAGGCCATCACCGCCAGGGGCAGCTCCATGCCAGCCATCATGAGAAACTCCAGCGTGTTGTCCAGCATGGCGGAGTCGGAGCCGTTTACGTTGACCACCGGCAGCACCTTATCCATGTCGGCCTCCAGCAGGGGGGAGGACATGGTCTCCTCCCGGGCCAGCATCCGGTCCACATTGCCCCGGATGGTGTTGATCTCTCCGTTGTGAGCCATGAGCCGGTTGGGGTGGGCCCGCTCCCAGGAGGGGTTGGTGTTGGTGGAGAAGCGGGAATGGACCAGGGCGATGGCCGACTGGTACTCCGGGCTCTGGAGGTCGGGGTAGAACTGCCGCAGCTGATGAACCAGGAACATGCCCTTGTACACGATGGTGCGGCTGGACAGGGAGGGGACGTAGGTGTTGTCGTTGGACTGCTCGAACACCCGGCGGGCAATATAGAGCTTCCGGTCAAAGTCCAAGCCGGGGGCCACCCCCTCCGGCCGGGCCACGAAGGCCTGCTGAATGCTGGGCATCTTGTCCAGGGCCCGGCGGCCCAGCACCTGAGGACAGACGGGTACCTCCCGCCAGCCCAGGAAGGGGAGCCCCTCCTTCTGGGCGATGACCTCGAACATCTTCTTGGCCTGGCTCCGCTTCAGACTGTCCTGGGGGAAGAAGAACATGCCCACTCCGTAGTCCCGGGGCCCGGGCAGGGAGATGCCGGCCTTCTGGGCGGCCTGGGAGAAAAAGCGGTGGGAGATCTGCACCAGGATGCCCACGCCGTCGCCGGTCTCGCCAAGGGCGTCCTTGCCTGCCCGGTGCTCCAGCTTTTCCACGATCTTGAGGGCGTCGTCCACCGTCCGGTGGCTGGGCCGGCCCTGGATGTCTACCACGGCGCCGATGCCGCAGGCGTCGTGCTCAAAGGAAGGGCGGTAGAGCCCTCGATATCCTTGGGTTTTCATGGTTGATTCCCCTTTCCGGGTGAGTATGCCCAGCCCCGGCGGGGGATGGGTAAAAAAAGGCGGCAGTACGTCTCCGACTGCCGCCGTGAGACCACATCGTCTCTGGGTCTTGGATTATTCTGCGCTGTCAAGTACCATCTGGGCAGTCTGGCTCAGCTTGGCGCCCTTATCCATGCTGGTCTTTTGCAGAAAGCGGTGGGCCTGCTCCTCGGTCATGCCGTTGCGGTCCATGAGCAGGGCCTTGGCCCGGGCAACCAGCTCCTGCTCCTCCTGGGTGCGCTGGGGGCGCACGAAGCGCTCCAACCGGTGGCCCATTTGCAGGAGCATCCGCACCGAAGCCACCAGATCCCCCTTGGACACCGGGGCGGGCAGACGGAAAATATCGTCGTCCTGGATCAGGTCCAGCATATTTTGGGGGGCCAGCACCAGCATGGCGCAGGAGATGGGCAGGTCGCTGAACAGCGTCTCCGCGGTCTGGTCGGCCAGCTTATAGCCGCAGATGACGGCGGGAATGTGGAGCTTGTGTACCGTCCGGCGGACCTGGTCGGCGGTTTTGCATACGATGCAGCCGGCGGCGCCGGCGGTCTCCAGGATCTCTTTGACACGCAGACAGCTTTTGCTGTTTTCAAAGGCGAGGATCACCTGTTCCATACCAATTCACTCCCAACTGAGCGGGGATGGCGGAGCTTCGTATTAGTAGTTAATAATATACTTCTCCCGCTCCCAGGAGGACACACGGGTGCGGTACTCATCCCATTCCTTCTCCTTGCCGGCGATATAGTTTTCAGCGATGTGCTCGCCCAGGGTGTCCAGAATGAGGGGGTCGGCCTTGAGGGCCTGAATGGCTTCTTCCAGAGAGCCGGGCAGGGAGTCGATGCCGTGGGCCTTCCGGGCGGCTTCGTCCATGACGAAAATGTTCTCGGTGACTTCGGCAGGGGGAACCAGACCCTTTTCAATGCCGTCCAAACCGGCGGCCAGGCAGACGGCCAGCTCCAGGTAGGGGTTGCAGGAAGGGTCGGGGGAGCGGAGCTCCACCCGGGTGGACTGGCCACGGGCGGCGGGGATGCGGATGAGGGCGGAACGGTTGGAGGCCGACCAGGCCAGGTAGCAGGGGGCCTCATAGCCGGGTACCAGCCGCTTGTAGGAGTTGACCAGGGGGTTGGTCACTGCCGCCATGCCCTTCACATGGGCCAGCAGGCCGGCGATAAAGGAGTAGGCCTCCTTGGACAGGCCCTTCTCGCCGTTGGGATCGTAGAACACGTTTTTGCCGTCCTTGAACAGGGACATGTTGGTGTGCATTCCGGAGCCGTTGATGCCGAAGATGGGCTTGGGCATGAAGGTGGCGTGGAGGCCGTTCTTCTGGGCCAGGGTCTTGACCGCCAGCTTGAAGGTCATGATGTTGTCGGCGGTGTGGAGAGCGCCGGCGTACTTGAAATCGATCTCATGCTGGCCCTGGGCCACCTCGTGGTGGCTGGCCTCAATCTCAAAGCCCATCTGCTCCAGTGCCATGCAGATCTCCCGCCGGGTACCCTCGCCGTGATCCAGGGGGCCCAGGTCGAAGTAACCCGCCTCGTCGTTGGTCTTGACGGTGGGCTTCCCCTCGTCGTCGGTCTGGAACAGGAAGAACTCGGCCTCGGGGCCCACGTTGAAGGCGTCGAATCCCATGTCCTTGGCCTTCTGGAGTACCCGCTTCAGGACTCCTCTGGGGTCACCCACGAAGGGAGTGCCGTCGGGGTTGTAGACGTCGCAGATGAGCCGGGCCACCTTGCCGTGCTGGGGCCGCCAGGGGAAGATGGTAAAGGAATCCAGATCGGGGTAGAGGTACTGGTCAGATTCGTCGATGCGGACAAAACCCTCAATGGAGGAGCCGTCAAACATGATCTGGTTGTTGACTGCCTTCTCGATCTGGGAGGCGGTGATGGCCACGTTTTTCAGCTGGCCAAAAATATCGGTGAACTGCAGGCGGATGAACTCGATGTCCTCCTCGCGTACCATGCGGATAATATCTTCCTTGGTGTAAGACATTGCATGTGTCCCCTTTCGTTCCTTCAAATTTCAAATAAAAACGAAGGCGTTCCACCCTGTTGGGTTGGAACGCCTTTGTTCTCAACTGATGGTGTAAGTATAGTGCGGACAACTGTTTTTGTCAAGAAGAATGTGACTGAACTGTATGTTTTCGTAAAACTGTCTGGAGATAAAAAACAAGAGCAGTTTTCTTTTATGCAATTCAACACAATGAGACTTGCAAAACCGGGCAAGACGTCCTCAGAACTCTCCCAGAGCTGCCTTCAGGAAGCCGGAAAACAGCGGATGGGGCCGGTTGGGGCGGCTTTTGAACTCGGGGTGATACTGTACGCCCACATAGAAGGGGACGTCGGGCAGTTCCACCGCCTCCACCAGCTGCCCGTCGGGGGAGAGGCCGCTGAGGGCCAGCCCGACCGCGGCCAGAAGCTCCCGGTACTGGTTGTTGAACTCGTAGCGGTGGCGGTGGCGCTCGGAGATCTGGGAGAGGCCGTAGCACTTCTCCAGGGTGGTACCCGGCTGGATGAAGCAGGGATAGGCCCCCAGCCGGAGGGTGCCGCCCTTGTCAATTTCGTCGCTCTGGCCGGGCATAAAGTCGATGACCTTGTGGGGAGCGTCCGGGTCAAACTCCCCCGAGTGGGCCCTGTCCAGCCCGGCCACATGGCGGGCAAACTCGATAACCGCCACCTGCATCCCCAGGCAGATGCCCAGATAGGGCACGTTTCGTTCCCGGGCGTATTGGGCGGCCAGGATCATCCCCTCGATGCCCCGGGCTCCAAAGCCCCCAGGCACCAAAATACCATCCAGCCCCGCCAGGGTTTCCTCCAGATTGTGGGGGGCCAGGGACTCGGCGTCGATCCAGCGGATGTCCACCTGGGCGCCCAGGGGGTAGCCGGCGTGGCGGAGGGCCTCGGCCACCGACAGGTAGGCGTCGTGGAGCTGGACATATTTGCCCACCAGACCGATGGTGACGGTCCGGCGGAGGGTATTCACCCGGTCTACCAGCTGCCGCCACTCCTCCAGGTCGGGCGCGGGAGCGTCCAGCTCCAGCTCCCGGCACACCACCCGGGCCAGCCCCGCCTCCTCCAGCATGAGGGGGGCCTGGTACAGGGAGGGCAGGGTCAGGTTTTCGATGACGCAGTCGGGCTTGACATTGCAGAAGCCGGCGATCTTGTCAAAAATGCTGTGGTCGGTAATGGGTTCGTCGGAGCGGAGCACAATGAGGTCGGGAGAGATGCCCATGCCCTGGAGCTCCTTCACCGAGTGCTGAGTGGGCTTGGATTTGTGCTCCCCCGAGGCCCGCAGGTAGGGCACCAGAGTGACGTGGAGGTACAGGGCGTTACCCCGGCCCACCTCCCGGCCCACCTGGCGGATGGCCTCCAGGAAGGGCTGGCTCTCAATGTCGCCGGTGGTGCCCCCTACCTCGGTGATGACCACGTCGGCTCCGGTCTTGCGGCCGACAGCGTAGATAAACCGCTTGATCTCGTCGGTGATGTGGGGGATCACCTGGACCGTCCGGCCCAGGTATTCCCCCCGCCGTTCCTTGGCAATGACATTGGAGTATACCCGGCCGGTGGTCAGGTTGGAGAACTGGTTCAGATCCTCATCAATGAACCGCTCGTAGTGGCCCAGATCCAGGTCGGTCTCCGCTCCGTCCTCGGTGACAAAGACCTCCCCGTGCTGATAGGGGCTCATGGTGCCCGGGTCCACGTTGATATAGGGGTCCAGCTTCTGGGCCGCCACCTTCAATCCCCGGGCCTTCAGCAGCCGGCCCAGAGAGGCGGCGGTGATACCCTTGCCCAGGCCGGAGACCACGCCGCCGGTGACAAAAATATACTTGGTCATCCTTTCCCCTCCAAAAACACATAATAAAAAGCCGAGGGCGCCCAGGAAAGGAGGCAGTACGGCCTCGTTTCATGGAACGCCCTCGTTCACGGCTGATACTTTACTACCAGATGGCCGTTTTGTCAATGGCAGGGGGCGGATTTTTCAGGATTTTGGCTTGGAGCGGGAGACCAGGGCGGCCAGCAGGCCGAAGAACATGGCAGCGGTGACGCCTGCCGCCGAGGCGGTGAGCCCGCCGGTGAGGATGCCCAAGGCACCCTGTTCCTCCACCGCCTTTGCCACTCCCTTGGCCAGCAGGTAGCCGAAGCCGGTGAGGGGGACGGTAGCGCCCGCCCCGCCGAACTCCACCAGCCATGGGTAGATCCCCAGGCCCCCCAGCACCACGCCCGCCACCACATAGGACACCAAGATGCGGGCGGGGGTGAGAGTGGTCTTGTCGATGAGTACCTGGCCGATGAGGCAGAGTGCTCCGCCGCAAAGAAAGGCCCGGAGATAGGGAAAGATCATATCCATTGTTTCACCTCCTACGGTCCAGCGCCACGGCGTGGCAGATGGAGGGAATGCTCTCCCCCTGCTGGGTGGAAGTGGGGGAGAGCAAGGCCCCGGTGCCGCAGAAGAGCACCCGGTTCCACCGGCCCTCAGCCATACCGTTGAGAAGAAAGCCTGCCAACACCGACGCGGAGCAGCCGCAGCCCGAGCCGCCGCAGTGGACGTCCTGGCCCTCCAGGTGATAGATGAGGGTGCCGCAGTCGGCCAGGTGCTTCAGCTCCACCCCGTCCCGGCGGAACCAGTCGGCCACGATGTCCCGGCCCAGCTGGCCCAGATCTCCGGTGACGATCAGGTCATAGTCGGAGGGCTTTCGGCCGGTGTCGGCAAAGTGGGCCTTGATGGTGGAATAGGCGGCGGGAGCCATGGCGGCCCCCATGTTGGAGGCGTCCTTGATGCCCTTGTCCACGATTATACCTGTGGTGACGTGGGTGACATAGGGCCCGGGGCCGGAGTCCGACAAGATGACGCACCCCGAGCCGGTGACCGTCCACTGGGCGGTGGGGGGGCGCTGGCCGCCGTACTCCAGGGGAGCCCGGTACTGCCGCTCGGCGGAGCAGAAGTGGGAGGAGGTCATGGCGGCGGCATAGCAGCCAAAGCCCCCATCCAGCAGCAGAGCGGCCAGGGACAGGCTCTCGGCCATGGTGGAGCAGGCTCCGTACAGGCCGAAAAAGGGTACGTCATTCCCCCGGACGGCAAAGCCGGTGCCGATGCACTGGTTGAGCAGGTCCCCGGCCAGCAGGTAGTCCAGGGCAGCGGGAGCCAGCCCCGCCTTGTTCAGGGCGATGGACAGAGCCAGCTTCTGCATGGCGCTCTCCGCCTTCTCCCAACTCTTTTCCCCAAAGGTATCGTCCTGGCTGATGTGGTCAAAGGTGGCCGCCAGGGGGCCCTCCCCCTCCTTGTGACCCACCACGCTGGCATAGCCGGCCACCGAGGGGGGAGACACCAGGGCGGCGGTCTGCCGCCCCAGCCGTTTGTCTGCCATGAGATCACCTCATCCCTGTGTATCATTGGGCAAACAGTAGTTTAGACCAAAACCGGAAGAAATATACGGTTGGATTTTGTATCTGGTCCGACTGGTCAAGGGGAGCGGTTTGCGCTATAATAATACAAATATCAAGATATCAAGCCAACAGCCTGCGGCCTCCAGGCCGGGGCTGGAAGGGAGGCTCTTATGGAAGAACAAGCCAAGCGCACCCTGGCCTACCTGTGCCCGGCCTGCCGCCAGAGCGTGGTGGTGGAGCGCACCGTGTTCCAGCTGGCCGCCTCCGCCAACCACCTGCCCTGCCCCTGCGGCAAGTCGGAGCTGGTGGTGGAGATGATGGGGGATCGGGTGCGGCTGACGGTGCCCTGCCTGTCCTGCAACCGGGACCACACCGTCACCTGCTCCACCCAGGCCTTCCTCCACCAGAAGGTACTGGCGTTCTCCTGCGCACAGTCCGGGCTGGACTGCTGCTATGTGGGGGAGGAAGGGGCGGTATTTTCCGCCCTGAAGCGGCTGGAGGCCGCCGCCGACAAAGTGGCCCCGGCGGGAGAGGAGAAGGGGGTCTTCCTGGACGAGTTCGTCATGCATGAGGTGCTCTCCGAGCTGAAGGAGATTGCCCAGCGGGACGGTATCTCCTGCACCTGCGGTTCTCATCGGTGGAAGCTCCAGGTGAACTACAGCTCCATTGACCTCTTCTGTGCCGACTGCGGGGCGGCCATGCGGCTGCCCGCCGCCACCTCCAGCGACATCGACGACATCTGCTGCAAGACCCGGCTGGTGATCCGGGGGGAAAAGGGGGAGTAAGGTGTATTCCGAGACCTGTTATACCGTGGACTCCCGGGATATCGACCTGTGGGGGGCCTGCCGGCCCTCCGCCGTCATGGGAATGCTTCAGGAGGCGGCGGTCACCGCCGCCTGTGCGCTTCACCTCTCACGGGAGGAGACCATGGGCAAATACGGCCTGTTCTGGATGCTGGCCCGGATGTGGTACCGGCTGGACCGCCCCCTGAAGTGGGGGGAGCAGGTCACCATCCGTACCTGGCACCGGGGAAGCGGCGGCGTGTCCTTCTACCGGGACTTTGACCTGTTTGTGGACGGGCAGCCGGTGGGGGAGGCGGTGTCGGTGTGGGTGCTGGCCCACGCCCAGACCCACCGCCTGGCCCGGCCGGGGGACCTGGAGGAGTTCCGGGGCACCGACGGCGGGGAACTGCGCAAGACCAAGACCCTTTCCCGCTTCAAGCTGCCCCCCGGGCTGCCCGAAGTGGAGCGGCGGCGGCTCCATTACAGCGACACCGACGTGAACGGCCATGTGAACAATGTCCGTTACGCCGACTATATCTCCGACGCCATCCGGCTGGACCTGCTGGGGAAAGAGCAGTTTGTCTCGGAACTCCAGGTGGACTATCTGGCCGAGTGCATGGCGGGAGAGACCATCACTCTTACGGCTGGAGAGGCAGACGGCCGGTGGTACGTTCGGGGCGCAGGCCCTGAGGGAAAGAGCCGATTTGAAGGGGCGGTTACCCTCAGCCCCCTTGACAGTAGGGCTCCAATCAAGTAGAATAGATCAAATTTATAAAAAGAAAAGGAGATGCACTATGGTCAACACCGATGAAAGCCAGAAGTTTGTGAAGCAGGGCCTTACCTTTGATGACGTCCTGCTCATCCCCGCAGAGAGCGACGTGCTGCCCGCGGACATTGACCTGCGCACCAAGCTCACCCGCAAGATCCAGCTGAACGTGCCCCTGATGAGCGCCGCCATGGATACCGTCACCGAGTACCGTATGGCCATCGCCATTGCCCGTGAGGGCGGCATCGGCATTATCCACAAGAATATGTCCATCGGGGCTCAGGCCGAGCAGGTGGACATGGTCAAGCGCAGTGAGAACGGCGTTATCACCAATCCTTTCTGGCTGGCCCCCGGTCACACCCTGGCGGAGGCTGACGCTCTGATGGCCAAGTACCGCATCTCCGGTGTGCCCATTTGCAAGGATGGCAAGCTCATCGGTATCATCACCAACCGGGACATGAAGTTTGAGACCGACATGAGCCAGCTGGTGGACAACGTGATGACCAAGGAAAACCTGGTCACCGCCAAAGAGGGGGTTACCCTGGACGAGGCCAAGGAAATCCTCCGCAAGCACAAGATTGAAAAGCTGCCCATTGTGGACGCCGAGTACCGCCTCAAGGGCCTGATCACCATCAAGGACATCGAAAAGGCTACCGTGTATCCCAACTCCGCCCGGGATGAGAAGGGCCGCCTGCTGGTGGGCGCCGCTATCGGCGTCACCCCCGACATTCTGGACCGGGCCCGGGCTCTGGTGGAGGCCGGTGCCGATGTGCTCTGCCTGGACTCCGCCCACGGCCACTCCCACAACATCCTGGACTGCGTCCGCCGGGTGAAGGCCGTATTCCCCGACGTTCAGCTCATCGCCGGTAACGTGGCCACCGCCGAGGGTACCCGCGCCCTCATTGAGGCGGGCGCCGACTGCGTGAAGATCGGCATCGGCCCCGGCTCCATCTGTACTACCCGCGTAGTGGCCGGTATCGGCGTGCCCCAGATCACCGCCGTCTATGACGCCGCCCGGGTGGCCGCTGAGTACGATATTCCCATCATCGCCGACGGCGGCGTGAAGTATTCCGGCGACATTGCCAAGGCCCTGGCCGCCGGCGCCAACGTGGTCATGCTGGGTTCTCTGCTGGCCGGATGCGAGGAGTCCCCCGGGGATACCGAGGTCTACCAGGGCCGTCAGTTCAAGGTTTACCGCGGCATGGGTTCCCTGGGCGCCATGGCCTGCGGCTCCAAGGACCGCTACTTCCAGCAGAACAACAAGAAGCTGGTGCCCGAAGGCGTGGAAGGCCGGGTGCCCTACAAGGGACTGACCGGCGACACCATCTACCAGCTCACCGGCGGCCTGCGGGCCGGCATGGGCTACACCGGCTGCCACAATGTGGAGGAGCTCCACACCAAGGCCCAGTTTATGCAGATCACCGCCGCCGGCCTGAAGGAGTCCCATCCCCACGACATCTATATCACCAAGGAAGCCCCCAACTACACCGTCAACCCCCAGTAATTGGGGCGACCGGGGCACAGCCCCAATGGTCAAATATGATTTGCGCAAGCAAAGGGCTTGCCGCCTGCATGGTGCAGGCGGCAAGCCCTTTTGTTGTCTGTGAAAACGGGGCTGCCGCGTGAAATTGCAGCAGCCCCGTTTTTTGTTTACTGGAGCATGGGCACAAACCGCATCAGCATGGTTGCTGCCTCTGCCCGGGAGGCGCTCCCCTGGGGAGAGAGTGTGGAGCCGTCGCCGGTACCGTTGATGACTCCGGCCCCGCAGGCCCACTGTACGGCGGACATTGCCCACTCACTGACATCCTGGGCGTCGGTGAAAGACAGGATGTTGGTCTCCTCACCCACAGACACGTTGTAGTCCTTGAGCTGGGCGTACCGCCACAGCATGGTGGCCAGCTGTTCCCGGGTCAGGGGCTGGTCCAGGTTGGTGCCGTCAGAGACCCCGGTTTCCACCGCCCAGGCGGCGCCCGCCTGATACCAGGTGTCCCCCACGGAGGTGTCCACGCCGGCGTATCGGGCCAGGATGGTGAGGAACATGGCCCGGGTCATGGTGGTGTCAGGGGAGAACACAGCAGTCCCGGTGCCCTCCATCAGACCATTTTCGTAGACATAGCGCACCGCGTCGGCATACCAGGCCCCCTCGGCCACGTCGATAAAGGGAAGACCCCGTCCCAGGGCTGCCGTTATAAACTGAGCAATGAGGTCATGGCCCGTCTGGTTGGGGTGGAAGTCCAGGTTGATGGTGGTGGGGAATGTATAAGACGGGCAGCAGGGGTTGGTGCCGGCTGCCACGGCGGCCTCAAACACGGAATATACATCCACCACGGTGAAACCCAGCTGCTTGGACGCCGCAGAAATGGCGTTGTTCACAAAAGCCACCCCAGTCTTGAAGGCGTCCGAGACCGTCTGCGCCTGAGGCAAAGATGCATTGACACTGGCCAGATAGCTGTAGGGGTTGTACTGGGTGGTTACCAGGAGGGTTGCGTCGGCATTTACCTCCTTGATTTTGGACACAATCTCGGTAAAATTTTGCCCAAAACTAAGTGCAGCCGCGCTTGCTTGAGGTGAGGCGGCGAATCCATCGATGACGTCCATGGTGAAGAGCAGGAATGAGAGGTCTCCCAGCATGAGCTTCTGTTGCACCTGTTCGGCGGTGAGCTGCTGGTCCGGATATTCCGCCGCATACTGCTCTCCGAGATAGGCATACAGGGCATTGACCATGTCGTTGCCCCCGATGGTGAGGGTGATCACGTCGGCCGCGGCGATGGCGTTGCTCAACTCAGGCAGCTTGCCCTTTAATGAGGTCGAGGTTTCGCCGTTTTCAGCCAGGTTGGTGAGGGTAAAGCCGTTTTCCTTTGCCACCTGATAGGGGAAAGGGGTTTCAATTTTGTCCTCTGACAGCACATAGCCGGTGGAGATGCTGTCCCCCAGGGCCAAATAGGTTTCATCCGCCGCAAATGCCACGGCAGGCAGCGGGCTCAGGCACAGGGCCAGGATGCAGAACAGGCTTAACAAGCGTTTTTTCATGGCGGTTCCTCCTTATAATTTCATTGT
This sequence comes from uncultured Eubacteriales bacterium, assembly GCA_949289455.1. GTDB lineage: Bacteria > Bacillota > Clostridia > Oscillospirales > Oscillospiraceae > Flavonifractor. The sequence continues at coordinate 13,277 of CASEOA010000079.1, forward strand.
ACCATAGGAAGCGTGTCCTGTCACCACTGGCTCTGCCAGATAAGTGGGAGACAGGAGAAAATCCTTTGCTTTTTTGCCCTGTTCCGCTATAATGAGACCAAATAAGGGGGGGGAGAGAGATGCAGGATACCACCAGCGCGCTGCTGCGCAAGCTGCGGGAGCGGGAGAGCGGGCGCGCCTGCCTGGAGCAGGGCAAGGTCTGTCCCACCCTGGCCCATGAGCTGCGGAGCCTGTTCAACCGGGCGGGGTTGTCCGCCTCAGACTGGATCGCGGCGGCAGGCATCAGCAAATCCTACGGCTACCAGATCCTCCGGGGGGAGCGGACGCCGGGACGAGATCTGCTGCTGCGCACCGCGCTGCTGCTCAAACTCTCCCTGGAGGAGACCCAGCGGCTGCTGGCAGTGGGAGGCTGCGGAGCGCTGTACCCGCGGCTCCGCCGGGATGCGGCGGTAATCTTTGCCCTGAATCAGCATATGACCCTGCTGGAGACCGAGGAGCTGCTGCTCTCCCTGCCGGAGCGGAGCCTGTATGGTGAGGGAACCTGAGATGGATGTGCGAGAGCGATTTTTACAGGACTACCAGGCGGATGTTTTGGACAGCTTGGCCCTGCCGGCCTGCCTCCGTGCCCAGTACACCGCCATCTCCTGCCTGAAGGACGGGGTGCGGCAGGTCTATCTGGTTCGGGATCAGACCGGTTGGCCGGCGGTGCTCAAGCTCCAACCAGCGGGACGGGAGGATTCCCTGCGTCAGGAGTATATGCTCCTGCGAGGGCTGAACCACCCCCAGCTCCCCCGGCCTCTGGCCTATCTGGAGGCCGACGGGACGGAATATCTGGTACGGGAGTATGTGGCGGGGGAAAGCCTGTATGAGCAGGTTACTGCCCAGGGACCTATGGAGCCGGTGCAGGTCAAGGCGGCGGCTCTGTCTCTGTGCCAGGTGCTGGATTATCTCCACCGGCAGGAGCCCCCGGTGATCTGCCGGGACGTAAAGCCTCAAAACGTGATCCTGGACCAATCCGGTCGCTGCCATCTCATCGACCTGGGGGCCGCCCGCCGCTACCGGCCGGAGGGGAAGGGGGACACCGTGTTTCTGGGTACCGAGGCCACCGCTCCGCCGGAGCAGTTTGGCTATCGCCAGACCGACCAGCGCTCAGACATCTACGGCCTGGGGATACTGCTGCGGTTTTTACGCACCGGCAGCTTTGCGCCTCCGGAGGGGAGGCCCCGCCGGGACTCTCTGGCACGGGTGATCCAGCGCTGTACCGCCTTTGACCCCAAGGACCGCTACCCCTCGGTGCCCGCCCTGCGCCGGGCTCTCACCCGGCGGCCGGCCATAGGGGCGGCGGCGGGGGTGTGCGCCGTCCTGGCGGTGGGCCTGCTGTGCCTGCCGGTGCTGTCCGGCTGGGCAAGATCGGAGCCCTCCGCCGCGCCCATCTGGTCGGGAGCGATGGAGCAGCAGACCGCCGTGGGATTGGGTCAGGCCAGTGGAGAGGTTCAGGTGAATTCTGACCTGCTGGCCGCCGCCCTGCGCCAGGAACTGGGACTAGAGGAGGCGGCGCCCATTCCGGCGGAGCGGCTGGGGGAGGTGGAGCAGCTGCTGGTGTGCGGCAACCAGCTGATGGGCACCATCCAGCAGCACGAAGAGCTGGCCCACTCCGCCCACGACTACTATGTGACCGAAATTGTCTACGGGGATATTGGGGACGAGGATTTGGAAGTGCTCCGGCAGTGTGTCAATCTACAGGTGCTCATTCTGGACTATCAGCAGCTCACGGACCTCACCCCCTTGGACGGGCTGCCCCTGGAGTATCTGAGCTTGACCGGCAATCAGATCTCCGACCTGTCCCCGCTGGCTGGCTGTGAGGAACTTAAGGTGGTGGATCTGGGGCAAAACCCTGTGCGGGACGCTGCTGTATTAGCCGGGCTGCCCAAGCTCCAGCGCCTGGTGCTGGAGACCACCGGAATCACCTCGTTGGAAATCTTCCGAGGGTGTGCCTTCCAGTCTCTCAATGTGCGCTCCACCTGGGTGAGTGATTTTGCCCCTCTGGAGGACTGTCCCAACCTGACCCACCTGATTGTGGGGGAGCTGCCCGGCGGGGCGGCAGATACCCTGGCGGGGCTGACCAATCTGGCGGAGCTGCGGCTGTACTCCACCGGCGATGTGGATCTGGCTCAGTTTGCCGGAATGCAGAAGCTGGAGGAGCTGGACGTGTTTGGAAGTACCCTTTCCCACCCGGAAGCCCTGGCCCAACTGGGCGCTCTGCGGGTGCTCAACGTGGGAGGCACCGGCCTGCGGGAGCTGTCCTTTCTGCCGGAACTGCCCGTTTTGGACCAACTGTGCCTGCGGGAGGACCCGATAGCGGATCTGACCCCGCTGCTGGACTGCCCCTGGCTGCGCTATGTGGAATTGAGTCCCAGCCACGAGCCGCTGGCTCAGGTCCAACTGGCCCAGGCGGCATTTGAGATTGCGTACCTATCGTGACGAAAGCGATAGTTTCACCATGTCCGCATCCTGAGCTCATCCTGCGGGAAGACGACCTCCTTCTGTCTGCGGTGCAGAAGGTCTATGAGAAGCAGGGCATCCACAACGACGTCCCACAGAACCAGATGAAGGGCCCCGCGTTTCAGACTGAGCTGGCTACCGTCTATCCCGAACGCCAGCTTGTGGTGAACTCAGCGGAGTTTGTGACCTACAACCAGATTGACCGCTGTGCGGTATTGCCCTGATTGAAAACGGGAGCTGTCCCAAGTGCGGCGATTAGAAGGAATAATTCCCCCTGTGGGTATCCAAGCAAGGCTGAAGCAATGCGCCGGGCCCGGAGTGTTCCGGGCCCGGCTTTTTGCGGTCATCTGTTTACAGGCTTATTTCGCGGCGAGCCCTTCTCTGTCTTTCCTCAATCCCCGGCGTCAGTCAGACACAGAAACGCCTCAATGGCGGCCACCGTCTGTTCCTGCTGCTCCTCAGCGGATATCGTGGCGGGCAGATCTCCCTTCTGGGGGCCGTAGTTGCCGAACTGGGCGTGGTTGCCGCCCTCGATCTCCACGATATTCTCCGTGTAGTCAATGTGATCCTCCACGCTCTGGTTGAGGGAACCATAGATGGTCAAGGTATCTTCATCCGGATAGTCGCCATAGAGATAGGCCCCCAGCAGGATGAGACCGTCCACTTCATCCGGATGGTCTGCGGCAAATTGAGAGGCCATGGCCCCGCCCATGGAGTGCCCGGCCATATACCAGTGCTGATACTCCGGGAACTGCGCCATCACTTCTTCCGCCGCATTGGCGTCAAAAATCGCCATATGGAAGGGCATATGCACCAGAATACAGGTGACGCCGGTTTGCCGGATCTGATCCAGCAGAGGCAGGTAGGCTTCCGATTCCACCTTGGCCCCGGGATAAAAAATAATGGCGGTGTCGGTGGCATAGCTGGGGGATAAGATGGTCAGATTGTCCCGCACCGTAATACCGCTGCCCTGGGACAGCACCTCGAGAGCCGTATCTTCCGCCGGGTAATAGTCTGAAACATACCAGAAAAACACTCCCGCCAGAATAGCCAGAAGCAGAAGGACGGTTCCTCCAGCAAGGAACCATTTTTTGCATCGGGACAGCCGCTTTGTTTTCATGGCGAAATACCTCATTGCTCTTCCTGGGGAAGATAGGCCCGGATGGCATAGCGGCGCCGTCCCGCCGTGGACTTACCATATTGAATGGCCTGCTGGGGGCACTGGTTGATACAGCGCATGCATTGATAGCACTGTGCCGCCCAGGTGGGCTTCCCATCCCGGAGGGAAATGGCAGACGCCGGACAGTTTTTGACGCACCAGCCGCACCCGTTGCAGGTTTCCCCGGCAAAGAAGGGTTTTGCACTCCGCGCAAACTTGTTGAATCCAAAGTTGACAAGATGGGACTTCAATCCCGCCAGTGTTCCCTGGTGAACCCGGTATACTTGCTCCTGCCGCTGGATTTCCTGGGCAATCTGCGCCAGTTCCTTTCGGGCGGCGGTGAGCTTTTGACGGATCACATCCGCCGCATCGGTATCGGAGCCAATGACATAGTTGTTGGGCATCTGTAAACTGTAGCTGCTGTGCAGGGGATACAGTTTTGAAAACTGCTTCATGGCGAGTCCGGCGTCCTCACCGCAGGTGCAGATGCCAAAGGTGAACGCCGGGAGTTTGGGCAGCTTAGTTGCAAACTTTGCCATAATCTCCGGTACGCCCCAGGCATAGATTGGAAAGACAAAGCCAATCAGCTTGACATGATCCATCTTCGGCAGCTCGTTCAGGCCGGTAATATCATAGGCTGCATCGTCGGTAAGACGGGCCAGCTGCCGGGCTACCCACGCCGAGTTGCCTGTTCCAGAAAAATAGAAAATCATAGTGTATACCATCTCTTCCTATGCCCGCTACGGCATTTTAAGTGCGGGGGATCAGATGGCTCTATCATACCGTCCGACCTTTGACCTGTCAAGGATAGTGGGCCCTTCCCGGAAAAACAGACACGAAATTACCGAAAAAGAGATCGCCCTTGCGGGATATGTTCGGCTGTATTCCATAGGACTCCAGCTGCTCCCGGAAGACGATGGTCAGGTAGAGCCAGCCATCCCCGGTGGGAGAAGGGCCGGCAATGATCTGCCGTCAAACTAAATGAGAGGCGGAGGCCACACCTCCGTCCCTCATTCATGCCTTGAATCAAGCCAGGCGATTATTTCAGCTTGGCGCCGTCCAGGAAAGCATTGGCCACTTTCTCGCCCAGCACACGGTATGCGTTGTGGATAGGGTCAAAGGTGATGGGCCGAAGCTTGTCCGGGTCGATCTTTCCGGCTTCATCCAGCACAGACTCGTCGGCGCTCACATTGACAATCTCCCCCACCAGGCGGCAGCTCTCCGGGTCGTAGCTCACCAGGCGGCACTCCACCGCCATGGGAAGCTCGTCGATGAGGGGGGCGTCCACAAATTCCGATTTGGTGGTGTGCCAGCCGGCCTTTGCCACCTTGTCCGCCACTTGGTTGCCGGACTCGATGCCCACATAGTCGCAGGCCACCGCCTGCTCCGCTGTGGCCATGCTTACGGTAAAGGCCTTGCGGGCCAGGATATTGGCGGTAGTCTTATGGCCTTCGCTGATGCACATGCTCAGCTCCTTGTCCTCACTGATGCCGCCCCAAGCTGCGTTCATGGCGTCGGGGGTGCCGTCCTCATTGTAGGTGGCCAGGATAAAGACCGGCTGGGGATAGGTCCAGGGCTTGGCCCCAAAATTCTTGCGCATGGTAATCCCTCCTTGTGTTTGTGATTTTCATTATATCACAAAGGTTTGGATTTGGCGCAGTTTCTTACTCCTGCCGCAGGCGCTCCACCACGGAAAAACGCTGGGAGACCCGGCAGCTGAGCACCGGGATGAGGACGCCCAGGGCCCCGAACAGAGGCAGCACCACGGCGATGGGCCAGACGATAAAGCGGTAGGTGAAAAACCAAATGAACCCATTGAGACCGGGGCCCACGAAGGGGGCTGTCACCACGACCAGCACCAGGGCCAGGAGGGCGGCGCCCAGGGTATAGAGCAATCCCTCCAGGGCCAGCATGGTCCTGAGTTGCCGCCCCGTCATACCGATGGACTGGAGCACCGCCAGCTCCCGACGGCGGGCAGTGATGCCGGTAAGGATGGCATTGAAGAAGTTGAGTACGCCTACCAGGCCCACAATGAAGCTGAGCGCGCCCCCCAGCAGGAGGAACATGCTCCGGGTGCTCTCAAATTCCCCGGCGTAGGTGGCCTTGCTCTCATAGTCAAACTGGGGATTTACATTCTCTGTGTAGTCCTTGAGAAAGGCTTCCATGGCGGCGTTGGCCTCCTGGGTGGTATCAAAGGCGTAGTACATGACGGAGCCGGTTTCCGTGTCCCGGAGGAAGGTCTCCGCCCCCAGGACGAACTCATCCTGGCCGTAGTAGCGGTAGCTCAGGGCTGTCGGCACCGTCACCAGGGCGGCCACGGTGTAGTCCACATCCCGGTACTTCACTGCCCGCTCGGCATAGGTAGCCCCTTCCGGCACATCCTCCCGGGAACCATATACCTCGCCGGTGGTGGGATCGTAGTATTCAAACTCCTCCACATAGCGGATGGTCACCGTGTCCCCCAGCCGGGCCCAGTGGCTGTCCATCATCGCTTTGCCATAGTCGTCCTCACTGTACACGGCGGCAATATAGTTTCCGTCCGGGTCCTCCAGCTTGGAGAGATCCCCCTCCAGCACCGTCAGATGATCCAGCGCGAAGGGCTCCATGCCGTAGAGCTGCACCCCGTCGGCCAGCAGGCCGTCCTCGGTGCGGTCCATAAAGGTGATCATGCTGTCCAGCTGCTCCTGGGTGTTCCAGCGGCTCCACACGGAGCGGTAGTATTCCTCGGTGACAAATTCCAGGGCGGGGGCAGTTTTGCCGTAGACCCGGCCGCTGCCGGTGATGCTTCCCTGGGCGTCCACGGCGGAGATGACCTCCTCCGGCACCCCCATCTCGTCGTTGAAACCGTCCCCTCCGGTCTGGAACTGCCCCGCGTCGGCCAGGATAAAGTCGCTGGCCGTAAAGTTGGACACATATTTGTCCATATCGAAGCCGCCGGCGAAGGTGACGGTCAGGGTGAGCAGCACCACGGCCAGGGTCAGGGACAGCACCGTGAGAAAGGTCTTGCCTCGGCTGCGGCCCAAATTGGCCCAGGCCATGGACAGCAGGGACACCCTCTTGCCGCTCCGCTTGCCCTTTCGCTTCAGCGCCTTGCCCTCGGTGTAGCGCACCGCGTCCACCGGGGACACCTTGCCCGCCAGGCGTCCGGGGCGGCGGCAGGAGATGAGCACGGTTACCAGGGCGAAGATTGCCGCCCCCACAAAGAGGAGAGGGCTGACCGAGACTATGGTGGTTACGTTGTTGAGCCGGGCGGTGATGACCGGGGTGAGCACGCCCCCCAGCAGCCAGCCCAGCAGCAGACCGATGGGGATGCCGATGAGGGAGAGGAGCAGGGCCTGGGTACGGATGATCCGCCGGAGCTGCCGTGGGGTGGTGCCGATAGTTTTCAGCAGGCCGTAGAAGCGGATGTCCCCCGCCACGGAGATCTGAAAGACATTATAGATGATGAGATAGCCGGTGAGCAGAATGAGAACCAGAACCCCTACGATGATAGCCACCACAGTGGGGTCCAGCTTATCGGATAGCTGCGCCCCGGTGTAGCCCCAGTTGACGCCGGTGGAGATGTAGTTTTCTCCAGGTGTCTCCGACTGATAGCCGTGGCTAGCCAACATCTCCTCCAGGTCGGAGGCGATGGAGCGGGCGCCGTGTTTCAGCATCACATCCAGGTTCCAGCTGCCGGTCATGCCGTCACTGCCGGGCGGGGTGACGCCCATCTCAGCCAGCACCGCGTCCACCCGGCTCTCGGGAATCAAAATGTGGTTGGCCACGATGGCCTCGTCGTATTCCCACCAGCCGCTTAAGGTAAAGGTCTGGGTGGTGGTATGGCCGTCCACATCAAAGGTGACGGTAAATTTCGCGCCAATCTCTGGCTCCACCCCCAGCAGTTCCAGCACATGGGTGTCGGTGGCTGCCTCGTCGGTGCCTTCCTGGGGGAGACGGCCCTCCACCGGGTGGCAGTAGCTCCAGTGGGCCTCATTGGCATCGGAGTAGCCAATCTCCACATGGGACTTGTTGAAAGGGGCGTCCATGGGCATCCCCAAAAATCGGCGCAGGCCCCACTGGTCAATCAGGGGATCGTCCTTCAGGTCGCTAAACTGTTCCACCGTCAGGTATTTGAAGGAGCCGTGGCTCCAGCCCCCCGCCTGGCGGAAGTTGTTCTGCTGGATGCCCTCGTTGATGGAGAGGGCGATGGTAAAGAGGGAGGTGAAAAGCACTGCCGTCAGGGCGATGGCCAGCACCGCCACCAGATTGCGGGTGCGGCTGGCGAGAAGGGAGCGCAGGCTCAGATGGCGGATGCAGCCGCGGTTGGAGACATTCATCCTGGTCGCCTCCCTTACCGTGTCACAATCCGCCCGTCCTCAATGCGGACGATGCGGTCGGCCATCTGGGCAATCTCCTCGTTGTGGGTGATCATCACCATGGTCTGGGCAAATTTCTGGCCGGTGACCTTCATGAGGCTGAGCACATCCTGGCTGGTTTTGCTGTCCAGGTTGCCGGTGGGCTCATCGGCCAGCAAGATGGCGGGCTTGGTGGCCAAGGCCCGGGCGATGGCCACCCGCTGCTGCTGGCCGCCGGAGAGCTGATTGGGAAGATTCTGCAATTTCTTCTCCAGCCCCAGGGTGGCGACGACCTCCTGGACATAGGACTCATCCACCCTGGCTCCGTCCAGCTGAATGGGCAGAACGATGTTTTCCCACACGCTGAGCACCGGCACCAGATTGTAGGACTGGAACACAAAGCCGATCTTCCGGCGGCGGAAGATGGTCAGTGCCTCGTCCTTCAGGGCAAAGATGTCCTTACCGTCCACGGTGACGGTGCCGGAGGTGGGCCGGTCCAGCCCGCCCAGCATGTGGAGCAGGGTGGACTTTCCGGAGCCGGAGGTGCCCACAATGGCCACAAACTCCCCCTGCTGGATGCTCAGGTCCACGCCGTCCAGGGCCTTTACCTGAGTGTCCCCGGCGCCGTAGTATTTTTTCAGATCACGGGTCTCAAGAATCGTCATGCTGCTTACCTCCAAAGAAAAAGTCTGTACCGTCTTTTGACAATACAGACTTTAACACGGAAATCTGTCCTGGTACTTTCGAGAATGTGACAGTTTTGAAAGAAGTCCCCTAAGGACGGGGGAGAAAGAGGGAGAACACGCTTCCTTTTCCGGGCACACTTTCCACCTTCACATAGCCGCCCTGCTTTTCGGCGATCTGCCGGGTGAGATAGAGACCGATGCCCACACCCTCTGCCTGATAAGCACCGGGAGCACGGTAAAACCGTCCGAAAAATTTGGCCTGCTCCTCCTCAGAGATGCCCGAGCCGCTATCCATCACCCGGATGGCGGAGAAGAGCTCATAGTTATGACCATTCCTTTCCGCTGCGCTTCAAGGCACCAAAGGAAAATGAAACACAGGTGTCTCTAACGCAGCAAGTCGTAATTTGTTAGAATAGGCTTGAGGAAGCAGGCACACTACAGAGCACGTGGAGGTGAG
>CASEOA010000080.1 GCA_949289455.1 uncultured Eubacteriales bacterium
CCCTGGATTGGCTGTCTCCATCGCAGTTTGAGGCCAACCTCCTGGCGGCTCAGGCAGCATGAACGAGCATCTCGCAGAAACTCAACGATTCATTCCGTTTTTTTCGGCATTTTCATGTCCGTTTTTTTGGGAAGGGCTCAGCTCTGGAGATTTCTCTGATTGCATCGGAAATCATCTCCGTTCTGGCATTCCTGCTATTCCAATTCGCTCCTATGTCCGTCATTTCCCTGTTTGGTTCGGAAGACGGTCTGTATAACGAATTTGCGGTCAAGGCCTTCCGTATCTTCCTGATGCTTTGTCCCCTGACTGGCTTTCAGACGGTTATCGCCGTTTATCTTCAGGCTGTCGGCAAGCCGGTCATGTCCGCGCTCCTCTCCCTGGCCCGTCAAATTATCTTTTTTATACCGGCGGCACTGCTGCTGCCTCTGGCCCTGGGTGTAGAAGGCGTTCTGTGGACTGGCCCTGTGGCAGACGGGCTTGCTTTTGTAATGTCTCTGGCGCTGCTCCTGTATGAAAGACACCACCTGAAAAAAAGTCATGCAGCTCGGTTAGCCGCTCAAATGCAATGACGATACAAGGAGGAAATTCAGAATGAAAAACAGAGTCATTACCATCAGCCGTGAATTTGGAAGCGGAGGCCGAACGATTGGAAAGCTGGTTGCGAAGGAGCTGGGAATCCCCTGTTATGATAATGAACTGCTGATAAAAATTGCGGAAGAGAGTGGATTTCAGGAAAATTATATTAAAGAGGCTGGGGAGTACGCATCCGGTGGCTTTTTGTCCAATATCTTTTCGCGTCGAGAAGCCAGTCCCAACAATGCCGATTACCTCTGGCATATCCAGTATAGGATCATCTCGGAGCTGGCAGAAAAGGGTTCATGCGTAATGGTAGGCCGCTGCGCGGATTATATCCTCAAAGATAAGGCGGACTGCCTAAAGGTTTTTATTCACGCGGATGTAGCCTTCCGTGCGGAACGCATCGTCAAGGTATACGGCGAGCGAGAGGAATCCCCTGAGCAGCGAATCCGGGATAAGGATAAGCGCCGGGCCGCCTATCACCGCTTCTATACCGATATGAAATGGGGGCATGCCCAGAATTATGATCTTACCCTTAACAGTGGGACCCTTGGAATCGACCGGTGCGTGGATATTATCAAAGGCCTTTATTAACACCTTATGTAAAACGCATCCTTGGATAGAATGAACGCCGCAAGTACAACAAGAGTCCCATCAGAGTGGAAGCGCCGCCTCTGGCTTAGGCCGAAGGCGACGCTCCCACTCGTTTTTTCAGTCTCTTTTTACCCTTAATAAGAATTGGACATTATGGGGGAAATACTTGCGGTATGTTTACTTCCACGCTCAGCGAAAGCACATGAACCAATCCAGGTAGTACTGATTTTTCAGTCGTTCTGGGTGGTACAGATATCAGCATCCGCCTTCTGGAGCGCCAGGATGATACGCTTGAGCTCATAGAAGTTGCGGTCTGTGGATGGAGGATAGCACAGGATGATTTGCGTCATGCTGCTGAGGTCGATATTAAACACTGCCCACCTTACTTGGGCGTTGGGCTGAACCGGCTGGATCATACCGTGTTTGTTGGCCATCTTTATGTGGATAGCCTCGATGGGGGAGAGGTCACATTGCTGTGCTGCTTACCATTTCCCTCCAGCTCAATGTTGAGGGGTTAGGTCAGACAGTTTAACTCAGCAGCTCGCCCTCCAGGTCTTGCAGCATGAGGTCCAGCGCGGTGATGCCGCCTTCGGCGGTGTACCACACGGCGGGATGAGCCAGGTATACAATGTTGCCCTTCTTGTAGGCGTCGGTGCCCATTACCAGTTCATTTTCCATAATTTCCTGAGCCAGTTTGGCACCGTCGGTACCGATGGCGGCGTCACGGTCCATGACAAAGATGTAATCAGGGGCCTTCTCCACAATGAACTCGAAGGAAGCCTCGTTGCCGTGAGTGGAGGTGTCAATGTTGGCATCCACGCCGATGTTGGTGAAGCCGATCTCCCGGCCAATCATGGAGCAGCGACCATCGTTGCCCAGCACATTGTAACTGCCGCTGGTGACAAGTCCAAGGATAGCAGTCTTGCCGGAGGCAAATTCAGACAGGGCGGTAATGCGGGCATCAAAGTCAGCCATCAGCTCATCCACCTTGTCCTCCAGACCAAACATGGAGGCGATGGTTGTAGCGTTCTGGCGGACGCTTTCCACCACACCCAGCTCGGTATCGGTGGCCAGATAGACCACAGGTGCGATCTCGCTGAGGGCGTCATAACTGGAAGCCAGGCGGCCACCGATAAAGATAACGTCCGGCTCGCAGGCCATGACGGCCTCCAGATCGGCCTCCTTGATGGTACCCAGGTTGGCGATATCGTCATTGATGTAATCCTGAAGATACTCCAGGCTGGTATCGGCGGTGCCCACGACCCGGTCGCCCACGCCCAGGGCGTCCAGAATGTCCAGTGAAGCCATGTCCAGAATGGCGATGCGCTGGGGATCATAGGGCACCTCCAGCTCCGCTGCCTCCTTACCGGCATTGAGGCTGGTAATGGTTACAGACTCAGGGGCCTCATTGTTTTGAGCTTCGCTGCCGGCCTGGCTGCTGACGCTGCCGCCAAGGGAGGAGGCGTCTTCGGAAGAATCGCCGCCGTTCTGAGCAGAGCAGGCCATGAGGCTTAGTGCCATCACGCCGGCCAGTACAAGACAAAGCATCTTTTTCATGTTCATTTTAATTACTCCTTTTCTGAAAAGTACTGAAAATAAGGGGGTCAATAGTAGATGGACAGGGGCTTACCCGCAATGGTCAGGATCTCAAAGTCCACCTGATAGATCTGCGACAGGTTCTCTTTCGTCATTACCTCCTCCACCGTGCCAAACTTGGCAATCTTTCCGTCCTTGAAGGCACAGATGTAATCGGAATAGAATGCCGCATAGTTGATCTCATGCAGCACCAAAATCACTGTTTTCCCCAGCTCATCGCAGAGACGGCGGACAATTTTCATCATGTTGGTGGCGTGGTAGATATCCAGGTTGTTGGTGGGCTCGTCCAGAAGCACATACTCGGTGTCCTGAGCGATGACCATGGCGATCATGGCACGCTGCCGCTGGCCGCCGGAGAGCTCGTCAATGAAGCGATCCTGGAAATCTTCCAGCTCCATGTAGTGAATAGCCCGGTCGATGATCTCCTGGTCCTCGGGGGTGACCCGGTTGCCCGAATAGGGAAAGCGTCCGAAGGTCACCAGTTCCCGTACGGTCAGCTTCATCTGGATATTATTGCTTTGGGTGAGGATCGCCAGGCGCTTGGAGAGCTCCTTGCTTTTCCACTTGCCAATGTCCTTGCCCTCAAAGTTTACCAGCCCGCTGTCATGGGCAATAAGCCGGGAGATCATGCCCATGACAGTGGATTTGCCTGCGCCGTTGGGGCCGATGAGAGAGATCACCTTCCCCTTGGGGATGGCGAAGCTCACGCCGTCCACCACGGTTTTTCCGTCATACTGTTTTGTCAATTCTTGTATGCGCATGGTCACACCTTCTTTCTTGTCAGTAGTAGATAGAGGAAGTAAAGACCGCCGCCCACCGTGATGAACACGCTTACCGGCACGGAGTAGGAATATACATGTTCCACAATGAGCTGTCCGCCAACCAGCACGATCATGCCGAACAGGGCCGAGCCCAGCACCAGCTGGGTGTGCCGGAAGGTCTTGAGCAGCTGGCGGGACAGGTTGGCGATGATGAGCCCCAAAAAGGAGATGGGCCCCACCATGGCGGTGGCCACGGCGATGCAGAGGGTCACGCCCAGCAGCAGGCGGCGGATGCAGCGGTCATAGTCCACGCCCAGGTTGATGGCCTGCTCCTTACCCAGAGTCAGCACATCCAGCAGGGCCAGCTCCTTGCGCAGGACAAAAATGACACCCGCCAGAAGGAGCAGGGAAAAGACGATGATCTCGGAATTGATGTTGCTGAAGCTGGCCACCAGGGTATTGAGCAGGCTGTCGTATTCATTGGGGTCCATTACACGGGTCAGTGTTGTCTGGATGCTGCCAAAAAAGGAGGTCAAAACCGTACCCACCAGCAGTACATAAAGTACATTGTGCTGGGTCTTTTTAAAAATCCAGCTGTAGATTACCGTGGCGGCGATGCCCATGAGCACCACATCTACTGCGAAGGACAGATTGGCATTGGAGGCCACCACGCTGGCAGATCCCAGAAAAAACACCACCGCTGTATGGATGAGGGTATACAGGGAGTTCATACCCAGCAGGCAGGGGGTCACGATAGTGTTGTTGATAATGGACTGAAACACCAGCGAGGCCCCGCCAATGGAAAAAGCGGTAATGAGCATAACAATGAGCTTGGGGGTGCGGAGCTTCATGGCGTAGGCAAACAGCTTTGGGTTGGAAAAGTTCACCTCCGCCAGCATGTATCCAACTGCGCAGAGAAGAACCAGCACCGCCAGGAGCAGTAGCTTGCGCCGGTTGGAGCGTATGGCGGCAGTATTCACTGGTCCGTACCTCCCTTCAGGTTAGGCATTGTGGAGCAGCAACCCGTCCCGGCGCCACCCAGACGAATGGCCTTCCGACCGTGCTTGAGCCGGTAAAACAGCAGGGCGATGAAGAGCAGGCTCCCCAGAATACCCACGATCAGCTCAATGGGCAACTCATAGGGGAAGATCACCACCCGGCCAATCATGTCGCACACCAGAACGAAGATAGCGCCGAACAAAGCGGTATCTACCAGCGTGCCCCGGATCTTATCGCCCTTGTACATGGCTACCACATTGGGTACGATCAGGCCCACATAGGAGATGGCGCCCACCACCACCACGATACTGGCAGTGATCATGGCCGCAATGGTCAGTCCGGCAAACAAAACAAGGTTGTAGGGGACACCCAGATTCTTGGAAAAATCCTTGCCCAGACCCACAATGTTGAAGTGGTTGGCAAAGAGGAAGGCCAGCACCACCAGCGGCACCGTCAGCCAGACGATCTCATACCGCCCCTTCAGTACCAGAGAGAAGTGACCCACCAGCCAGGAGGACAGTGCCTGGGTCATTTCGTATTTGTAGGCCAGATAGTTGGTGACACCCCCGATGACATTTCCAAACATAATGCCCACCAGAGGCACCATCACCACATCCTTGAACTGGATGCGCTGAATGAACCAGACGAAGATCCAGGTGCCCAGGATGGCTGTGACAAAGGCGAAGAGGGCCCGGCTCCACAGGGTGGAGGCCGGCATGAACAGCAGAGCCAGCAGGATGCCGAACTGTGCTGAAGAAATGGTGGCGCCCGTCGTGGGCGACACGAATTTGTTGCTGCACAGCTGCTGCATGATGAGTCCCGCCACGCTCATGCCAATGCCAGTGCACAGAGTGGCCAGCAGGCGGGGCAGGCGTGAAACGATAAAAATCTCCAGCTGATCCAAGTTTCCCGACAACAGTTTGTCCGGCGTAAGGTCTATCACCCCTACAAAGAGTGAGCAGCAGGACAGGGCCGCAAGTATCACAGCCAGAATAATGGTTGAACGAAACAGCTTGATAGTATCCTCTCCCTTCTTGATAGTTAGCCATAGCTAACCGCATCCCGTAAACAATGCGCAGCGGCGATTAAACTTACCATGTATCACACACTGCGCATCGTGAGGCTATTATAGCACATTGAGTTAGCTATGCGCAACCGCACAAAAAGCACAAGCAGTCAATCGGATAAAGTGTGTTTCTTGTTTATTATACAAATTACTGTCCTAAACAGATTGTGCATGGGTGGTCAGCCTGCTCATACGCCTCAGACTGACGCCCACAGTGGAGAGGTTGTGTAGTGTGGCAGAGGCGGCGGGTGGCAGGACTCCGGCCATACCAAGGGCGATCAGAGCGCCGTTGAAGCCGATAACAAAGCGATAGTTGGAGTGGATGCGCTCCATGAGCGCCATGACGATCCGACGCAGCTCCACCACAAGCCGGCCCGAAAGGCAGAAAAACGCTTCGAAGTGAAGCGGCTCTCCCTGTACAGGAATCTCCTGGAGCGTTTCCGCAGCCGTCAGGCACACTTGGAAACGGCAGCTTTGAACGCCGGGCATGCTGCTGCTCCAGGAAGCTGAGTGAGTATTGGCGTACAGTAAGTACTCTTTCAACATGGTTGTTCACGACCTGTCCATCCATGATCCGCATAGTGATTTGCGTTGTCCACCGTTACAGCGCAGCGGCAGGAGACGAACGCTTCGTCTCCTGCCGCTATGATAAGCGCTTTTTAGACCAGCGCCGCTCCCAGCTCACGGCACGCCGAGAGGGCCTCGTCATCGGGCGTCTCGTTGCAGATCACACTGTCACAGATAAGGTTGGCTCCGTCGTCGTTGCAGCGGCACTCCCAACTGCGCATCCACTCGCCGTCGCCCCAGCCGTAGGAGCCGAACAGGACAATGCTCTTGCCGCTCAGGCGGCCTTCGCAGGCAGTGAACATGGGCTCGAACTCGCTCTCCTCCAACTGCTCGGATCCCATGGAGGGACACCCGAAGGCGATGGCGTCATACGCGCCGATCTGCTCCGGAGAGAACTCCGCAGCGGGGACAACAGACACCTCAGCGCCCTTGCCCTTGGCGCCTTCGGCTACCGCCATGGCCATGGCCTCGGTGTTTCCTGTGCCGCTCCAATACACAACTGCAACTTTACTCATAAAACACAACGACCTTCCTTTCTGGTTTTGTTATGGTAAAAACATCAACCAGCCACGGTGAGCTGCTCGATGGATTTCCCTTGCCGCCAATGCCGGGAGCAGATCTTGCTGCACGTCTCGTATTTTCAAAGACGCTTCTGGCGGCAGGCCCGTTGCCGTAGACCTTCCAGCAGCCCACGCACTTGTAATTGCACGCCCCATTGCAGATGAAGCCCAGGATATCCTCCGATGGATCAGGCAAATCACCCAGCCGTTGGGATTTTCCGGTGTATAACCGTATGCCGCCAGCCGGTTTCTTGTACGCTGGTCAGCCAAAGCATGTTCCAACGCATTCGGCCGGTAAACGTAGATCAAAGCGCGGCTCCAGTATACCCTGAGGGGCAGTACACGGATATAGATTTCCTGCCGATAGGGCAATATGAGAGCAATGAATTAGCTAGCTAAAACTAACCAATATTCAAAAATTAAATGCTTGCCGGTTGGTTAGCTATAACTAACCAACACGGTGATTTTAATATAATTCCCTGTGTTTGTCAATAGGGAAACGCAATGGATATATCAGAAGGGATTAGCGGGGACCCTCCAAATGGAAGGCCCCCGCATCTTTCTTATTTGTCGTGGCTACCGCAGCAGCATTGATGCTGGTCTGCCTTTTTGGAACTGCAAGAACATCCATCAGGACAACCAATGCACTTCTTACCGCTCTTTTTTGCCTTATAGACGTAGAACGCGGCAGCTGCAATGATCACTGCAAGAATGCCGATTACGATATAGTCAATCATCAGGCGCTCGCTCCATTCAGCGCATACTCCTGCTTCAGATCCTTCTCCGCCTTCAGGCACAGCCACACCAGTACCGCGGCGAATACAGCTACGGCAATGAGGCCGGGGACAAAGCCGGCGCCGAGAACACCGGTGGTGACCAGAGTGCCGATCTGGTAGACCAGGAAGCCCACGGTGTAGCCGGTGCCCAGCTGAAGGCCAATGCCGCCCCACAGCCACTTGGCGCTCTTCATTTCAGAGTTCATGGCGCCGATGGCGGCAAAGCAGGGGGGCGTATAGAGGTTAAACATCAGGTAGGCCAGGGCGGCCACCTTGGTGATGGCAATGATGCCCGCCACCTCGGCGCCGGAGCCCTCGATCATGGCCAGCTCGTCGGTGTCGATAAAGTTCTCCAGGCCCACGAAGCACACGGCCAGGGTGCCCACCACGTTTTCCTTGGCGATGAAGCCGGTGACGGCGGCGGCGGCCAGCTGCCAGCTGAGGACGCCCACAATGGGCACCAACAGGTAGGCAAAAGGTCCGGCAATGGAGGCCAGGATGGAGCTGTCGGCGGTCTCCGCCACAGCAAAGCTCCAGTTGAAGGTCTGCATGATCTGCACGGCGGTGTTGCACAGCAGGATGATGGTGGCAGCCTTCACGATATAGGCCCAGCCCCGGGCGCACATGGCCTTGAAGGCGAACCAGAGAGAAGGCACCTTATACTCCGGCAGCTCGATGATAAAGAAGGACTTCCGGCTTTTGTAGCCGACGATCTTGTTGACCAGCAGAGCGCCCAGGAAGATCAGGACAATGCCGGTGAAGTACATGGTGAAGCTCACCCAGCCCGCATCGTCAAAGAAAGCGCCGGCAAACAGGGCAATGACGGGGATCTTGGCGCCGCAGGGCATGAAGGGAGTCAGCATGGCGGTGGCCCGACGCTCCCGTTCGTTGCGGATGGTGCGGCTGGCCATGACACCGGGGATGGCGCAACCGGTGCCGATGACGAAGGGGATCACCGACTTGCCGGAGAGACCCACCTTCTTGAAGATGGGGTCCAGCACCACGGAGACCCGGGACATATAGCCGCAGTCCTCCAGCAGGGCGATAAGGAAGTACATGATCATCACCAGGGGCAGGAAACCGACCACAGCGCCCACGCCGCCGATGATGCCGTCAGCCAGAAGGGCAGTCAGCAGCGGGTTGGCATCGGCCAGGCTATCCGCCACATAGCCCTGGAAGGTCTCAATCCAGCCCACCAGATAGTCGGCAACGGGCGTACCCACCCACACCTGAGAGATCTGGAACACCAGGAACATGACTACGGCGAAAATGGGAATGCCCAGGAACTTGTTGGTAAGCACGGCGTCGATAGCGTCTCCCGTACCCTTGTCCTTGGTGAGGACCTTCCTCTTTTCCACCTGAGAGACCAGCTGGTTGACAAAGGAAAAACGTCTGCGGTCCGCTTCTTCCACGATCTTCTTATCCGTCAGGTCAATGTCGCCCTGAACATAGGGGGCCTTCTGGCCCTTGCCGTTCTGCGCTACCGCGGCATCCACCACGGCCTTCAGACCCTCGGCTGCGGTAGAGACGGTCTCCACCACCGGACAGCCCAGCTTGGCGGAAAGGGCAGAAATGTCGATGGTGGTCTGCTTTTTTGCGTTTATGTCGCTTTTGTTGAGAGCGACCACCACAGGGATGCCAAGCTCCAGCAGCTGAGTGGTGAAGAACAGGCTGCGGCTCAGGTTGGTAGCATCCACAATGTTGATGATGGCATCGGGATGCTCATGCTTTACATAGGAACTGGTGATGCTCTCCTCCGAGGTGAAGGGGGACATGGAGTAGGCACCGGGCAGGTCCACAGCGATCAGATCCTCCGTCCCACTGCAATAGGTTTTCTTAATGGGGTGTTCTTTCTTTTCCACTGTCACGCCGGCCCAGTTACCCACCTTTTCATTACGCCCGGTGAGGGCGTTGTACATGGTGGTCTTGCCGGAGTTTGGGTTGCCGGTCAAGGCAATACGCATGACATTTCCTCCTCTTCTATATTTGCGATGTACTTTATTCAAAACTCGACGGTTGTCCTATGCTAACCGCCGGGCAGAATACACCAAAAAAACCGTCTGGAATACAGGCCCGAGTCATAGGGCCGCAGGACTTATATCTCAATGGCGGAGGCAAGCTGATTGTCGATGTTGTAGCGTCCATCCTTAATGGAAACCACGCATCCGCCCTTCAGATGCGATACCACGGTAACCGGCTCTCCAACATAGCAGCCCAGAGAAAACAGAAAGGAGTTCAGCTCCTCGTCATCCGTATTGATTTGCTGGATGATATATTCCTGCCCGTCCTGAGCATCCAAAAGCGTCATATCCATCACCCTCCAGATTGGAATCGTCAATTTTCCTATAATCTTATAACGTGGTTAGCGGTAGGCAACCTACATGCGTAAAAGAAGGTTAGTAATGCCTAACCCTCTGCTATAATATACCAAGCCAAAGAAAATGTCAAGCAGGAACTTTAGGTTCAACAAGGGAAAGCCCTTTTTCAGATAAATGGGATGGCTCATTTTTTCGGACTGTGCTATAATAATTAAAATGCTCTATCCAATGGAGGTCTGTATGGCAATCCATGAATCTGGTCAGATGTATTTAGAGACCATTTATATTTTAATGCAAACAAAATCTTTTGTGCGGGCCATTGATGTTGGCGAACAGATGGGCTATAGCAAGCCCAGTGTCAGCCGAGCTTTATCTATTCTGAGGAAAGACGGTTATGTGGAGGTAGACGGTGATGGTGCGATTAGCCTGACTCCAAGCGGTCTTGCCGTTGCACAGACCATGTATACCCGGCACATGGTACTGACAGAAATGCTGAAAGGCCTTGGGGTAGATGAGAAAACAGCTGCGGAGGACGCTTGCCGGATCGAGCATGTGATCAGTGAAAAATCATTCGCCGCCATGCAAGCTCATCTGAGTCAGACAAAAACACCGGATGCGGAATCCTTAGGAGCGCAGGATTGATCCTCAGAAAATCCTTGCGGATGACAGGAGAGTACTGAGATCTCAGGTTACAGGCCGTACCCTGCTGAGCGGGCAAGGGTCTGCGGGCGGGATACACACATTGACAATAGCATTGTGGTATGATAGAATCCAGATGATTAGTTAAAGCTAACCACCTGGATTCTTTTATTTAAATTGAATTTGGACGACAGTCCACCCACGTTGAAGTGGTTTGGACTTGACTCAAAAACCAGATGGATGAGTATCGTTTCAGATGCTGAAGAAGTTCAAACGAACCATATGAACCATTGGATAGGAGAAGACTATGCCGATTGAATTGTGGCAAGGGCTGCTCATCCCCTTTGCCGGGACGACGCTCGGTGCGGCCTGCGTTTTTTATATGCGGAACCATCTGGGAGCGGTGCTCCAGCGCGGGCTTACCGGTTTTGCTGCGGGCGTTATGGTTGCGGCTTCCATCTGGAGTTTGCTGTTACCAGCTATGGAGCGGGCGGCAGACATGGGAAAGTGGGCCTTTGTACCGGCCGTCATAGGATTTTGGTTGGGCGTTTTATTTCTTCTGGGCTTGGATCGGCTGATCCCACATTTGCACCGTGGCAGTTCAGAAGCAGAGGGTATGAAAAGCAGCCTGGGAAGAACGACCATGCTTACCTTGGCTGTGGCGCTCCACAACCTTCCGGAAGGAATGGCGGTGGGTGCGGTCTACGGCGGGTGGCTATACGGCGACAGCGGGATTACACTGTCGGGGGCGCTGGCGCTTTCGTTGGGGATCGCCATTCAGAACTTCCCCGAAGGCGCTATCATTTCCATGCCTTTGAAGGCGGAGGGATTCTCCAAGCCCCGCTCCTTCCTATATGGAATGTTGTCCGGTGCGGTGGAACCTGTCGGGGCGCTGTTGACCATTTTTATGGCAGGAATGATAGTTCCCCTTTTGCCTTACGCCCTGAGCTTTGCCGCCGGAGCGATGATCTATGTGGTAGTGGAGGAATTGATCCCGGAGATGTCAGTGGGAAAGCACTCCAATGTGGGAACCATTCTGTTTGCAGTCGGCTTTTCCCTGATGATGACGTTGGATGTGGCGTTGGGCTGAGGCAGGTTGCTTTGGAAGGAAGATATCAAATGTCCCATTTAGGCGTCGTGGAGGCATGCTGTTTATCCCAAGGCTGGGCAGGATCTATGCCAGTGAGCACTGTTCGCAGGTCTTATACGACTTATTTCAGACTCTTGTAGTTTGGCAGAGCCGTGCTTTTCAGGCAAGTGGCCGGATAATTCTATGGTTATCTTTTATGGACACTACTCCTCCTGCCACTCCTTGCGCTCTCTGCGGAAGCGGACCATCATAAAACTGGCAAGTACACGGATCTGCGTATCGTCCTGGATCGCATAGCGGGGATTGTCCACGCCGATAAATCCGGCTACCTGCCCACCGGGCATCAGCGGCACGGCGATCACACGCTGAATATCCTGACTATTGAGGATCTCCCATTCCAGAGGAGACTTTTTTCGCAGAGGTTCCAGATTATAGAGAATAAGGGAACCTTGGGTGCGGAATGCTTCCATCCACCGTTCCGTTGCTTCGGGGGGCACCTGCTGGAGATTATCCTTCTGGGGAGTTACCCCCGGTGCGCACCACTCAAAGGTGTTGCTCCAGTGGCCGCTCTGCTCCGGAACCTCTTCAAAGAGATAGGCCCGGTCTGCCTTATAGAACTCTCCCATGGCGGCCAGTGCCACATTTACGACCTTGCGCCAGTCTTTCTGCCGACCTAGCAGATCGGCATAGCCCGCAATGCGATTGGCGAATTCCAGGCGCTCCCGTGTCTTCTAGCTGACATATTCCCGCTTTGTGATATCCATGGCGACCTGGAACCGCACTGTTCTTTCACCGATATCCAGCAGCTTGTCTTTTAATAAGAAATGCCGGTCACAATACTCATTCCTATCTTCCCAGATATAAAAAGAATCGCGACGCAGCGCAGCATTGGGACAGAAGTCACAGGGGGCATCCCGCCCTCTCAGAACCTGATAGCACTTTCTTCCCCAATAGTCCCTCACACCAAAAATCCGCTGGGCCGCAGGATTGAGGTAGTAGAGCTCATGGGTATCGGGATCACACACGGTAATGGCGTCCTCCGTTTTTTCCAGAACAGCGTGCTCTAACACGGCCTGATTTTCAAACGCATTTCCTTTTGTGCGGGAAGTACGTACCATCTTCTGACACTGCGCCTGAAATCGCTGCTGCAGATCGTTGGGCAAAAAAGACTCCGGCGGAATTGGCTTGGAGAAGAAAAAACCTTGATACAGGGTGGGCTGCAGCGGTTCCAGTACCGCCAATTCCTCCGTGGTCTCCACCCCCTCGCAGCAAACCCGCAGAAATCCACTTTTGGCAACTTCGATGATATTGGACAGCAGACGCAGGTTATAAGCGCTGTGCTGGATCCTGCTGACAAAGCAGCGGTCAATTTTGATTTCATCGATGGCCAGTTTTTTCAGCCAGCCCAGACTGGAATAGCCGGTACCGAAATCATCTACCGAGATCTCCACGCCCTCTTTTTTCCATGCGCTAAAAATGGTATTCAGGTATCCATACTCCTGCAACTCAATGCCTTCTGTTACTTCGATGGTCAAGGCGCTGCCAGGCAGGCCGCTTTCCCGCAGCGCTGAGAGTACCTCAGCCTGGATCTCTGGGCGCCGCAGCTGCACATAGGACATATTGACGCTCACCCGGAAGGCAGGCAGCTGCTGCCTCCATACTCTGCACTGAGCCAGAGCGGTACGCAGCACCCATAGTCCTACGGGGATGATCAGGCCGCAGCGCTCCAGAATGGGTATAAACTCCGCTGGCGATACCATTCCCCTCCGTGGGGAGCAAAAGCGAATCAGTGCCTCCGCACTTGCCAATTCAAAGGTTTCGGATCGAACCTGTGGTTGGTACTGAAGGGAAAACCCGGAAAAATCTTTTTTTACAGCGGCTTCCAACTCTGCCTGAAGTTCTATGGCTGACAGCTTGTGTTCATAATCCTCGGGGTTAAAGAAAACCAGCTGGTTTTCCCCGTCCAGCTTGGCAGCATCCAGAGCGCTTGCGGCATAGTGCACCAGCAGATCACTGTCAGGCACCTGAAATTCCTGCAGAGATACGCAGCCCCCGGACAGGGTGCACTGAGCCTGCATCTCCTGCTGCAAGGTGTGGAAAAATGTCTCTACCGTCTCTCTGCATGCACCTGTGGCCAAGGTACAAAGACTGCTGTGGCCATTTCGGAAGGGGCGGGAGAACCGGGAATCCACACTTCCCATGCTGTCCTCCAGATCCCGAAGAATGCCATCTCCAAACTCCCGGCCATATTTCAGGTTGATCTGACTTAGGTCATCTACATTTACCATCAGCAGATAACCCTCCTGTCCCTGGCTGTGAAGGGCTCTCAGTTCCTGTAGGAATGCGGCTTGACGACTTTGCGCATCATGGTCATTCTGCCCTTTGGAGGCTACCAGGAAGCCCAAAAAATACTTTGGCTGACCTTGCTCGTCAAAGGTGCATTTCCCCTTGCTGCTTACCCAGACCAACTGGCCGCTGCGATCCCGCAAACGGTAGTTAAAGCTGTATCCCTCCTCTGCTATATGGAACATATCCTTGACGTACCGTTGTAATCTGTGCCGATCCCCCTCGTAAATGACATGGTACCACTGTTCCAGAGAACAGGAACTGTTAGAGATAGCTCCAGTCAGCTCTTCAATGTTATCGGAAAAGCAAAAGATCTTCTCACCAAAGTGGTAGAACTGGCAGCACATACCCGCGCTGTTTCCAAACTGATTCAGTATCTGTTGGCGAAGTTGCGGTTTTTCCCAAACAGTTTCCATTTCTACCACACTTTCTTTCCCAATTTCAGCACCCGCCGACAAGCCTTTCATAGTTGCCCCCAGTACGAGCAAAGTGCACAGAGTTCCGGTTTTTGATGCAATTTTACATTATAGAGGTATTATAACTTGTTCCGGTTGCGGCTTCAAGATAGTTTACCGGAATTGTTTCTTTTAGAGTAACCATCAAAGATATCACCACCGAAGCGGCCGGGGCCCGGGGGGGCACGTCCGTCAGCGTCAGTTTGTATTTTGCCATCAGCTGACGGCCTTTGAGCAGGGCCGCTTTGGCCTCTGCCTCGTAAGGACTGTTGGACGGGGCCAGCAGGCGGGTGATTTTGTCTGTCAGGCTTGCCATGGAACTTCAACCTCCAGTTTTATTGTGATGATAGAAGAAAGGGATCCGCCCAATGCGGCAAACGCTGCGGGTGGATCCCTTTTCAAATTAAATATGACTGTGTCAGGTCAAGATGGCCGCTTTGAGAGAACGTCTTATAGCCTGCCGCTCCGACCGGCTTATCTTCAACGTGGATATGGCCTGTTCCAACGGCATACCGGTATTCTTCATCTGGGCGCTGACAGCAGCCAGCGAACCTCCTCCCCTAAAAGCGGGTATATGATTGATCTGGGGTATGCAGTTAAAAATGTTCTGCATATTCCTTATTTTTATTGCGCCTTGTTCTTCAATTTATTATACTAAAAAATATTTCTGCTTTTCTGTCAGCATCTTGTTCCATAATTCTTACCTATGGAGAACGTTTGATGAAGTTATTTAAGAAAACATTTCTGTGGCTTTCTGAAAACTATCGTGCCTATTTTCGTGGGGAGCGTAACCAGATCGCGCAGCAGAACCTCCGGCTGTTGGAGCATCTGAGCCTGATTGCAGCCGGGCTGCTCATCTTTTTCTTTCTGGTCACACCGGTAGTCCTGCCCGACTGGACGATTACGCTGTATCATATCCTTTTCCTGCCTGCCAGTCTGCTGTTCTGGCTTGTTAGTCTGGTGTTCCAGAGAAAAAAAGTCAGCTGCCGGTTTGTCTCCTTGGCGTGCCTCCTGTTCCAGGCGGTATTGTTTTCTTTCGTCCTGTTTATCGACTTGCTGGCCGCGCCCAATACTCCGGCCTCTTTTATGCCGGGCCTGTGCATTGCTCTGCCCGTACTGTTTATCATGCCCTTTCACTACTCCTACGGTGTAATGTTTACCTTTGAGGTGCTCTATGTCTGGGCTGCAAGCCGCTTCAAAGACCCCTTCCTGGCGCAATATGATATTCTCAACTCTGTGGTGGGAATTGCTTTCTCTATCGCTGTCGCGGAGGTCATCATGCGTCTGCGCCTTCGGGATTATGCGTCAAGAATGAAGTACAAGCAGCTCAGTACGCTGGATACGCTGTCGGGTATTCTCAACAAGATGGCCTGGACAGAGTCAGTCAAGCAATATCTTTGGCTGCAGGGCCCCAGTGCGGCCTGCTCCATGGCAATCCTGGATATAGACGATTTCAAGCACATTAACGATCAACTGGGGCACTTTGCCGGGGACCAGATTCTGCGGCACATCGGCGCCGTTTTGTCTGAGGTTTTCCGGGCTACAGATTTGGTGGGCCGCTTTGGCGGGGATGAGTTTGTTATCCTGTTGAAAGGGACTACGAAACCTGCCATACTGGAGAAAAAGTTTCGGAGCATTGAGGAACAACTCTCTCATATCTCCGTAGGTGAAATGAGTATCAAGGTGACCTGTAGTATGGGCGTCGCCACGGCAGCGGGAGAAGGAATCGAATTTGACGCTGCCTTTCAGGCGGCTGATGCCGCCCTCTATCAGGCCAAGTCTCGGGGAAAGAACACCGTTGTCATCAGTCGATGTGAGCACAACGGGTGTATATCCTGAATGCAGTAACATAATGAAGCGGAAAGCCTGCCAACCAATTGGTCGGCTTGCTGCTTGTGGCGCACTCGGCATGGGCGATCATTTGGTGGGGAAAGCCCACTTTAGAGAAAACGCCTTTGTTTTGTGACCAGAAGACCCCGCTCATCCGTGTCGGCGGGGCCAATACACCCACTGCGGCAGGTCGGACAGGGCTTCCCGGGAGGGCGCCTCGCCGCCGTCCTCGTTCAGAAGGATGATCTCATCGTGGGCGGGAGAACGCGTGGGTGCTGCCCCGGCCCATGGTTCTGGGCGCAGGAAATTCATAAATCTCCATATCATTTCGGCGGGAACTGTGATATGATAATAACTGTTGGACAGGCCGCGCCGCGGCCGGTGAAATTTCCCACGGAGGGCAGAACGCGATGAAAAAATTCAGACTGCTTCTGGCGGCGGGGCTGCTCCTGCTGCTGACAGGCTGCTTTTCCCAGTCGGTGGACGAGCTGTACGCGCCGCCCCGGGCCCCGGACGACTATCTGAAGCTGGACAACAAGATCAACGAGGTGCTCAACGCCGGCGGGGAGTACGCCGCCCCCCTCACCGGAGATCTGACCCAGAAGGTGCAGCTCCAGGATCTGGACGGGGACGGGGTGCAGGAGGCCATTGCCTTTTTCCGGGTGAGCTCCTCGGAGCGGCCTCTGAAGATTTACATCTACCGCCAGGTGGGGGAGGACTACGAGGTGGCCGCCATCATCGAGGGCGAGGGCTCGGCCATCAACTATGTGGCCTATGAAAACCTGGACGGGGACTCCAGCAAGGAAATTGTGGTGAGCTGGCAGATGATGAGCGATCAGAACCACTCCCTGGCGGCCTACTCCATCCACAAGGGCCAGGTGTTGGAGCTGATGCGCACCAATTACACCAGCTTCCAGGTGTGCGACCTGGATCAGGACAGCCAGGACGAGATCGTGGTGGTCCAGACCGGCGCCACCGAGGAGAGCAACCGGGTGGAGTTTTATGACTACAGCGACGGGCTGATGGAGCTCAACTCCAGCGCCCCTCTGTCCCGCAACATAACCGGGCTGCCCGACGGAGGGGTCAAGACAGGCTACCTGCGGAAGAACGTGCCGGCGGTCTTTGTGACCTCCTCCTATGGATACAGCGGGACTTCTCAGGAATATGCCGACTCCAATTATAAGGAGACGGGGCATATCACCGATATTTTTGCCTGGAAGAACAACCGCCTGGTGAACATCACCCTGGACCCCGAGTCCGGGGAGAGTGAGAGCACCATCCGCTGGTACACCAACGTGGGCGTCAAGGACATCAACCACGACGGTATCATGGAGCTGCCCGATCCCTTTGCCCTGCCGGAGCCGGACAGCACCAGCATCGCGGTGAACTTCTGGGGCATCCACTGGCGGCAGTACGACCTGGACGGCAGGCCCCATCAGGTGTTTACCACCTACTATAACGACAAGGACGGCTGGTACTTTATCCTGCCCGACCAGTGGGACGGGAAGATCACCGTCTCCCGCAACGATATGGTAGGCGGCGGCGAGCGGGCGGTCATCTTCTCCCATTGGGAGGGGAGCGAGGATGAGGACCCATCCCCCTTCCTGGTGGTGTACACCCTCAGCGGAGATAACCGGTTTATGCGGGCCAATATGTCCGGCCGGTTCCGGCTGCTGGACGGGGACGATGACAGCGATACCATTTACGCCGCCCGCTTTATCCAGAACGAGTGGGACTGCGGTCTGGACGAGGAGGGCGTCAAGTCCCACTTTGCCCTGATTACCAACGATTGGTCTTGATGATACACATTTGAAGGAGGGAACGGGATGAAAAAGGTGCTCGTACTGGAGGACGAGGCCAACATCCGCAGCTTTGTAGTAATCAATCTGAAGCGGGCCGGATATGAGGCCATTGAGGCGGAGACCGGCGAGGAGGCCCTGGCCCAGCTCAAGCGCAACCCGGATATCAAGGTGGCCCTGCTGGATATCATGCTGCCCGACATGGACGGCTTTGAGGTGTGCCGCCGCATTCGCGCGGGGGACAATAACATCGGCATCATCATGCTCACCGCCCGCACCCAGGAGATGGACAAGATTACCGGCCTGATGACCGGGGCGGACGACTATGTGACCAAGCCCTTCTCCCCGGCGGAGCTTACCGCCCGCATCGACGCCCTCTACCGCCGCACCGGCGGGGCGGTGGCGGTGGACAGCGGCGAGATCAGCCAGCCCCCCTTCCTGCTGAACACCCGCAACCGCACCCTGGAGAAAAACGGCCAGCGGGTGAAGCTGACCCAGGTGGAGTATTCCATTATCAAGCTGTTTATGGACAACCCGGGCAAGGCCCTGTCCCGGGAGGAGATTTTGGACTCGGTCTGGGGCCGGGACTACTTTGGCGAGCTGAAGATCGTGGACGTGAACATCCGCCGTCTGCGGATCAAAATTGAGGACGACCCTACCAACCCCGCTTTTATTACTACAGTGTGGGGCTATGGCTATAAGTGGGGCTTCTGACACTCACTACCAGGTGGTGAAACACGCACTCATGAAAAAACGAATCGGCATCCGCGGCATCCGCAAGCGCTGGATGGTCAACTCCATCAGCGTGGTGCTGTTTATTGTGCTGCTGGCGGTGACCGCCTTCTCGGCGGCCATGGGCAGCTACTACTATTCCACCCTCAGCGAGTCCCTATCCCAGAAGGCGGAGAGCGCGGTGCGCAGCTTCAACTACTACCGGACGGGGGACTCCTACTACGAGTATGCCCGCACCCTGGTGGGGGGCGACCAGTCCAGCGACCGGCTGGAGGTGGAGTTCCTGGACGCCAGCGGTCTGATCCGCTATTCCAGCTCCGACCTGACCGCCTTCCGCTCTCCCGGCACCCCCGACATCGCCGAGGCCCTGAGCCAGGGCCACACCAAGGTGTGGACCGGCTCCGACCCCAGCACCGGGGAGCACATCATGGCGGCCACCAGCCCCCTGATCCTCAACGGGGAGGTGGTGGGAGCCATGCGCTACGTTACCTCCCTGCGGAACGTGGACTGGCAGATCGTCATTGTGGTGGCCATCGCCCTGGGCATCGGCATGGCCATTCTGGCCTTCGTCTACTTCTCCAACCTGTACTTCGTGCGCTCCATCGTGGAGCCCATGGCGGGCATCACGGAAACCGCCAAGCGCATCGCCGCCGGCTCCTACGGCGTGCAGATCGAAAAGCGGTTTGACGACGAGATCGGAGACCTCACCGACGCCATCAATGACATGTCCCTGAAAATCAACCAGAGCGAGAAGATGAAAAACGAGTTTATCTCCTCGGTGTCCCATGAGCTGCGCACCCCCCTCACCGCCATCAACGGCTGGGCGGAGACCATCATGCACGGGGAGGTGCGGGACAGCGCCGACGTGAAGAAGGGCATGGGCATCATCGTGTCCGAGGCCCGGCGGCTGACCAATATGGTGGAGGAGCTGCTGGAGTTCTCCCGCATCCAGGACGGCCGGTTCACCCTGTCGGTGGAGCCCATGGACATCAAGGCCGAACTGGAGGACGCGGTGTACACCTACCGGGAGTTCTTCCGTCGGGAGGGCATTGAGCTCAACCACTTTGACTGCGAGGAGGAGTTCCCTCCCATTGAGGGAGACCCGGAGCGGCTGCGGCAGGTGTTCTGCAACCTGCTGGACAACGCCGCAAAGCACGGCGGCTCAGGTAAGCGGATCGACACCGCCATCCGCCGGGAGGAGGACACGGTGGTCATCACCGTCCGGGACTACGGCCCCGGCATCCCGGAGGAGGAGCTGCCCCACGTGAAGTACAAATTCTACAAGGGCTCCTCCAAGGCCAGGGGCTCCGGCATCGGCCTGGCGGTGTGCGATGAGATTGTCAGCCGCCATGAGGGCGCCCTGGACATCGGCAACGCCGAGGGAGGCGGGTGCATCGTCACCGTCACTCTGCCCATCCAGCCTCAATAGGGGAGGATGGAAATCGAACATCAGTTCTAAAAAAGAGACCCGCACCCCTTGCAATCGGGGTGCGGGTCTGATACAATATGTAGGATATCGGACTATATCAACCTGTAAGGAGAACGTAAACCCAATGTCAAATCAGACCAGGCGTGCCTGCGACACGCCCTACAAGACCATGATCGGCGGTCAGGCCCTCATCGAAGGGATCATGATGCTGGGGCCGGAGAAAAAGGCCGTGGTGGTGCGCAAGCCGGAGGGAGACCTGGCCGAGCAGGTGGAGGAACGGGTCCTCATCAAGGACAAGCACCCCGCCTTGGGGCTGCCCTTTATCCGGGGTGTGTTTAACTTTTGTTCCTCTATGGCCAACGGGGTCAAGGCCCTGATGTACTCGGCCTCCTTTGTGCCCGAAGAGGAGGAGACCCCCGAGGAGCCCTCCAGACTGGAGCGGTGGCTGGACAAGCACCTGAGCAGCGAGAAGGCGGCCTCGGCGCTGGTGACCATTGCGGTGGCCATGGGCATCCTCTTTTCGGTGGGCCTGTTCATTCTGCTGCCCACCGCCCTGGTGGGGGTGCTGGGCCGGTTTGTGCCCCTGGCCATGTGGCTGCGCAATCTGCTGGAGGGCGTGGTGAAGGTGGTCATTTTCATGGGCTACCTGATCCTGTGCTCCCATATGAAGGAGATCCACCGGGTGTTCCAGTACCACGGGGCGGAGCACAAAACCATCTTCTGCTATGAGCACGGCCTGCCCCTGACGGTGGAGAACGTGCGCAAGCAGCCCCGGCACCATCCCCGCTGCGGCACCAGCTTTCTGTTCGTGGTCATCGTGGTGAGCATCCTGCTGTCCAGCGTGGTGTTTTCCTTCGTGTCGGTGACCAATACCTTTCTGCGGATGGCCCTCCATCTGCTGATGCTGCCCTTTATCGTCAGCATCACCTATGAGTTCAACCGGGTGGTGGGGCGGCATGACAACTGGCTCACCCGCCTGGTGTCCGCCCCCGGCATGTGGCTCCAGAACTGGACCACCTTTGAGCCGGACGACTCCATGATTGAGGTGGGCATCCGGGCCTTCACCCTGGTGTTGCCGGAGGAGGAGGGCAAGGATCAGTGGTAAGGGGGAACGTCCCCCGGGAGAGAACGAGAGACTGACAGGGGAGCGTGGAGTTATGGCGACCACCTACAACAACCTCTTCCTGGACACCCGCCGGCGCCTGCGGGCGGCCGGGGTGGAGAGCGCCCAGCTGGAGGCCCGGGAGCTGGTGTGCGCTGCGGCGGGCAAGACCCGGGAGCAGTTTTACCGGGACATGTCCCTGTACACCTCCGGCTCGGTGGAGGAGAAGCTGGCGGCCCTGGTGGAGCGCCGCCTGGCGGGGGAGCCGGTGGCCTACCTTATCGGGGAGTGGGAATTTTACGGCCTGACCCTGACCATAGACCCTGAAGTGCTCATCCCGCGGATGGACACCGAGGTGCTGGCCGAGCGGGCCATCCTCCTGGCCCGGGAGGCGGGGGAAGGGGCCCGGGTGCTGGACCTGTGCGCCGGCAGCGGCTGCGTGGGCCTGGCGGTGGCCGCCAACGTGCCTTCCTGCCGGGTGGTGCTGGCCGATCTCAGCGAGGCCGCCCTCAGGACCTGCAAGCAGAACATCCGCCGCTGTGAGCTCAATGCCCGGGTGACCTGCCTCCAGGCCGACGCCCTGGCCCCTCCGGAGGCGGCCCTGTGGGATTTTGACGTAATTGCCTGCAACCCGCCCTACATTCCCAGCGGGGATATCGCCGGGCTGGACGTGTCCGTGCGGGACTATGAGCCCCACTCCGCCCTGGACGGCGGGGATGACGGCCTGGACTTCTACCGGGCCATTGCGGCCAACTGGGGCAAGGCTCTGCGGCCGGGGGGCAGCCTGCTCTTTGAGGTGGGCGTCGGCCAGGCCGGGGACGTGCAGAGCCTACTGAAGGACAACGGCTATGTGGATGTCCGGGCCGCCCAGGACACTCAGGGCATCTGGCGGGTGGTGGAAGGCATCCTGAATGTGTAACACGCCGCTCCGGCGGCGGAGAGGAGATACGTACATGGCAGAGAAGAAGAAGTCTATGGTGGAGAGCGCCGCTCCCGCCTCTGATAAGAAGAAGGCCCTGGAGACCGCCATGGCCCAGATTGAAAAGGCCTACGGCAAGGGCTCCATCATGCGCCTGGGGGACAACGCCGACATTGTGGTGGAGGCCATCCCCACCGGCTCCCTGTCCCTGGACCTGGCTCTTGGCATCGGCGGCGTGCCCAAGGGCCGTATCATCGAGATCTATGGGCCGGAATCCTCCGGCAAGACCACCCTGGCCCTCCACATTGTGGCCGAGGCCCAGAAGCGGGGAGGCGAGGTGGCCTTCATCGACGCCGAGCACGCCCTGGACCCCTACTATGCCCGGGCCTTGGGGGTGGATATCGACTCCATGCTCATCTCCCAGCCGGACACCGGCGAGCAGGGTCTGGAGATCTGCGAGGCCCTGGTGCGCTCCGGCGCCATCGACGTGGTGGTGGTGGACTCGGTGGCCGCGCTCACCCCCCGGGCGGAGATCGAGGGGGACATGGGGGACTCCCATGTGGGCCTGCTGGCCCGGCTCATGAGTCAGGCCCTGCGGAAGCTGGCCGGTTCCATCGCCAAGACCAACTGCGTGGTCATCTTTATCAACCAGCTGCGGGAAAAGGTGGGGGTCATGTACGGCAACCCGGAGGTCACCACCGGCGGCCGGGCACTGAAGTTCTACGCCTCCGTCCGCATGGACGTGCGCCGGGTGGAGTCTCTGAAAAACGGCTCCGAGATCATCGGCAACCGCACCCGGGTAAAAGTGGTCAAGAACAAGGTCTCGCCTCCCTTCAAGGAGGCGGAGTTTGACATCATGTACGGCGAGGGTATCTCCAAGGTGGGCGAGATTCTGGATCTGGCCACCAAGCTGGATCTGGTGCAGAAGTCGGGCTCCTGGTTTGCCATGGGGGAGACCCGCCTGGGCCAGGGCCGGGACGCCGCCAAGCAGTACCTCAAGGACAACCCGGAGGTGTGTGACAAGCTGGAGGAGGACATCCGCAAAAACTCCTACAAGCTGATGAGCAGCCAGGCCCGGGCCGCCGCCAAGGCCGCCGGCCGGGCGGTGGATATTTCCGCCGAGGATTTTGAGGATGCGGATCAGTAAACTATCCCCCTCTGCCCGAATTCAGGGCCGGTGGCTGTGCCACCTGGAGGACGGGACCATCCTGCGGATTACCGAGAACGAGGTGGTGGCCTTCGGCCTGTGTACCGGCCTGGAGCTCACCGAAGAGAACCTGGACGCACTGACCGCGGCCGCCAGAACGGGTGCGGTGCGGGAGAAGGCCATGGACCTGCTGGCCGTGCGCCCCCTGTCCCGGAAGGAGCTGGTGGACAAGCTCACCGCCCGGCCCCGGAACAGGGACAAGGAGCCCATGGCTGACCGGGAGACCGCCGAGGCGGTGGCCGACCGGCTGGAGGAGCTGGGCTATCTCAACGACGGGCAGTACGCCCGGACGGTGGCGGAGCATTATACCGCCAAGGGCTACGGCCCCAGCCGGGTCCGGGAAGAGCTCTACCGCCGGGGCGTGCCCCGGGACTGCTGGGAGGAGGCGCTGGCGGACCTGGAGGGCCCGGAGGCCTCCATCGACAGCTTTCTGCAAAAAAAATTGCGGAGGGCCGATCTCACCGACCCCAAGAGCTACCAGCGGGCGGCCAACGCTCTGGCCCGCCGGGGCTACCGCTGGGAGGACATTAAGGACGGACTGCGCCGGTACGGCGCGGACACAGAGGAGGAATTGTAATGGACGCCAGAGAAGCCCTGCTCACCCGCCGCAGCATCCGGCGTTACAAGGCAGATCCAATCCCCCGGGCGGTGCTGGAGGAGATTTTGGAGGCTGGTTTGGCCGCTCCTTCTGCCATCAATATGCAGCACTGGTATTTTGTGGCTGTCCAGGACCCCGAAGCCCTGGCGGAGATCAAGCAGATCATGGGGGGCGTGGTGGAGAAGTTCACCCCCGTGCTGGAGCAGCGGTTTTCCCGAAACCCGGAGCAGGTGGGCATTACCAACAAGTTCCTGTCCACCCTGGGGGGCGCGCCGGTGTGCGTGCTGGTGTTCCTGCTGAAGCCGGACTACCCCGACCGGGACGGGGCCATGCAGAGTGTGTCCGCCGCCATTGAAAACGTGCTGCTGGCCGCTTGGGACAAGGGCGTGGGCTCCTGCTGGCTGTCCGCCCCCCAGCGCATGGGCTTCGGCCCCGCCTTCCAGCAGCGGTTCGCCCCCGACAAGGGGGAGTTCGTGGCGGCCGTCACCCTGGGCTACCCCGACCAGCAGCCCAAAATGCCCCCCCGCCGGGAGGGCAGATACATCATTGTGTAAGGAGATTGTCCCTTGAAGGTTGCGTTTATCTCTCTTGGCTGCGCCAAGAATCTGGTGAATACCGAGCAGATGATGGCCCTGGTAAAAGGGGCCGGCCATACCGTCACCGCTGACCCGGAGGGGGCTGACGTGGCGGTGCTCAATACCTGCGGTTTTATCGAGTCGGCCAAAACCGAGGCCATCCAGAACATCCTGGAGCTGGCCGCCCTGAAGGAGCAGGGCAAGCTGGGCAAGCTGTTGGTGGCGGGCTGCCTCACCCAGCGGTACCGGGACGAGATCCTGGAGGAACTGCCCGAAATAGACGGTATCCTGGGTACCGGCAGCTATACCGACGTGGTCCAGGCCATCGACGCCATGGAGGAGGGGGACATACCCACGTATTTTGGGGACATCCACCACACCATTGAGGACGGGGCCCGGCTGGTGACTACGCCCCCCTATACCGCTTTTCTGAAAATCGCCGAGGGGTGCGACAACCACTGCGCCTACTGCGTCATCCCCTCCCTCCGGGGCCGCTACCGCAGCCGCACCATGGAGTCCCTGCTGGCCGAGGCCCAAAAGCTGGCCGACGACGGGGTGAAGGAGCTCATCGTCATCGCCCAGGACATCACCCGCTACGGCACCGACCTGTACCACAAGCGGATGCTGGGGGAGCTGCTGAAAGAACTGTGCAAGCTGCCCTTCCACTGGGTGCGGCTCCACTATCTGTACCCCGATGAGCTGGACGACGACCTCATCGACGTCATCGCCGGGGAGCACAAGATCCTCAACTATATCGACATCCCCCTCCAGCACATCAACGACCGCATTCTGAAGGCCATGAACCGCCGCTCCACCAAGGCGGAGATCATCGCCCTGCTCCAAAAGCTGCGGGAGCGGCTGCCCGGCCTGGTGCTGCGCACCTCCCTGATCTGCGGCCTGCCCGGCGAGACCGAGGAAGAGTTTGAGGAGCTGTGCGAGTTCCTGCGGGAGAGCCGCATCGAGCGGGCGGGGATTTTCCAGTTTTCCCCCGAGGAGGGCACCCCCGCCGCGGCCATGCCCGACCAGGTGGACCCGGACACCGCCAAGCGGCGGGTGGAGCTGCTGGTGGAGCTCCAGAGCCGGGTGATGGACGGCTGGAACGAGAGCCGGCTGGGGGAGACCCTGGAGGTGCTGTGCGAGGGCTTTGACCCGGACATGGGCTGCTTTGCGGGCCGGTCCTACGCCGACTCCCCCGACGTGGACGGGAAGGTGTACTTTACCGCCGGGGGCGTGGTACCCGCTGGCAGCTTTGTGAACGTGCGTATCACCGGTACCAGCGATGGGGATCTGACCGGAGAGATAGAGGAGTGACGACGCTGTGAATACCGCCAACAAGCTGACCATGCTCCGGGTGCTGCTCATCCCGGTGTTTCTCATCGTACTCTATGTGGACTTCCCCTATCACATGCTGGCGGCCCTGGCCGTCTTTATCCTGGCCAGCGTCACTGACTTTGTGGACGGCTATATCGCCCGCCACCGGAATCTGGTCACCGACTTCGGCAAGTTTATGGACCCTCTGGCGGATAAGATGCTGGTCATGGCCGCCCTGATGTGGTTCGTGGAGGTGGGGCGCATCCCCGCCTGGGCCCTGCTCATCGTGGTGGTGCGGGAGTTTGCCGTAACCGGCCTGCGGCTCATCGCCGTGGAGCACGGCCGGGTCATCGCCGCCGGCTGGTCGGGCAAGGTCAAGACCGCCTCCACCATGGTGTGCATCTGCCTGATGCTGGCCTTCCGGTACCAGACCCTGGATCTGGTGTGTGAGGTCGTGATCCTGGCCACCACCATCTACTCCGGACTGGAGTATTTTGTCCGCAACAAAGACGTGATGGATACCGAGCATCTGTGAGTCCCGCCGGAAGGCGGAAGCGAAACCCCATGTTCCTGCGTTTCCCTGAACTAGAAACGAAATGGAAGGGTGAGCCCGATGAAAAAACAGACGTTGAAACACATGTTGGCTCTGGTACTCTGCCTGTGTCTGCTGCTTCCGGGAGGAGCAGCCGCCGCCAGCCGGCAGACCTCTCCGGCGGCGGCCTATCAGCCCGGAACCGTAATGGAGATCGCCACGGCGGAGGATCTGAGGCTCTTTGCCCAACAGGTGGCGGCGGACCGGGGGACAGACGGCATGCTGGTGGCCGACATCGACCTGACCATGGAAGGTGCCTGGGAACCCATGGGTGGAAGCTGGGATTCGGACGGCTACAGCGGCACCTTTGACGGCAATGGCCATACCATCACCGGCCTTAACGGGGGCAGTCTTTTCAGTACCATCTCCGGGGAGGGAACCGTCCGGGACCTGACCCTGGCGGAGGTGAATGTCACCGGCTCGGCACCCCTGGCCTATCTGTCCTTCGGCACGGTGGAAAACTGCCATGCGGAAGGCCGGCTGCGGGCGATCGACATCATGTATATCGGGGGCCTGGTGGCCCGGGTAGAAGAGGGAGCTGTGCTCAACTCCAGCGCCACAGTGGATATCACCGCCGAGTGTACCGAGTACGGAGTGGAGAACTTTGGCTACTATGAGGTCGGCGGCGTGGCGGGTTACCTGGGAGGGCGCATGGACGGCTGCACCTATACCGGCGACATTTCGGCCACCGGCCTGGTGCCCGGCTGCGGGATCACCATTGGAGGCGTCGTGGGCTTTTTGAGCTTCAACCGGGCCGAATTGCGCAACTGCGGCAGCCGGGGCGCCATCACGGCGGACGTCCAGCCCTCCGCGCTGAAGGAGCCCGGGCAGATCAGCGTGGGAGGCGTCTGCGGTTCGGTGAACAGCTCCGTCAAGGTGCGCAACTGCTACCACATAGGCGACATCTCGGTATCCATGCCTCACGACCAGGTCAGCGCGGGAGGGATCGACGGGGATTACCTGCCCGGCTACTTCTACAGCGACAAATACGAAAACTGCTGGACCACCGGGAGGGTATCCATTCAGTCCTCCGGCCCTCAGGCTACCTTTTCCCAGCGGGAGGACCTGTCCCTCTACTTTGTGGGGGAGGGGGC
Source organism: uncultured Eubacteriales bacterium (assembly GCA_949289455.1). Taxonomy (GTDB): domain Bacteria; phylum Bacillota; class Clostridia; order Oscillospirales; family Oscillospiraceae; genus Flavonifractor. The sequence continues at coordinate 27,532 of CASEOA010000080.1, forward strand.
CGAAGTGGGGTCTCAGACGGGGCAGCGGCTCGCCCAGGCCAGCCTGACCGACGGCACCCTGCTGCGCCGGCTCAATGACTATGTGGCTGCCCAGGGCGGGGATGAGCTGTTCCTGTGGGTACAGACTGCCCAGGGCCCTGTTCCCCGGGGAATGGCCTACTGGTCCGCTTTTTCCGACGTAGCGCAGTCCGACTACTTCTTCCAGAGCGTCATCTGGGCGGTGGCCCAGAGGGTGACCACCGGTACCTCCGCCACCACCTTCAGCCCGGATAGGAAGTGCAGCCATGCCGAGATCCTGACCTTCCTCTGGCGGGCCGCCGGCAAGCCGGAGCCCTTGGGCAGCGGGAACCCCTTTACCAACCCGGTCATTACCCCAGAGCAGTATTATTACGAACCCCTGCGCTGGGCCTACTACAGCTACATGGCGGGAGATCCGGGGATGGATCCCAACAAGCCCTGTACTCGTCTGGAGGCGGTCTATTATATCTGGTGTGTGGCGGGATGTCCTGAGGGGAGCGTTACAATACCCTTTACCGACGTGGATGATTCCTTCTTGGCGCAGGTAGTTTCCTGGGCGGTGGATGCGGGGGTGACCACCGGCACCTCTTCCACCACCTTCTCCCCCTATAAGGTCTGCTCCAGGGGGGAGATCGTTACCTTCCTGTACCGCTATTTCTCCCAGCTGCCCGAGGATGATCCTCTTTTTTGGTGAGGAACCTTGGGGAGAACTTGACACACAATATCTGTCGTGGTAGTATAATGTTCCATAGGTGAATAGCGTGAGGAACGGAAAGAGTACCCAGCGAGTACCCGCCAGAGAGGGAACGTCACCGGCTGAGAGCGGTCCCAGGGGGTAACTGGAGAAGGTGCGTCCGGGAGCGCGGGGGATGTGGACGCCCCCCGGCTGGCCCCGTCATCAGCCATTGAGTGAGAAATGAGAGTGGAACCGCGATATTATCGCCTCTTATGCCCTTGGGCATAAGAGGCGTTTTTCATTTGGAGGTGTTGACCCTGACCAGACTTGGCGAGACTTTGCGGGCCTACCAGGCCCGGGACCCGGCGGCCCGCAGCCGCCTGGAGATCTTTTTGCTCTACCCCGGCGTGCACGCCATCATCTACCACCGGGCGGCCCATTTCCTCTACCGGCACAAGCTGAAATTTTTGGCCCGGTTTGTCAGCCAGTGGAGTCGGTTCTGGACCGGCATCGAGATCCATCCCGGGGCCAAGATCGGCCGCCGGTTCGTCATCGACCACGGCATGGGCATCGTCATCGGCGAGACCGCCGAAATCGGGGACGACTGCCTGATCTACCACGGGGTGACCCTGGGGGGCACCGGCAAGGACCACGGCAAGCGCCACCCCACCCTGGGCAACAACGTGATGGTGTCCACCGGGGCCAAGGTGCTGGGCCCCTTCAAGGTGGGGGACAACTCCCGCATCGCCGCCAACGCGGTGGTGCTCACCGAGATCCCCTCCAACGCCACCGCCGTGGGCGTGCCCGCCCGGGTGGTGCGCATCGCCGGGGAGAAGGTGGATTACGCCTCCTCGGTGGATCAGATCCACGTCACCGACCCGGTGCAGAAGGAACTGCAAGCCATCAGCTCCCGCCTGGAGTGGCTGGAGCAGCTGATGGATGAACAGGCCAGAAGCCAAAATCAATAAGGAGCGACAGAACATGAAACTGTATAATTCCGCCACCCACACCAAAGAGGAGTTTGTGCCCCACACCCCCGGCAAGGTGGAGATGTATACCTGCGGCCCCACCGTGTACCACTTCGCCCACATCGGCAACCTGCGCAGCTATATCATGGAGGACGTGCTGGAGAAGTACCTCCGCTATGAGGGCTATCAAGTGAACCGGGTGATGAATATCACCGACGTGGGCCACCTGGCCTCCGACGCCGACACCGGCGAGGACAAGATGGTCAAAGGGGCCAAGCGGGAGCACAAGAGCGTGATGGAGATCGCCCAGTTCTATACCGACGCCTTTTTTGCCGACTGCAAGAAGCTGAACATCAAGTACCCCGACGCAGTGCAGCCCGCCACCGGCATGATCGACGACTATATCAAGGTCATCACCAAGCTGCTGGACACCGGCTACGCCTATCTGGCGGGGGGCAACGTGTACTTTGACACCTCCAAGCTGGGCAAGTACTATGTGTTCAACGACCACGACGAGGAGGACCTGGCGGTGGGCGTCCGGGAGGGCGTGGAGGAGGACACCAACAAGCGCAACAAGAACGACTTTGTGCTGTGGTTCACCAAGTCCAAGTTTGAGGATCAGGCCCTGAAGTGGGACTCTCCCTGGGGGGTGGGCTATCCCGGCTGGCACATCGAGTGCTCCTGCATCTCCATGAAGTACAATGGGGAGTACCTGGACCTCCACTGCGGCGGCATCGACAACGCATTCCCCCACCACACCAACGAGATCGCCCAGTCCGAGTCCTATCTGGGCCATCCCTGGTGCAAGTACTGGATGCACGTCCATCACCTGAATACCAACTCCGGCAAGATGTCCAAGTCCAAGGGGGAGTTCCTCACCGTCTCCCTGCTGGAGGAGAAGGGGTACGATCCCCTGATCTACCGGTTCTTCTGCCTCCAGTCCCACTACCGCAAGGGCCTGGTGTTTACCTGGGAGAACCTGGACAACGCCAAGGCGGCCTACGACAAGCTGGTGGCCCGGGTGGCCGCCCTGTCCGACGACCCCGCCCCGGTGGATGAGGAGGCCGCCGCCCGGTATAAGGCCGCCTTTATCGAGGCGGTGGGCAACGACCTGAACACCTCCCTGGGGGTCACCGCCCTGTACGACGTGCTCAAGGCCGACGTGAACGACGCCACCAAGCGGGCAATCATCGGCAGCTTTGACACCGTGCTGGGCCTGAGCCTGCTGGAGAAGGCCGCCGCCCTCCGGGAGAAGGCTGCCGCCCCGGTGGAGGGGGCCGAGGAGATCGAGGCCCTCATCGCCAAGCGCCTGGAGGCCAAGAAGGCCAAGGACTGGGCCACCGCCGACGCCATCCGGGACCAGCTCAAGGAGATGGGCGTGGAGATCAAGGACAGCAAGGAAGGCACCACCTGGACCAGAGTGTAAGCAAAAAAGGGGCTGTTGCAGATTGCAACAGCCCCTTTTCATAGCAATATGTCAGATTCAGCCCTTCAGATAGGCCAGCACGTCGGCGGCGTTGGTGTCCGGCTTCACCTTGGGCATCACCTTTTCGATGACCCCGTCGGGTCCGATGATGAAGGTGGAGCGCACCACTCCCATGGACACCTTGCCGTAGTTCTTCTTCTCCTGCCACACCCCGTAGGCCTGGATGGCGGACAGCTCCGGGTCGGACAGCAGCAGGAAGGGCAGCTCGTATTTCTGAGCAAACTTCTGGTGGGAGGCCACCGAGTCCTTGCTGATGCCGATGACCACCGTGTCCAGGTCGTTGAACTCCTGGTAGGCGGCGGCGTAGGCGTTGGCCTGACGTGTGCAGCCGGGGGTGTTGTCCCGGGGGTAGAAGTAGACCACCACCCGCTTGCCCAGAAAACTGGACAGGGTGACGGAGTTGCCCTCCTTGTCGGGCAGGGTAAAGTCAGGGGCTTTGGTTCCGGCTTCCAGCATATCAGGGTTCCTCCTTCAAAAATACATAGTGCTCCGGAGTGGAGCGGGTGGGGTCAAAGCGGTAGCCCAGGTCGGAAAAGGCCTGGAGCTCCTCCCCCCGGGCCGCGTTGTGCTCCGCTATCCAGCGGACCATCTGCCCCCGGGCCATTTTGCACATGGTGCCCTTTTCCAACACCTTGCCGCCCAGCAGTTCCCCAAAGGTGCAGGTGAGCAGCCGCACGGCAGGGGGGAGGTGGGGGGAGACCGCCCTGCTGTACTCCTTGGAGGCCAGGTTGACCACCAAATCGGTCTCGGCGGCCAGGGAAGCGGCCAGCTTGTCCCCCCAGAAGGCGTACAGGTCTCTGTGGCCGTCCACGGCCAGGGGGGCGGCCATCTCCAGCCGGTAGGGGGTGACCCCGTCAAAGGGCCGCAGCAGGCCGTAGAACCCGGAGACGATTCGTAGGTGTTCCTGGACATACTCCAGCTGGTCCCGGCTGAACACCCCGGGGGCCATGTACCGGTACTGGATGCCCTGATAGGACAGCAGGGCGGGGGTCAGGTTTCGCTCCAGCTCCATGCGGGCCAGCCGGTCCAGGTTGAGGGCGGCGATGGCGTCGTTGCACTTCCACAGCCGTTTCAGACTGGGGCCGTCCATGGCCGTCAGGGCGGCCAGCAGCCGGCGGGTCTGGGGCAGAAAGGCGGGCAGGGCCCGGACGGCAAAGTTGTCGGTGTCCGCCTGCATCTTTTTGGCGGGGGAGATGAGGATGCGCACAGCCGGGCCTCCTTTCCCACGGTCTGGATACACCGTATCCTGCCGCGCATGTGCGGCAGCTGTTAATATTATATCACAGGCGGGCCCAAAGAAAAAGCAATTTTTCCTCTTGACATGGGCAGATGGGTTTGGTATACTATCGGAGTACAACAAAGCAGGATGGTACCCCCTCCTCACCTCCAGCGGCAGCAAAGAGGTCAACATGGTCAGCGGCGCGCCGTGTGTTCGGCGTTGCTGTTCTGTTGTGGCGCGGGTACCGGACTGGTAACCGCGTTTTTGTATGCAATCGTATTGGAGGTGCTTTCGTATCAGCAAACAGGGTCATCAGATCAACGAAGAGATCCGCGACAAGGAGGTCCGACTGGTCTCCGACAGCGGCGAGCAGCTGGGGATCATGTCCGCCCGGGAGGCGCTGGAGCGCGCCGTCGAGCAGAACCTGGACCTGGTGAAGATCTCTCCCAACGCCGTTCCCCCGGTGTGCAAGCTCATGGACTATGGCAAGTACAAGTTTGAGCAGACCAAGCGGGAGAAAGAGGCGCGCAAGAACCAGCATGTGGTGGAGATCAAGGAAGTCCGCATGTCGCCGGGCATTGACGTGAACGATTTCAACGTCAAGCTCCGCAACGCCCAAAAGTTCCTGGCCCAGGGCAATCGGGTGAAGGTCACCGTCCGCTTCCGCGGCCGTGAGATGGCCCACACCGACATCGGCAAGGGCCTGCTGCTCAAGTTTGCGGAGCAGTGCAGCGAGGTGGCCGCGTTGGATAAGGACCCCAAGCTGGACGGACGGCACATGTCCATGTTCCTCTCCCCCAAGGTAGCCAAGGACAACAAAAAGTCCTGACCCATTCCTGAAATCCAAAGACAAAGGAGTTAACCACCATGCCTAAACTGAAAACTCACTCCGGCGCCAAGAAGAGATTCAACCTGACCAAGTCCGGGAAGGTGAAGCGCGCCCATGCGTTCAAGTCTCATCTGCTCAACGGCCACGGCAAGGACACCAAGCGCAAGAGAGGCCTCCGTGCTGGCGCTTACGCGGACAAGACCAACGAGCCCGCCATCAAGCGCATGATCCCCTACAAATAAGATAACCTACTTTACCTTAATATAGGAGGCTTTTTACAATGGCAAGAGTCAAAGGCGCGATGATGACGCGCAAGAGAAGAAATAAGATCCTGAAGCTGGCCAAGGGCTACTGGGGCGCCAAGAGCAAGCACTTCAAGATGGCCAACGAGCAGGTCATGAAGTCCCTGACCTACGCTTACACCGGCCGCCGGCTGAAGAAGCGCGACTTCCGCTCCCTGTGGATCACCCGCATCTCCGCCGCCTGCAAGATGAACGGCATGAACTACTCCACCTTCATGAACGGCCTGAAGAAGGCCGGCGTGGAGATCAACCGCAAGATGCTGGCTGAGCTGGCCGTCAACGACAAGGCCGCCTTCACCGCCCTCACCGACATGGCCAAGGCCCAGCTGGCCTGAGTCCCGTTGGGAGCCATCTGAACTGAAAACGAGGTCAAGTCCACCCGGACTTGACCTCGTTTTTTGTCCCCGCCGGCGGGGCGGGGGAGTTACTTCCGCCGGGGCCGCAGGTCGGCCAGAATGAGCCCCACGCAGCAGACCAGCAGAATCACGCCGATGAGGATGGCGCAGTTGCGAAAAAAGACCTCGGGCATGACCAGAATGATCTGGTCGGTGGCGGGGTCGAAAATCCAGTTGTCCTTGCCGGGGAAGAAGAGGGCGTGGAACACCACAAAGGCCCGCTGGAAGTCCAGGGCGGCCAGGCCCGCCACCACCAGCACCAGCCCGCCGGCGGTCACCCCCGCCCAGAAGCCCGGTCCCCGGCCCAAGAACCGGTAATAGGAGCGCTTTCCCGCCCGCCGGAGTACCGCCAGCAGGATCAGGATCAAGGCCGATCCGCCCAGCACGGCAAAGTCCAGCAGAAAGAGCCCCCGCACGTCGGCAAAGTGGCTGCGGCCCGACTCCGACCAGGCCAGCTGGCCGGTGCCGAAGGGCTTGCCCAGCACGCAGAAGTCCAGCACCTCATCATAGGCCTCCCGGATGGTCTCCTCCGACCAACCGGTGCGCTCCGGCAGGTCCAGGGCGTCGATCTGGAGGTAATAGAAGGGACGGAACAATATGGGTACTGCGATGGATAAGCTGAGAATCAGCCCGGCCAGGGCCGCGATACACACCAGGGCGGCGGGTTTGGAGGGATGCATCAGATCACTTCCTTTGTACAGACAGGGCTAACAGCACCTGGGAGGGCAGGTAGAACAGCCACATGCCCACCCGGGAAAAGGCCAGCAGGACGGCGGGGATGCCGGAGAGCCAGGGGGACAAGTTTTGCAGGCCCACGCACAGGTCGCAGCCGATGAAGAGGGCCAGCCCCAGGGCAAACCGCCGGTACCGGGGCCCCAGGGTGAGGGCGTCCCCGGCGTTGCAGGCCAGTTGGGCGAAGTAGAACAGGGAGAGGCAGGTAAGGGGTTCCCAGGCGGACAGCAGCCACACCGCCGTCAGGGCGGCCCAGGTCACCAGCCCCCGGAGGGCCAGCCGGAGGGGAAGGGCCTTGGGGCGGGCCCGGAGGATGCGGGTCAGGTAGAGCAGCTGCACCACACAGAAGGCGGCTACTCCCGCCGGATAGCGGCGGTTCAGCACCAGCAGGAAGAGGTCGGCCAGCAGGGTGAACCCCAGAGCGGTTCCCATGAGGGCTCGGTCGGACCCCGCCCCCGCCCGGAGCACGAAGAGAAAGCACAGCAGAATGGACAGGTATTTCAGCGGCACGTCCCAGCCGCTGCCCGGCAGGGCCAGATCCAGGGTTAAGAAGGAAACGTACAGGCAGCCCTGAACCAGCACAAAAGGAACGTCCCGTTTCATTTTCGGAACCGCTCCAGCAGCTTCTGCTCCCAGCGGTCGCCGTACTTCATGCACACCACAAAGATGGCCAGACCTGCCGCTCCCATGAGGGCCATGGCCCAGTAGGGGACGGCCAGCACCGAGCCCCCCACCAGGCAGGACACCAGCAGGCCCCAGGGCCGGGCAACCAGCACCAGCAGGCAGAACCGGCCCAGGGGGATATCGGTGAGTCCCGCCAGGATGCACAGCAGGTCGTCGGGGAAGAAGGGGAAGAGAAAGGCCAGGAAGAGGAACACGTCCCGCTTCCGGCGCACCAGCTCCAGGTACTTGGCGGAGGCGGCCTTGCTGACCAGCCGATCCGCGAAGGGCTGTCCCAGCACCCGGGCCAGCCAGAACACCAGCACCGACCCGGCCACCACCGCTCCCCAGGTGAGCAGGAAGGCGGGCCAGGTGCCGAAGAGGAGCGCCCCGGCCAGGGCGGTGATGTTGCTGGGGATGGGGGCCACCACCACGCTGAGGAGCTGGAGCACAAAGTAGAACAGGTGGGAGAAGGGGGAGAAGTGGGAGATGTAGGCCTGCATCTCCTCCTGGGAGCCCAGGCAGGAGAAAAAGCCGGTGTTCCAGAGCAGCAGAAAGCCGCCGCCCAGCAGCAGGACGGTCAGCGCCAGAGCGGGGAGCCATTTGGGAGGGTGTTTCAAGCAGCGTCGCCTCGTCTTTCGGTATACTGTCTTATAGGCTACCACATCGGCGGCCGGACTGCCATAAGAATTCCTTAATTTTTCCGCAAAACAACCAAAAGCCCCGCTGGAGGGCGGGGCTGCATGGGGTTATGTCAGGGGCGGGATGCCCACGGTCATCAGGCGAAACACGGTGTGGACGATCTGGTCCAGGTTTTTGGTGTCCTCCTCGCTCCAGCTGCGCAGCAGCCCCAGCACCGCCTGGCTGTGGTAGCGCAGGATCAGGTTGGCCTCGGCCCGGGTGCAGTTCTGGTAGAGCTTGGCCTTGTCGCTGACCTGCTGGAACAGGCGCTGGAAATACTGGTTGATGAACCGCTCAAGCTCAGCCCGGTAGTTGCTCTCCATCCCCTTTTTCATGTAGGGCAGTGCGTTGATGGCCATGACGAACAGGTAGCGCAGCTGAGCCTCGCCGCCCTTCAGCTCTTGGAGCTCCGCCATCGTGCGAGCGGTGTCCCGCTCGATGATCCAGCGGAACAGACCGGGGATGTCCTCAAAGTGGTAGTAAAAGGCCTGCCGGGTGATGTGGCATTCCTCCACGATGTCCTTTACGGTCAGGCGCTTGACGCCCTTTTCCATCACAAGATATTTCGCCGCCTGGGCGATGGTGTCCTTCATGTCGGTTGCCATATTGGATGCTCCCCCGATCGGTTACTCTGGTGTGATGTTCAATATTATTACAATGCGTACTGAACAAAGCCACGAGCCTTGAAACCCAAGGCTTTCAAGGCAAAATGGCTTTGTTCAAGTGCAAGGTTTTTGGACAATTTTGTCCAAAAGCCTTGCACCTTCCACTGGTGCGTTTCGACGCACCAGTGGAAATACGCATTGTGACAATGGCTGAATTCCATAAAAGCGGCCCTTTGAGCCGTTTTTATGGAATCGCGCGGCTGCCGCCGCGCGAATAAACCGATTTTCGGTTTATTCAGCAGACATTATTATAGGGTGAGGCCTGGACAATTTCAAGGCCAAGTGCGCCAGGGGCGCCGCAGACCGATGGCCTGTGGCGCCCCTGGCGGGTTTGTATGGCGGGACTCAGCCGTCCACGATCTCGCCGGTGAGCACGGTACCGCTCTCCACGGTGAGCTGGCCGTCCCGGTAGTCCACGGTGAGGGTGTCCCCGGGGGCCACCTGGTCGGCGATGATTTTCCGGCTGATGAGGGTCTCCACGCTGTGCTGCACAAAGCGGCGCAGGGGCCGGGCGCCAAAGGCAGGGTCGTAGGCGCTGTCAATGATATAGCGCTTGGCCTGCTCGGTGAGTACCACCGTCAGCTGCTTCTCGCTAAGGCGCTGGTTGAGTTCGCCCATCAGCAGGTCGATGATGTGGGTGATGTTGTCCCGGGTGAGGGGCTTGTAGAACACGATCTCGTCCAGCCGGTTCAGGAACTCCGGCCGGAAGGACCGCCGCAGCAGCTCCTCCACCTGGCCCTTGGCCTCCTCGGTGATCTCGCCGCTGGCGTCGATGCCGTCCAGCAGGAACTGGGAGCCGAGGTTGGAGGTGAGGATGATGATGGTGTTCTTGAAGTCCACGGTGCGGCCCTGGCTGTCGGTGATCCGGCCGTCGTCCAGCACCTGGAGCAGGATGTTGAACACGTCGGGGTGGGCCTTCTCCACCTCGTCGAAGAGGACCACGGAATAGGGGTGGCGGCGGACGGCTTCGGTGAGCTGGCCGCCCTCCTCATAGCCCACATAGCCCGGAGGAGCGCCGATGAGCCGGGATACGGAGAATTTCTCCATGTATTCGCTCATGTCGATGCGCACCATGTTCTTTTCGCTGTCGAACAGGGCCTCGGCCAGGGTCTTGGCCAGCTCGGTCTTGCCCACGCCGGTGGGGCCCAGGAACAGGAAGGAGCCGATGGGCCGGTCGGGGTCTGCGATGCCCGCCCGGGAGCGGAGGATGGCCTCGCTGACCAGGCGCACCGCCTCGTCCTGGCCCACCACCCGCTGGTGGAGAATGTCCTCCAGGTGGAGCAGCTTCTCTCTCTCGCCCTCCATCAGCTTGGCCACCGGGATGCCGGTCCACCGCTCAATGATGCGGGCGATCTCCTCCTCGGTGACCTTGTCCCGCAGCAGGGAGCGGGCCTTGCCTTCGTTGGCGATGGCCTCCTCGGCCTCCAGCTGGCGGCGCAGCTCGGGGATGCGGCCGTATTGCAGCTCGGCGGCTTTATTCAGGTCGTACTCCCGCTGGGCCTTCTCCAGCTGGGCGTTGGCCGCCTCCAAATCCTCCCGCAGCTTCTGCACCTTGCCGATGGCGTTCTTTTCGTTCTCCCACTGGGCCTTCTTGGCGTTGAACTCGTCCCGCATCTCGGCCAGCTCCTTCTGAATCTCGGCCAGATGCTCCCGGGAGATGGCGTCGTCCTCCTTTTTCAGGGCGGCCTCCTCAATCTCGTGCTGGATGATTTTCCGCTGGATGATGTCCAGCTCGGTGGGCATGGAGTCGATCTCGGTGCGGATCATGGCGCAGGCCTCGTCCACCAGGTCGATGGCCTTATCGGGCAAAAAGCGGTCGGTGATATACCGGTCGGACAGGGTGGCGGCGGCGATGATGGCGCCGTCCTGGATCTTGACCCCGTGGAATACCTCGTAGCGCTCCTTCAGGCCCCGGAGGATGGCGATGGTGTCCTCCACCGTGGGCTCGTTGACCATCACGGGCTGGAACCGCCGCTCCAGGGCGGCGTCCTTTTCGATATACTGCCGGTACTCGTTGAGGGTGGTGGCGCCGATGCAGTGGAGCTCGCCCCGGGCCAGCATGGGCTTAAGCAGGTTGCCCGCGTCCATGGCCCCCTCGGTCTTGCCGGCGCCCACGATGGTGTGCAGCTCGTCGATGAAGAGGATGATGCGGCCCTCGGATTTGCGCACCTCGTTGAGGACGGCCTTCAGCCGCTCCTCAAACTCGCCCCGGTACTTGGCCCCGGCGATGAGGGAGCCCATGTCCAGGGCGAAGATGGTCTTGTCCTTCAGGGAGGCGGGCACGTCCCCCTTGACGATCCGCTGGGCCAGTCCCTCGGCGATGGCGGTCTTGCCCACGCCGGGCTCACCGATGAGCACCGGGTTGTTCTTGCTCTTCCGGCTGAGGATGCGGATGACGTTGCGGATCTCGTCGTCCCGGCCGATGACCGGGTCCAGCTTGTTCTGCCGGGCCCGCTCCACCAGGTCGGAGCCGTACTTTTTCAGGGCGTTGTAGGTGTCCTCCGGGTTGTCGGAGGTGACCCTCTGGTTGCCCCGGACGGCGGTGAGGGCCTGGAGCACCCCCTCCCTGGTGACGTTATAGGTGCGGAAGAGGGATTTTAAGGCGCTGTTGGCGGTATCAATCAGGGAGAGCAGCAGGTGCTCCACCGAGACGTACTCGTCCTTCATGGAGGAAGCGATGGACTCGGCGGTGTTCAGGCACTTGTCCACGTCCTGGGCCACGTAGATCTTGCCCTGCTCCCGGCCGGAGCCGGACACACGGGGCAGCTTTTCCACCTCCGCCCGGGCGGCGGCGGTGAAGGAGGGCACGGTGAGGCCCATGTTCCCCAGCAGCTGGGGGATGAGGCCGGCCTCGTCGACCAGCAGGGCCAGCAGCAGGTGGGGCTGCTCGATCTGCTGGTTGCCGTACTCGGTGGCCAGGCTTTGGGCGGTCTGCACCGCCTCCATGGTTTTCTGGGTGTATTTCTGCGCGTTCATGTGGCGTCACATCCTTTCTTGCGGTGGGGAAACGGAAGAGAGCCGGTCAGCCAAGGCTGACCGGCTCCCGCGCTTCCAGGTCAATCAATGGCGATCCGACGGGTCTCAGGAACCACGGGGACGGCCTTGGGCAGATTCAGCTCCAGAATGCCGTTCTGGTAGGCGGCAGTGATGCCGCTCTCATCAATGCCGGTGATGTCAAAGGAACGGGTGAAGGAGCCGTACCGCCGCTCCCGGCGGATGTAGGTGCCCTTCTCATCCTTCTGCTCCTGCTGGGTCTTGTGCTCGGCGGAGATGGTCAGGATGCCGTCCTTCAGGTCCAGCTTAATGTCCTCCTTCTGGAAGCCGGGCAGCTCCGCTTCTAAAACAAACTTGTCGCCGGCGTCCCGGATATCGGTGCGGAAGGCGGGCAGGTTGGCGTTGCTGTTCTGGAAAAAGCTGCGGGTGAAGTTATCGAAGGTGTCGAACAGGTTGTCGTTATTGTGCTCAAAAGGAAGCATGCCAAACATAAAGATCTCTCCTTAATCTGTAAATCAGTTTGCATTGTGGGTTAGCAGTCGATTGATTGAATTGCTAAAACATCGGATATTCCAAGGCGCTCATCCTCTTTCTGTCCCGTAATGCCGGGGCTTATCTTGTTTTCTGATAGAGATTATAGAGCTGAGCTGTGAACAAATATACATTAAATTATGTCTAAATTGTAAACGTTAGCACTCTTGATAACGGAGTGCTAAAGCCGGAAAAAGGGGTTGCCCCGGCGGGGAAAACGCGGTATAATGCCCGGGACGCCGCAAAGGAGGATGAATATGGGACGAACCAACGACCTGGGCCGGGACCCGGTGTTCCCCCTGGTGTGCCGGCTGGCCATTCCCACCATGCTGGCCCAGCTGGTCAGCGTGCTGTACAGCATCGTGGACCGGATTTATATTGGCAACATCCCGGAGATCGGGGATCTGGCCCTGGCGGGGGTGGGGGTGTGCGGCCCCATCGTCACCCTGCTGGGCTCCTTTGCCACGCTGGTGGGCCTGGGGGGCGCGCCCATACTGGCCATGCGGATGGGGGAGGGGAACCGGCGGGAGGCCTCCCGGGTGCTGTCCAACTGCTTTCTCATGCTGCTGGCGCTGTCGGGGGTGCTCACCACCCTGTTCCTGCTGCTGAAGGGACAGCTGCTGTGGTGGTTTGGGGCCAGCCCCGCCACCTTCGGCTACGCCGACTCCTATCTGACCATCTACACCGCCGGCACCTTTTTCGCCCTGATGGCTACCGGCATGAACAGCTTCCTTATCGCCCAGGGCTTCTCCGGTCTGGGCATGGCCACGGTGATGCTGGGGGCGGTGCTCAACATCGCCCTGGACCCGGTGTTCATCTTTGCCCTGGATCTGGGGGTGGCGGGGGCGGCCTACGCCACCGTCCTCTCCCAGATGGCCTCCTGCGCCTTTGTGCTGTGCGCTCTCCTGCGCCGGCGGATGCCGGTGCCCCTGCGGTGGGGAGGCTTTGACGGGCGGATTATGGTCCGGGTGGCCACCTTCGGCCTGTCGCCCTTCCTGATTCTGGCCACCGACAGCGTGCTGCTCATCGTGCTCAACACGGTGCTCCAGCGGTACGGCGGGGCGGAGCTGGGGGACACCCTGGTGACCTGCGCCACCATTGTCCAGAGCTACCTGCTGCTCATCACCCTGCCCATGGGGGGCCTCACCCTGGGCACCCAGCCGGTGATCAGCTTCAACTACGGGGCGGGGAACGCCGGACGGATCAAGTCCGCCATGAAAGTCATCGTGGGGCTGTGCCTGGCCTTCTGCGGGGGGATGATGGTGGTGACCCACACCCTGTCGCCTGCATTTGTGAGCCTGTTCACCCGGGACCCGGAATTGGCGGCCCGGTCGGTTGGGTACATCAAGGTGTTTACCGCCATGATCCTCCCCCTGGCGGTGCAGTATCCCCTGGTGGATGAGACCACCGCCCTGGGGCAGGTGCGGCTGGCCCTGTTCTGCTCCCTCTTCCGCAAGAGCGTGTTTCTGGCCTGCCTGCTGCTGCTGCCTGCCCTGGTGTCCGCCGAGGCCGCCTTCCTGTCCGAGCCCATTGCCGACCTGGTGGCCGCCACGGTGACCTCCTGCCTCTTCCTGCGGGCCTTCCCCCGGGTCCTGGCGAAACGTGCCTGCCGCCCCTGAGGGCGGCGGGCAGGGCAATTTTCAAAAAATGCAAAAAAGAGATTGACAAAGGGGAGGGCGTGCTGTATAATCGTTTTTGCATTTGACCTGGACAGGGCGTGGAGAGATGTCCGAGTGGTTGAAGGAACCGGTCTTGAAAACCGGCGATGTGGAAGCATCCGTGGGTTCGAATCCCACTCTCTCCGCCACATTTTAATTGAATTACTTTTTTTATTCGGCATGCAGAAGTACCCAAGTGGCCGAAGGGGCTCCCCTGCTAAGGGAGTAGGGCGGGAAACCGTCGCGAGGGTTCAAATCCCTCCTTCTGCGCCAAGCCGCCGCGAACGTCAGTTCGCGGCGGTTTTTTTGTCCGGCCGCCGTTTATGCACTCCCCGGTGGGTGCGGGAGATGGCGGCGAAAAAATTTCTTGACAGCGATTCCGACTGGTGTTATAATCCACACAATTTCATAGGGCAAACCGTTGAAGCGGAGATAACGGCGACCATGCCCCCACAGAGAGCCCGCGGTGCTGAGAGTCGGGTGGGAAACAGATCGTCAAATGGACCGCTGAGGGCGCGGGGAACAGTGGGGTTCCGCTTAGTATTCCGCGACGTGAGGGCATACGTCAGTTGCCGGGGATATGCTGGTATCCCGACAAGGGCGCGGCGTCATGGCCGCGAATCAAGGTGGCACCGCGGATAAGTGTTTATTCGTCCTTGGCAGAAGAAAACTCTTCTGCCAGGGGCGTTTTTTTATGCCCCCTGGCAGACCGTCAGGAGGAATGTATATGAAGATCCTGCCCACGCTGGAGGAGATCAAGGCCCTGGCGGCCCAAGGCCGCTACCGGGTGGCGCCGGTGAGCCGGGAACTGCTGTCCGACTTTCTCACCCCCATTCAGGCGCTGAAGATTCTGAAAAATGTGTCCAGCCACTGTTACCTGCTGGAGTCGGTGGCGGGACAGGAGACCTGGGGTCGGTACACCTTCCTGGGTTTCGACCCCAAGCTGTCGGTGACCTGCTCCCACGGCCGGCTGAGGGTGGGGAGCCTGGAGGTGGAGACCCAGGACCCGGCCCGCTACCTGCGGCAGCTGCTGGCGGGCTACAAAAGCCCACGGCTGGACTACCTGCCCCCCTTCACCGGCGGGCTGGTGGGGTACTTCGCCTATGACTACCTGCGCTACAGCGAACCCACCGCCCTGGGCGGGGAGGAGGACGGCGAGGGCTTCCAGGACCTGGACCTGATGCTTTTTGACAAGGTGATCGCCTTTGACCACCTGCGCCAAAAGATCATCCTCATCGCCAACCTGTCCCTGGAGGAGCCGGAGACCGGCTACAACCGGGCGGTGCTGGAGTTGGAGGGGATGGCCCGGCTGCTCCGCACCGGGGCGCCCCGGGAGGAGCCCGGCGGGCGGCTGCTGGAAGAGGTAACCCCTCTCTTTGACAAAGAGGCCTACTGCGCCATGGTGGAGCGGGCCAAGACCCACATCCGGGAGGGGGATATCTTCCAGATCGTCCTGTCCAACCGACTCAGCGCCCCCTACGAGGGCAGCCTGCTCAACGCCTACCGGGTGCTGCGCACCGTGAATCCCTCTCCCTACATGTTCTACTTCTCGGGCTCCGACTTGGAGGTGGCGGGGGCCTCCCCCGAGACCCTGGTGAAGCTGGAGGACGGGGTGCTCCACACCTTCCCCCTGGCAGGCACCCGGCCCCGGGGCAAGACCCCGGCGGAGGACAGGGCCCTGGAGGAGGAGCTGCTCTCCGACGAAAAGGAGCTGGCCGAGCACAACATGCTGGTGGACCTGGGCCGCAACGACTTGGGCCGGGTGAGCAAATTCGGCACGGTGGAGGTGGAGCGGCTCCACACCGTGGAGCGGTTCTCCCACGTCATGCACATCGGTTCCACTGTCCGGGGGGAGCTGCGGGAGGATAAGGACGCCCTGGATGCCATCGGGGCGGTGCTGCCGGCAGGCACCCTGTCCGGCGCCCCCAAGGTGCGGGCCTGTCAGCTCATCAGCGCCCTGGAGGGCTGCAAGCGGGGTATCTACGGTGGGGCCATCGGCTATATCGACTTCACCGGCAACCTGGACGCCTGCATTGCCATCCGCATTGCCTATCAGAAAAACGGCGTGGTCTATGTGCGCAGCGGGGCGGGCATCGTGGCCGACTCGGTGCCGGAGGCGGAATACCAGGAGTGCATCAACAAGGCCGGCGCAGTGGTGGACGCCCTGCGGCTGGCGGAGGAGGGGGAGCTATGATTTTACTCATCGACAACTACGACAGCTTTTCCTACAACCTGTACCAGCTGGCGGGGGAGCTGGACCCGGACATCCGGGTGGTGCGCAACGACGCCATGACGGTGGAGGAGCTCAGGGCTCTGCACCCGGACCGGATCATTCTCTCCCCCGGCCCCGGCCGGCCGGAGGACGCCGGGGTCACCGTGGAGGCGGCCCGCACCCTGGGCAAGGACATCCCCCTGCTGGGGGTATGCCTGGGCCACCAGACCATCTGCCAGGCCTTTGGGGCTGCCGTCACCTACGCCCGGCGGCTGATGCACGGCAAGCAGTCCCAGGTGACCTTTGACCTGGACTGCCCCCTGTTCCGGGGCTGTCCCCCCGTGGGGCCGGTGGCCCGGTACCACTCCCTGGCGGTGGACCCGGACACCCTGCCCCCCTGCCTGGAGGTCACCGCCCGCAGCGACGACGGGGAGGTGATGGCGGTGGCCCACCGGGACTACCCCATCTACGGCGTCCAGTTCCACCCCGAGTCCATTCTCACCCCTGACGGCAAGACCATGCTGCGCAATTTCATCAAGGAGATATGAGCCATGATTAAGGAAGCCATTGTAAAGATTGTCAACAAGCAGGACCTGACCTACGACGAGGCCTACGCCGTCATGAACGAGATCATGAGCGGGCAGACCTCCGCCACCCAGAACGCCGCCTTCCTGGCGGCCCTGTCCACCAAGAGCGCCCGGGCGGAGACCACCGACGAGATTGCCGGGTGCGCCGCCGCCATGCGCGCCCACGCCACCCGGGTGGAGACCTTCCTCAACCTGTTTGAGATTGTGGGCACCGGCGGGGACAACGCCCACAGCTTCAACATCTCCACCACCGCCGCCCTGGTGGCCGCCGCCGGGGGCATGAAGGTGGCCAAGCACGGCAACCGGGCAGCTTCCTCCCTGTGCGGCACCGCCGACTGCCTGGAGGCCCTGGGGGTGAACATCCGCCAGAGCCCCGCCCGCTGCCTGGAGCTGCTGGGCGAGGTGGGGATGTGCTTTTTCTTCGCCCAGGACTACCACACCTCCATGAAGTACGTGGGACCCATCCGGAAGGAGCTGGGGTTCCGCACCGTGTTCAACATCCTGGGGCCTCTCACCAACCCGGCCAGCCCCAGCACCCAGCTGCTGGGGGTGTATGACGAGTATCTGGTGCAGCCCCTGGCCCAGGTGCTCATCAATCTGGGGGTGCGCCGGGGCATGGTGGTGTACGGTCAGGACAAACTGGACGAGATTTCCCTCAGCGCCCCCACCACCGTGTGCGAGTTCCAGGACGGCTGGTTCCGCTCCTACGTCATCACCCCGGAGCAGTTCGGCTTTGCCCGGTGCGCCAAGTCCGACCTCATCGGAGGCACCCCCGCCGAAAACGCCGCCATCACCCGGGAGATTTTGCGGGGGGCCCGGGGCCACCGGCGCAATGCGGTGCTTCTCAACGCCGGGGCCTCCCTCTATCTGGGGGGCAAGGCGGACTCCATGGAAGGCGGGGTGGCCCTGGCGGCGGAGCTCATCGACTCGGGGAAGGCTCTGGGCACTCTGGAGCGGTTCATTGCGGCCAGCAACCGGCCGGAGGTGGAGGCATGACCATCCTGGAGCAGCTGGCAGACCACGCCCGGGCCCGGGTGGCGGCGGACAAGGAGGAGAACAGCCTGGACGTGCTCCGGGCCCGGTGTGCCGCCCTGGGGCGGGGAGAGGGGGAGCGGTTCCGGGCGGCTCTAGAACGGCCGGGGCTCTCCTTTATCTGTGAGGTGAAGAAGGCCTCCCCCTCCAAGGGGGTCATCTCCCCCCAATTCCCCTATGTGGATATCGCCCGGGCCTACCAGGCGGCGGGGGCGGACGCCATCTCCTGCCTTACCGAGCCCAAGTGGTTTTTGGGCTCCGACCGGATTTTTGGGGAGATCCGACGGGCTGTGGACACCCCTATGCTCCGCAAGGATTTTACGGTGGACGAATATCAGCTCTATCAGGCCCGGCTCATGGGGGCCAACTGCGTGCTCCTCATCTGCGCCCTGCTGGACACCCCCACCCTGGCCCGCTATTTGGAGCTCTGCCGGGAGCTGGGGCTGGCCGCCCTGGTGGAGGCCCACGACGGGGGGGAGATCGGCTCCGCCCTGGCCGCCGGGGCGGAGCTCATCGGGGTGAACAACCGGAACCTGAAGGACTTTTCGGTGGACTTCTCCAACGCCGCCCGGTTGCGGGACCGCATCCCACCGAGGGTGCTCTATGTGGCGGAGAGCGGGGTAAAAACCCCTGCGGACGCCGCTGCCCTCCGGGCCCTGGGGGCGGACGCCGCCCTCATCGGGGAGGCCCTTATGCGGGCTGAGGACAAGGGGGCCATGCTGGCCGCCCTGCGGGAGGCCGCCTCATGACCCGGATCAAGCTGTGCGGCCTCACCCGGGAGGCGGATATTTGGGCTGCCAACCGGCTGGCTCCCGACTATGTGGGCTTCGTGTTCGCTCCCGGCAGCCGCCGGTATGTGGACCCGGCCCGGGCCGCAGCTCTGGCAAAGCTGCTTGCCCCCGGCATCCGGGCGGTGGGGGTCTTTGCAGACGAGGCCCCGGAGCGGGTGGCCGCCCTGCTGGAGTCCGGGGTGATCGACCTGGCCCAGCTCCACGGCCACGAGGACCCCGCCTACATCCGGGCCCTCCGGAAGCGCACCGGCAAGCCGTTGATCCAGGCCATCCAGGTCCGATCCGCCGCCGACCTGGACCGGGGGGCGGCCAGCCCCGCCGACCTCATCCTGCTGGACGGGGGCAGCGGGGCGGGCAGAGCCTTCGACTGGGGCCTGCTGGGGCAGGTGAACCGGCCCTATCTGCTGGCCGGGGGCCTGGACCCCGCCAACGTGGGCCGGGCGGTGAGGCTGCTCCGGCCCTGGGGGGTGGACGTGAGCTCGGGCATTGAGACAGAGGGGGTCAAGGACCCCATAAAAATGGCGGCCTTTGTGGCCGCGGTACGACAGGAAAAGGACGGTGCAGTATGACAAACGCCAAGGGACGCTTTGGGCCCCACGGGGGACAGTACATCCCGGAGACCCTGATGAACGCGGTCATCGAGCTGGAGCAGGCCTATGACCGCTATAAGGACGACCCCCAGTTCCGGGGGGAGCTCACCGGGCTGCTCAACGACTACGCGGGCCGGCCCTCCCGGCTGTACTTCGCCCGCCGGATGACCGACGACCTGGGGGGCGCTAAAATCTATCTGAAGCGGGAGGATCTGAACCACACCGGCTCCCACAAAATCAACAACGTGCTGGGGCAGGCCCTGCTGGCCCAAAAGATGGGCAAGACCCGGCTCATCGCCGAGACCGGCGCCGGTCAGCACGGGGTGGCCACCGCCACCGCCGCCGCCCTGCTGGGCATGGAGTGCGTGGTGTTCATGGGGGAGGAGGACACCCTCCGCCAGGCCCTCAACGTCTACCGGATGCGGCTGCTGGGGGCAGAGGTGGTGCCGGTGAAGAGCGGCACCGGTACATTGAAGGACGCGGTGTCCGAGGCTATGCGGGAGTGGACCGCCCGGATGGACGACACCCACTACTGCCTGGGCTCGGTGATGGGCCCCCATCCCTTCCCCACCATGGTGCGGGATTTCCAGGCGGTGATCTCTCGGGAGATCAAGGACCAGCTCATGGAGGCCGAGGGCAAACTGCCCGACGCCGTCATCGCCTGCGTGGGGGGCGGGTCCAACGCCATGGGCAGCTTTTACCACTTCATCGGCCACCCCTCCGTGCGGCTCATCGGCTGCGAGGCGGCGGGCCGGGGGGTGGACACCTTTGAGACGGCGGCCACCATCGCCACTGGCCGCCTGGGCATTTTCCACGGGATGAAGTCCTACTTCTGTCAGGACCAGTACGGCCAGATCGCCCCGGTGTACTCCATCTCCGCCGGGCTGGACTATCCGGGCATCGGCCCGGAGCACGCCCACCTCCACGACATCGGCCGAGCGGAGTATGTGCCCGTCACCGACGAGGAGGCGGCGCAGGCCTTTGAGTACCTGTCCCGCACAGAGGGGATCATCCCCGCCATCGAGTCGGCTCACGCCGTGGCCTATGCCCAAAAGCTGGCCCCGGAGATGGGCCGGGACCAGATCATCGTCATCACCATTTCGGGCCGTGGGGACAAGGACTGTGCCGCCATCGCCCGCTACCGGGGGGAGGAGCTTTATGACTGACATTCACGCCGCCTTTGCCAGAGGCAAGGCCTTTATTCCCTTTCTCACCTGCGGCGACCCGGACCTGGAGACCACCGCCGCGGCGGTGAAGGAAGCCGCCGCCAACGGGGCCGCCCTCATCGAGCTGGGCATCCCCTTTTCCGACCCCACCGCCGAGGGGCCGGTGATCCAGGGGGCCAACCTGCGGGCCCTCCGGGGGGGCGTCACCACCGACAAGATCTTTGCCATGGTGCGGGGCCTGCGGGGGGAGGTGGACATCCCCCTGGTGTTCATGACCTACGCCAACGTGGTCTTTTCCTACGGCGCCCGGCGGTTTCTGGAGACCTGCCGGGAGGTGGGAATCAGCGGCCTCATCCTCCCCGACGTGCCCTTTGAGGAGCGGGAGGACTTCCTTCCCCTGTGCCGCCAGTACGGGGTGGCCCTCATCTCCATGGTCGCCCCCACCTCCCGGGAGCGCATCGCCGCCATCGCCCGGGAGGCGGAGGGGTTCCTGTACATCGTCTCCTCCCTGGGGGTCACCGGGGTGCGCAGCCAGATCACCACCGACCTGGGGAGCATCATGGCGGTGGTGCGGCAGCACACCGACATCCCCTGTGCCATCGGCTTCGGCATCTCCACCCCGGAGCAGGCCGGGGAGATGGCGGCCCTCTCCGACGGGGTGATCGTGGGATCAGCCATCGTCCGGCTGCTGGAGCAATATGGAAAGGACGCCCCGGCCCACATCGGGGCCTATACGGCCCAGATGTCCGCCGCCGCCCGGCAGGGCTGACCGGTTTCTCAGAAGGGCTCCAGCCTGGCCCGGAAGGACACCCGTCTGGGGGTGTCCATCTGGTCGAACTGCACCACATGGGCCCCTTTGTCCAGATCGGCCTCCACCACCGTGCCCGGGCCGAACAAGGCGTGCCGCACCCGGGTTCCCGCCGGGAAAACGGTCACATCCTCCGGCAGGTAGCGGGCGGCGCTCTCAATGCTCTCCCGGGCCTGCCGCAGCAGCCCTTCCGGGGGCTCCTCTGTGTAGGTCAGCAGCTCCTGGTCGATCTCCAGCAGAAAGCGGGAGGGATACCGGGGGGAGCCGTCAAAGTTCCGCCCGTCGGCCTCAGACAGGTACAGTCCCCGCTCCGCCCGGGTGAGGGCCACGAAGGCAAGCCGCCGGTCCTCCTCCATGGCGGGGCGGGTGCGCACCTTCCGGGAGGGGAACACCCCCTCGTTCATGCCGCAGAGGAACACATAGGGGAATTCCAGGCCCTTGGCGGCGTGGACGGTCATGAGCCTGACCTTGTCCCCCTGCTCCGCCGTGTCGCTGTTGGTGAACAGGGCCACGTGGGCCAGGTAGTGCTCCAGGGTGCATTCCTCCCCGCAGGTGGTCTCATATTCGTATACCGACTGTTTCAGCTCCGCCAGATTATCCAGCCGCTCCTGGCTGCCCTCTGTGCGGAGCATTTTTTCATAACCGCTCTGATCCAGGATGTGGGACAGCACCTCGGACACCGGCCGGCCCTGACTGTGGGCGGCAAAGTCCCGGATGAGGGAGACAAAGGCGGCCGCCCGGGTGCCCTTGAAGACGGGGTCCTCCAGGGTGGCCTCCAGTGCCTGCCAGAGGGTGCAGCTATGGCTCTGGGCCCAGTCCTGGAGGAAGGCCATCCGCCGCTTGCCCAGGTTCCGTCGGGGCACGTTGGCCACCCGCCGGAAGGCCAGGTCGTCCTGATAGGCGACCATCCGCAGGTAGCACAAGGCGTCCTTGATCTCCATGCGCTGGAAGAACTGCACCCCGCTGTAGATGGTGTAGGGAATCTTCTCCCGGAGCAGGGTCTCCTCCACCGCTCGGCTCACATAGTGGGCCCGGTAGAGCACCGCCATCTCCCCGTAAGGTATGCCGGCCCCGTGGAGCTTTGCCATTTCATCCGCCATCCACCCGGCCTCATCCGCCTGGTTCTTCCCCAGGTGGCACCACACCGGCGCCCCGTGGGGCAGGGTGGGGAGGAGGGCCTTTTCCATCCGGGTGGGATTTTTGGCGATGAGGGAGTTGGCTGCCGCCAGGACCTCCGGGGTGGAGCGGTAGTTTTCCGTCATCAGGATGGTCCGGGTGCCGGGGAAGCGCTTGTCAAAGTCCAGCAGATACTTCACGTCGGCTCCCCGCCAGGTGTAGATGGTCTGGTCCGGGTCTCCCACCACGAAGAGGTTTTTGTGGTAGCCGCACAGCACCTCCATCAGCTCATATTGCAGCCCGTCGATGTCCTGGAACTCGTCGATCATGATGTACTCCAGCCGCTGCTGCCATTTCAGTCTGATGTCCTCGTGGGTCTGAAATAGGTACAGGGAGAATTTAATCAGGTCATTGTAGTCCAGCCCGAAGCACTTCTTTTCCTGATAGAGATAGCCGTAGAAAATGATGTCTCCCGCCGCGGCGGCACGGCGGTATTTTTCCTCCAAATCCTCCAGGGACAGGCTGAGCATATCCTGATAATATTCCGGCTCCTTGAACAGCTTGCGGATCTCGATCATATCCCGGGCGGCGGAAAAGGTCATGTCCCGCAGGCTCAGTCCCCGCTCCTCGTAGATGATCTGGAGCATGGCGTCGATGTCCCCGTTGTCCAGCACCAGGAAGGACTTGGGGTACTGGACGGCGTGGCTGTCCTCCTGGAGAATCGAGACGCAGAAGCCGTGGAAGGTGTTGATGTAGCCGGTGTCGTTGTCGCCGGTGAGCCGGTGGATGCGCTGGCGCATCTCGTTGGCCGACTTGTTGGTAAAGGTGACGCACAGGATGTTGCCGGGCAGGATACCCGCCTCGTTGACCAGATAGGCAAACCGGTGGGACAGAGCCCGGGTTTTGCCCGAACCGGCCCCGGCGATAACCCGGACATAGCCCTCGGTGGCGGTGACCGCCTCCCGCTGCGCCCTGTTGAGCCCCTCCAGCAGATCCATATCCTCTCCTCCTGCCAGAACATTTGTTTCTCATTATAGCAGAGGCGGCGGGAAAAGAAAAGCGGGTGAGGGAAAGTTTCGCCCTCTTCCGTTTGGGGTATGCGGCGCTCCGGCCGGAGCCTCGTCTGTTGGCTCTTTTCCTTGAGGGATCACCCGCCGTCATGGTATCATAGCGGCAAATCGGCTATGATACTTTGATTGTAAACAAAAACCACCGGCACAGCCGGTGGTTTTCGTTTACAATCAAAGCGTCCTGCCGGCGCTGCTTCGCCGGCAGGACGCTTTCTTTTTGCCTTGCTGTACGGTACTGTCTCAGATGTTTTCCAGGAAAGTAGCAATAAAATGGAGGGCCGCGCCCAGGGGGACGGCGTGGCGGCGCAGAATGCTGAGGCTCAGGTAGTCGGTCTGGGCCTCAAAGGTATTCATAGCCTTGACATACTGCCGGAGCAGCGGGAAATAGGGCTCCAGATATTCTGTCAGGAAACCGCCCACCACAATTTCGCAGTCCAGGGCCATACGGATATTGTTGATGCCGATGGCCAGATGGCGCAGCACATCGTGCCAGAGCGTGTCGTACTCCGGGACATGGCGCTCCAGCCGGGTGAAAAACTCCGGCAGGGTCAAATCCAGGTCGTCGCTGATCCGTCGGGCGGAGCAATAGGCTTCCAGACACCCCTGCTTGCCGCATTTGCAGAGCAGACCGCCGGGCTCCACACACATATGGCCAAACTCGCCGCTGCGCAGGTTATCTCCGGTATATACCGTGCCGCCCACCATAACGGCGCCGCCCACGCCGTTTTCCAGGGAGAGGTAGGCCATGTTGGCCTGATTACCCCGCATGAACCACTCGGCAAAGCCGCCGCAGGTGGCGTCGTTCTCCACGTGGGTGGGGTAGGGGATCGGGTCGGTGATGTGGCGCAGGGAGGTGTTGCGCAGGTTCAGGGTGGGGGCCACGATGAGCTGGTGGGCGTCCAGAGAGATCACGCCGGGCAGAGCGATGCCCACCCCCAACAGCTTGGAGCGGTCCAGGTGCTCCTGGTCCAGAAAGAGCTCCAGCTCCCGGGCCAGAAACTCAGGGTACTGGGACATTTCGGTCACCGTCTGATGGTGGAGCTTGCGGTAAGCCAGCTCCTGCAGGCGCAGGTCGGCCGCCACCATGCGCAGCCGGTTCTCTGTCACCGATATGCCTACGGCAAACCGGGCGTCGGAGACTACGCTCAGGCCGCTGGCTTTCCGCCCGCCGGTGGACTGCTGCTCTCCGGAATAACAGATCAGCCCTTCTTCCATGAGCTCGGTCAGGTGCTGGTACACCGTGAGCAGGCTGAGGTGGAGGTCTCTGGCCAGCGACTGCTTGGTGCACATCTCCGCGGCTTTATAAATGTGCTGGTAGATCCCGCTTCTGGTCTGCTGCCGCCGCTGGCTGCCTGAGGATTGCTTTGTCATGGGATACACCTGCGCTTTCAACCTTTATAAATGTGCTTTTGATATTGAGTCTATTTTACCATATTATCCGGGCCCGTCAACCGCATATATGAAAAACGAAACTGCTGATTTTAGCGATTTATCACAAGAAAAATAGAAATAAATTTTATAAAAGTAATATAAAAAATGTGATAAACAATAATCAATGCAGAATAATCTTGTCAATCTACACAAATATGTCAAAACTGTAAACTTAGGTATTGACTTTTAAAAATCAGTTTTATAAAAAGCATTACAAAAGCAAGCCGCCTTTTGACTTGCGAAAAACGAGAAAAGGAGAATCGAGACCATGAAAATGAAGAAGTTTCTTGCGCTGGCACTCACCCTCTCCATGACCGCATCCCTGGCCGCCTGCGGCGGCGGCGGTGGCGGCAGCACCAACACCCCCTCCGGCGGCGAGAGCAGCACTCCTTCCGGCGGCGGCAGCACGGGCGGCCAGAAGGTCGGCATCTCCATGCCACCCAGTCCCTGGAGCGCTGGAACCGTGACGGCTCCTACCTGGACGAGCAGTTCAAGAACGCCGGGTACGAGACCATCATCACCTACTCCGACAACGACACCAACCGCCAGGTCAACGACATCCAGAACATGATCTCCGAGGGTGTAGACCTGCTGGTGGTGGCGGCCATCGACGGCGAGGCTCTGAACACCGTCATGAATGAGGCCGGCGAAGCGGGCATTCCCGTCATCGCGTACGACCGGCTGATCATGAACGACAATGCTTCCTATTATGTGTCCTTCGATAACTACACGGTGGGCACCCTCCAGGGCCAGTATGTGGTGGATACCCTGGATCTGGACAATGCCGCCGGCCCCTTCAACATTGAGTTCACCGCCGGTGACCCCGCCGACAACAACGCCACTTACTTCTACAACGGCGCTTACGACGTGCTCAAGCCCTACATCGACTCCGGCAAGCTGGTGGTGGTGTCCGGCCAGACCGACTTTGACACCGTAGCCACCGCCCAGTGGGATTCCCAGACCGCCATGGAGCGGGCCCAGAACGTGCTGGCCTCCTACTACGCCGACGGCACGCAGGTGGACGTGTGGCTGTGCTCCAATGACTCCACCGCTCTGGGCGTGGCTCAGGCCATCCAGTCCGACTATGCCGGCTCCAACCAGCCCATCATCACCGGCCAGGACGGCGACGAGGCCAACCTGAAGAACATCGTGGACGGCCTGCAGTCCATGACCGTGTACAAGGCCGTGGCCAACGAGGCCGTGGTCACCCTGGATCTGGGCAAGGCCATCCTCAACGGCGATACCATTGACGGCAGCCTGATCGAGAGCTCCGGCTGGGAGTTCGACTGCTCCTATGACACCGAGTCTTATTTCACCTCCGACGGCCACAACTGCCCCTCCTTCCTGCTGGTGCCCGACGTGGTCACGCCCGACAACATGGTAGAGAAGCTGGTTGACACCGGCTATTACACCCAGGACGACAGCGGTTACCTCCATCCGGCTGGCTGATTCTGGAAGATAAACCCCTATACGTCAGTATAATGGGCGGGGCGTTTGCCCCGCCCATTATACTGGACGCATCCCGCCACGGTTGAAAGGAGGCAACACCCTTTGTCCAAGTATATTTTGGAAATGAAAAACATCACCAAGGAATTTCCCGGCGTCAAGGCTCTGGACAATGTCAATCTCCAGGTGGAGCCCGGAGAGATCCACGCCCTGATCGGAGAAAACGGCGCCGGAAAGTCCACGCTGATGAATGTGCTCTCGGGCACCTATCCCGCCGGCAGCTATACCGGCGAAATCTTTTATGAAGGGAAACTGTGTCAATTCAAGAACCAGAAGGACAGCGAGGCCCTGGGCATCGTCATCATCCACCAGGAGCTGGCGCTGATCCCCATGCTCTCCATCGGGGAGAATATGTTCCTGGGCAACGAGCAGAAAAACTCCATGGGGGTCATTGACTGGAACAAGACCTTCTACGAGGCCGAGCGCCACATGCGGCAGGTGGGCCTCAACGAATCTGCCCAGACCCTGGTCAAGGATATCGGCACCGGCAAGCAGCAGCTGGTGGAGATCGCAAAGGCCTTTTCCAAGAAGGTGAAGCTGCTCATCCTGGACGAGCCCACCTCGTCCCTCAACGACGAAGACGCCAAGATGCTGCTGGATCTGCTCATCTCCTTTAAAAAGGAGGGGCTTACCTCCATCATCATTACCCATAAGCTCAACGAAATCATCTACTGTGCCGACAAGGTCACCATCATCCGGGACGGCGCCACCATCGAGACCCTGGTCAAAGGGGTGGACGACCTGAGCGAGGACCGGATTATCAAGGGCATGGTGGGCCGCTCCATGGAGGACCGGTATCCCAAGCGGGAGCACAACGTGCTGCCCGAGGTGAGCTTTGAGGTGCGCAACTGGACGGTGCACCACCCCCTCTATCCCGAGCGGGTGGTGGACGACAACGTCTCCTTCAAGGTTCACAAAGGCGAGGTGGTGGGCTTCTCCGGCCTCCAGGGGGCCGGGCGCACCGAGCTGGCCATGTCCATCTTCGGCCGCAGCTACGGCACCGGCATCTCCGGCGAGGTCTATCTGAACGGCCAGAAGGTCAGCCTGAAGAACACCGAGGACGCCATCCATCACAAGCTGGCCTACGTCACCGAGGACAGAAAGACCAACGGCCTGATCCTGGGCGAGTCCATCCGCTTCAATACCACCCTGGCCCGGCTGGACAAGGTGTGCTCCGGCGGCGTCATCGACCGGGACAAGGAGGTCAAGGTGGCCGAGGAGATCAAAGATGAGATGGGAACCAAGACCCCCACCATTGAACAGCACATCGGCAATCTATCCGGCGGCAACCAGCAGAAGGCCCTGCTGGGCAAGTGGATGTTTACCGAGCCCGACGTGCTTATTCTGGATGAGCCCACCCGGGGCATCGACGTAGGCGCCAAGTATGATATCTACTGTCTCATCAACGATATGGTGAGCCGGGGCAAGTCGGTGGTGATGATCTCCTCCGAGCTGCCCGAGCTGCTGGGCATGTGCGACCGGATCTACGTCATGAACGAGGGCCGGATGCTGGCTGAGGTCAACGCCGCCGAGGCCACCCAGGAGAGCATCATGGGCTATATCATCCGGGACACCGCCGGCGCCGGTGTATGACTAACGAAAGGAGCGTAAGCATCCATGAATAATACCGCGAACAAGTCGAGAGCCTCCCGCACGATCATCCGTTTCCTCACCAAATACGCCATGGTCATTGCCCTGGTCATCGTGTTTGTCCTCTTCGCCTTCCTCACCGACTGGCGGCTTCTGTACGCCCAGAACATGTCCAACCTGATGCTGCAAAACGGCTATGTGCTGGTCATGGCCTGCGGTATGCTGCTGTGTATCCTCACCGGCGGCAACATCGACCTGTCCATCGGATCGGTGATCTGCCTGGTGGGCGGCGTGGCCGCCGTGATGATCACCAACCTGTCCATGAACCCCATCCTCACCATCATTATCTGCCTGGTGGTGGGCCTGCTGGTGGGCGTCTGGCAGGGCTACTGGATCGGCTACGTCCGGATTCCTCCCTTTATCACCACTCTGGGCGGCATGTTCATCTTCCGCGGCATCGGCCGTCTGGTGCTGGACAATAAGACCGTGGCCATCCAGGACAGCACCTTCCTGAACATCTTCACCGCCTACATCAAGATCCCCTGTCTGGACGACGGGGAGATGGTGCTCTCCGCCCTCATCGTGGGCATCGTCGCGGCTGCCTATGTGATCTTCAGCACCGTGAAGAACCGGGCCTCCCGGGCCAAGAAGGGCTACCGTCAGAACAGTGCGGCCAGCGACTATATCAAGGCCATCGTCATTGCGGCCCTGATCCTCTACTACTGCTACCAGCTCAGCCAGTACCGGGGCATCTCCGTCATGCTGGTGTGGGTGCTGGCCATCTGCCTGATCTACAACTTCATCACCGCCAAGACCGCTTTCGGCCGGTACTTCTACGCGGTGGGCGGCAACGAGAAGGCCACCAAGCTCTCCGGCATCAACACCGACAAGATCTACTTCATTGCCTACGCCAACATGGGCCTGCTGGCCGGTCTGTGCGGCCTGCTCAACGCCGCCCGGGTGGGTTCCGTCAACGGCTCCACCGGCACCTCCTTTGAGATGGACGCCATCGGCGCCTGCTTTATCGGCGGCGCCTCCGCCTACGGCGGCAGCGGTACCATCGGCGGCGTGGTCATCGGCGCCCTGCTGCTGGGCGTAATCAACATGGGTATGTCCATCATGGGCATCGGCGACTCCTGGCAGTATGTGGTCAAGGGCGGCGTGCTGCTGGTGGCCGTCATCTTCGACGTGGTGACCAGCCGCAAGTCCGGTAAGTAAAGAATGAACCCGGGGCCCCTCGGGGGCCATGGGAAGGCCGGGCGCGACGCCCGGGAAGGAGGAGTATGCTGTACATCGGAATTGACCTGGGCACCTCGGCGGTGAAGCTGCTGCTGATGGACGGGGAAGGCCGGATCTTGAAGGAGGAGTCCCGGGAGTACCCCCTGGAGTTTCCCCAGCCCGGCTGGAGCCAGCAGAACCCGGAGGACTGGAAGGCCGCCGTGTGGGAGGGTATTCCCGCCCTGCTGAAGGGCTTTGACGCCAGCCAGGTGGCGGGTATCGGCGCCGGCGGGCAGATGCACG
>CASEOA010000081.1 GCA_949289455.1 uncultured Eubacteriales bacterium
CGGGGTCTGCTGTGCCCTCCCCCTCCGCCCCCCCGCGGGGGGCGCCCCCCCCCTCCCGGGCTGGCGCCTCCCCCCCCCCCCCGCCGGAACGTTTATTGCCCACGTGCCGCCGGACGGGGAACGAAATGCCCGCCGGGGGGATTTTTTGCCGCTGCCACCATTCCCGCCGTTTCGGCGGACAGGCCTGCTATACTGTTTCCAAAACCTGGATACCTAAGGAGCGAGGACGATGGAACAGTGGCACGCCAAAAGCGTCAAGGACACCCTGGAGGAGCTGCGGACAGGGCAGGGGGGACTCACCGGGGTGGAGGCCGCCAAGCGGCTCATCCAGCACGGCCCCAACCGGCTGGCCCAGAAGAAGGAAAAGAGCTTTTTCACCCGGCTGCTGGGGCAGCTGAAAGACCCCATGATCCTGGTGCTGCTGGGGGCGGCGGCCCTCTCCCTGTGGGCGGGGGGCGGGGAGGACTGGCTGGACGCCCTGATCATTCTGGTGATCGTGGCGGTGAACGCCGCCATCTCCCTCTCACAGGAGGACAGCGCCCGCAAGGCCCTGGAGGCTCTGGAGCGGCTGTCCGCCCCGGTGGCCCACGCCCTGCGGGACGGCAGGCTCACCCCGGTGGCCGCCGACCAGCTGGTGCCCGGGGACGTGCTCCGGCTGGAGGCGGGAGACCTGGTGCCCGCCGACTGCCGCATTCTGGAGGGGGCGGGGCTCCAGGCCGATGAGTCCGCCATGACCGGGGAGTCCACCCCGGTGAGCAAGGGGGCCCTGGGCCCTCTGTCCCCCGACACCCCTCTGGCCGAGCGAAAAAATATGCTCCTCTCCGCCACCGTCATCACCAAGGGACGGGCCCTGTGCGTGGTGACGGCCACCGGCATGGACACCCAGGTGGGCCAAATTGCCGGTATGTTAATGAACAAGGCGGAAAGCAAAACACCTTTACAAGAGAAGATGGGGGAGATCTCCGCCACCCTGTCCTTCCTCTGCCTGTGCGTGTGCGGGGTGATGTTCGGGGTGGGGCTGCTCCAGGGCCGGGATATGCTGGAGATGTTCATGACCGCAGTGTCCCTGGCGGTGGCCGCCATTCCCGAGGGCCTGCCCGCCATTATCTCCATCGTGCTGGCCATGGGGGTAAGCCGCATGGCCAGGCGGCGGGCCATTGTGAAAAAGCTGCCGGCGGTGGAGACCCTGGGGTGCGCCGGGGTGATCTGCTCGGACAAGACGGGCACCCTGACCCAGAACAAGATGACGGTGGTGGACATCTGGACCGCCCGCCAGGGAGAGCGGGACCTGGCCCTGACCATCGGGGCCCTGTGCGGGGACAGCACCCTGACCTGGCGGGGAAAGACCCCCATCTGCACCGGCGACCCCACGGAAAACGCCCTGGTGGAGGCGGCGGCCCGGGCGGGGTTGGACAAAAACCAGCTGGAGCAGCAGTGGCCCCGGGTGGGGGAGCTGCCCTTTGACTCGGAGCGCAAGCTGATGACCACGGTACATAGGCGGCCGGGCGGGGGGTACCGCATTCTGGTGAAGGGAGCCCCCGACGTGCTGGCCCGGCGGTGCATTATGGAGTACACCGCCTTTGGCCGGGTCATGGCCCGCAACGAGGGCATGGCGGAAAAGGCCCTGCGGGTGCTGGGAGTGGCCTGGCGGGACGTGGACCAGCTGCCCAAGCCTCTGGACAGCGTTACGGTGGAAAAGGGGCTTACCTTTGTGGGGCTGCTGGGCATGATGGACCCGCCCCGGCCGGAGGTCAAACGGGCGGTGGAGCAGTGCTACGCCGCCGGGGTGCGGCCGGTGATGATCACCGGCGACCACAAGCTCACCGCCGTGGCGGTGGCCAAGGAGCTGGGCATCTGTCGCCCCGGGGATCGGGCCCTCACCGGGGAGGACCTGAACTTTCTGCCCCAGGCCGCCCTGGAGGAGGAGGTTGACAAGTTTGCCGTCTATGCCCGGGTGTCCCCGGAGCACAAGCTGCGCATTGTAAAGGCCTGGCAGGCCCGGGGGAAGGTGGTGGCCATGACCGGGGACGGCACCAACGACGCCCCCGCCCTCAAGGCCGCCGACATCGGCTGCGCCATGGGCAAGAGCGGCACCGACGTGGCCCGGGGGGCCGCCGACATGATCCTCACCGACGACAACTTCGCCACCATCGTCTCGGCGGTGGAGGAGGGGCGGGGGATTTATGCCAACATCAAAAAGGCCATCCACTACCTGCTCTCCTGCAACATCGGGGAGATCCTGACCATCGCCCTGGCCACCCTGTTCCGGTTCCCCCAGATGCCCCTGGCCCCGGTGCAGCTGCTGTGGCTCAACCTGGTCACCGACTCCCTGCCCGCCCTGGCCCTGGGGGTGGAGCCGGTGGAACAGGGGATTATGGACCAGCCCCCACGGAAGGCGGGGGAGTCCCTCTTCGCCCACGGGTTTGCCTTCCGGCTGGCCTGGCAGGGGGTGCTGGTGGGGCTGCTCACCCTGACGGCCTACCTGGTGGGGGCGCTGGCCCTCCCCGGCGGGGGGCTGGCGGTGGGCAACACCATGGCCTTCGCCACCCTTACCCTCTGCCAGCTCTTCCACGCCTTTGACGCCCGCAGCGAGGACCGGTCCATCTTTGAGCTGGGCATTACCTCCAATCCGGCCATGAACAAGGCCTTCCTCATCGGCATGGCCATGCAGCTGGCGGTGCTGCTGGCGCCCCCCCTCCAGATGGTGTTCTCCACCGTGCCCCTGTCCCTCCGGGCCTGGGGGATTGTGCTTATCCTGGCCCTCACCCCGGTGGCAGTGTGCGAGCTGGTCAAGGCCGCCGCCCAGAGCCGGAAAAGGGGCAAAAGGATGTCCCAGGGCAAGCGGAGCTTGCAGCGGAAATAG
The DNA here is from genome assembly GCA_949289455.1 of uncultured Eubacteriales bacterium. Lineage (GTDB taxonomy): Bacteria > Bacillota > Clostridia > Oscillospirales > Oscillospiraceae > Flavonifractor. Next base: position 2,864 of record CASEOA010000081.1, read on the forward strand.
AGAGGAGCGGCCATTGCCTACGTGACGCCGGGCGGGTCTGGGACCCGCCCCTACGGAACAGGAACGACACGCCTGTAGGGGCGGGGCTCTGTCCCCGCCCAATGGCGGCGATGGGGTGGACGTGACGGGAAAATGCGAAAATACCCCTTGACAAATGACAGACGGGGGAGTATACTATGCCAAACTAAATCGTGAAACCGATGAAGAAGAGGAGTAATCCGGAAGGATGGCCTTTCAGCGAGTCCCGGGCGGTGGGAGCGGGGCAGGGCGCGCCGGATGAATGGGCTTCTGAGGGCAGGGCGAACGGTACGCCAAGTAGCCAGACGGGGACTCCGCCCGTTACCAGGGGAGCGCGGGCTGATCGTCCCGCGGAAGTGAGCGGGCGTATGTTCATACGCCAATCCGGGTGGCACCGCAGAGGTTTCGGCCTTTGTCCCAGAGAAACATTGGGACAGGGGCTTTTTTCATGCCCTGATCCCCAACCTGACACTGTATAAAGGAGTGTACGATATGAAAAAGACCCCTCATAAGGTAATCCTTACCGAAGATCAGATGCCCCGCCAGTGGTTCAATATGCGCTCCGCCATGAAGGAGCAGCCCGACCCCATGCTCCGCCCCGACACCCTCCAGCCGGTGACCGAGGCCGACCTGGCCCCCATCTTCTGTGAGGAGCTGGCCCGGCAGGAGCTGGACGCCAAGCAGGCTTTTACCGACATCCCCGAGCCGGTGCTGGACATCTACAAGATGTACCGGCCCTCCCCCCTGATCCGGGCCTACGACCTGGAGAAGGCCCTGGGCACCCCTGCCCGGATTTACTTCAAGTACGAGGGCAACAACACCTCCGGCTCCCACAAGCTCAACTCCGCCGTCCCCCAGGCTTACTACGCCAAGCAGCAGGGCCTGGTGGGGGTCACCACCGAGACCGGCGCCGGTCAGTGGGGCACCGCCCTCAGCGTGGCCTGCGCATACTTCGGCCTGAGCTGCGACGTGTACATGGTCAAGTGCTCCTATGAGCAAAAACCCTTCCGCCGGGCCATGATGAACGTGTTCGGCGCCGACGTGACCCCCTCTCCCTCCATGACCACCGAGGCGGGCCGGAAGATTCTGGCTGAAAACCCCGGCACCAGCGGCTCCCTGGGCTGCGCCATCTCCGAGGCCGTGGAGAGCGCGGTGGGCAGCGCCGGCGGCAAGCGGTATGTGCTGGGCAGCGTGCTCAACCAGGTGATGCTCCACCAGTCCATCATCGGCCTGGAGTCCAAGCTGGCTATGGAGCAGCTGGGCGAGTACCCCGACGTGGTGGTGGGCTGCGCCGGCGGCGGCTCCAACCTGGGCGGCCTCATCGCCCCCTTTATGGCCGACAAGCTCCAGGGGGTCAAGAATCCCCGCATCGTGGCCGTGGAGCCCGCCTCCTGCCCCTCCCTTACCCGGGGCAAGTACGCCTACGACTACTGCGACACCGGACGGGTCACCCCCCTGGCCCGGATGTACACCCTGGGCTGCGGCTTCATCCCCGCCCCCAACCACGCCGGCGGCCTGCGCTACCACGGCATGAGCCCCATCCTCTCCAAGCTCTACCACGACGGCTACATGGAGGCGGTGAGCTACCAGCAGACCCAGGTGTTTGAGGCCGCCGTGTTCTTTGCCAAGCACGAGACCATCCTCCCCGCCCCCGAGTCCGCCCACGCCATCAAGGGGGCCATCGACGAGGCCCTCAAGTGCAAGGAGACCGGCGAGGAAAAGACCATCCTCTTCGGCCTTACCGGCACCGGCTTCTTTGACATGACCGCCTATGAAAACTACCTGGCCGGCAAGATGACCGACTACGTCCCCACCGACGAGGACCTCCAGAAGGGCTTTGACTCCCTGCCCAAGATCCCCCAGAACGAGAATATCTGACCCCGTTTCTGCCGGGGCCGCCGCACATCTGCGGCGGCCCCGATTTTTATGCTCCCGTGCCCGAAAGACCTTGTAATTTTTCAAACTATACAGTATAATAAATAGTGTCCCACCGGGTGGGAGAACCGCCCGGGGCAAAAGACCGGCGCCGGGGGGTTGCGGCTTCGTCCGGCAGAGATTATAATGGGAACGCTCAGACCTGCCACAGAATCATTGGAAAAGTGAGGGATCATCCCATGGAGTTAAAGAATTTTGACGAGATCATCAGCCGCGTCCCCAAGCTGAACAGCCCCCTGCGGGTGGTGCTGGCCGGCGCTGACGGAGAAAACATGCTCAAGGGCCTGTTCCAGGCCCAGCGGGAGGGCTTCGTCCAGCCCGTGTTGGTGGGCGACCGGGCCCGGATTATGGTGCAGCTGGAGAAGCTGGGCCTGGAACGGGAGCCCTACACCATGGCGGACACCGCCCCCGGCCACAATGTCACCCAGGCTGCCATCGACGTGATCCGGGGCGGCGACGGGGACATCCTCATGCGGGGCAACCTGCCCACCCGGGATTTCCTCATGCCGGTGCTGGACATGAAGAACGGCCTGCGCACCGAGCGGGTGGTGAGCCACGTGTCCCTGGCCTCCATCCCCGAGTACCCCAAGCTGCTGGCCCTGTCCGACATGACGGTCATCGTCAACCCCAACCCCACCCAGAAGATGGCCATTATCAAGAATACCGCCGACGCCCTGAAGGCCTTCGGTTACGAGAACCCCAAGCTGGCCCTGATGGCCCTGGTGGAGAACGTCAACTTCCATATGCCCGATACCATCGAGGCCCAGCGCCTGGTATCCGAGCAGAAGCGCCACCCCTTCGCCGATTGCGAGCTGTGGGGGCCCATTTCCTACGACCTGATTATCTCCAAGGAGGCCTGCCGGCTGAAGAACTACGACTGCCCCTGGGCGGGCGGCGGCTTCGACGGCATCATTGCCCAGGACCTGATCGCCGCCAACACCCTGGTGAAGAGCTGGCTCATCCACGCCCACGCCCTCACCTGCGGCGCGGTGGTGGGCGCCCGGGTGCCCATCGCCCTCACCTCCCGCTCTGCCAAGGCGGAGGAGAGCTACCTGTCCCTGGTGTTCTGCGCCATCCTCAACGAGTGGCGGAAAACCCAGCAGGAGAAGTAAGTACATAGCCATAAAAAACACCCAATTCCGTGAGGAATTGGGTGTTTTTTATGGGCGTTAGGGGGCAGCGCGGCGGGCGGATGAGGTTATCGTCTGGCGCCCCCTCGTCCGGCCCTGCGGGCCACCTTCTCCCCTGAGGGGGGGAAGGTTTTTTGGGCGGCCGCTGTTGTGGGGCGGGGCTCAGCCCTCCGGGCGGATCAGTTCCCCGATGAGGCAGCGGCTCTTGCCGGCCTCCTTGGCCTGATAGAGCACCTGGTCGGCCTGGCGGTAGAGCTCCTCGTAGGACAGGGCCCCTTCCCCCTGGCACACGCCCAGGGTGCAGCAGACCCCCACCGACTGTCCCTGCCAGCAGATCTGGCCCAGCCGGGCCTGGAGCTTCCGGGCCTTCTGGTGGAGTTCCTCCCGGGGAATCAGCCCGATGACCACCGCAAACTCGTCCCCGCCGATCCGGCCTATCCCGTGAGCGTTGGGAAAGACCGACCGGAGGGCCAGGGCCACCTGTTGCAGCACATAGTCCCCGCAGGGGTGGCCCAGGTTGTCGTTGATCCCCTTGAAATCGTCCATGTCCACAATGATCAGGGAGACCGGTTCCCGGGCGGCCAGCAGAGCCTCGGCCCGCTTCTGGAGAGCGGCGGTGTTCAGCAGGCCGGTGAGGGGCTCCAGTTCCACCATGGCCTGGAGCCGCCGGTTGATCCGGTCCAGCTTGTGCTGCTGGGAGAGCAGGAGCTTGGTGTTGTGGTACATGGTCATGGACACCGACAGGGCCACCACCACCGTAATGGTCAGATTGACCCGGTCCCCGCTGGAGAGGGAAGGCCCGGACAGCGGCAGGAAGAGCCCGTAGGCCAGCAGGTACATGGGCAGGCTGAACTGGGGCGGCATCTGCACAAAAATAATCAACGCCCACAGCGCTGTGGTAAAAATCGTGGTGGCCCCATCGGGCACCTGGTACAAATCATAGATGTTGATGGCGGTGTGCCACAGCATCATGAGCAGGGCGGCGATATATTGGACGGCCCACCGGACCGGCCGGGCGGCATGGCGCAGCAAACGGCTCAGAATGAGGTAGACCACCCCGATGCCCAGCAGGACCAGGTAAAAGGTGAAGTAGATCCGGTTGTTCAAGGTGCTCAGCCGGGCGGAGGACAGCAGCAGCACCCGGGCGATATTGTACAGCTCCAGGACAATGATCAGAATAGAGGCCACCAGCAGGGAGCGGCGGTTATGGGATAGGGTATCCTCCCAGTAGGATTGCCGGATCTTGGACGATATGTGAAAAAAGGAACGCAGGTGGTGGGACAGAGCTTTCATAAAAATCCTCCCCTCTCCCGTTTCGGACCATGGAGTGGTGCGGATGGAAGATATGGTATTTTATAATATTTCATTATAGCATGCAACGGACTTGTGTTGCACGGCGAAACAAAATGAGCAAAAAAATGCGCAAAATCCGCTGGTAAGTATGGGCGCATAAGTTGGGCCGGGCTGGGTATCCTAGCTCCAGGCTTTGCTGCGGCCTGCATACAGCAGACAAGGCCCAGCCAACAACAGGGAGGGAGGGCCATGGCAAAAGACCCGTCCAGACACATTCCGCCCCACCCCAGGCGGGAACCCCAATATCCCGGGGCCATTACGGCGGAGAGGCTGGGGGAGATTTTTCGGGACTGCGTGGACTATACCACCCGCCCGGTGGCCCTGGGGGGCGGGACGGGGGAGGAGCTTACCCTGTGCTACCTGGGGGGCGTGGTACGGATGGAGCGGGTGAGCGATTACCTGCTCCGCCCCCTGGCCCGGGATGGGAGCCTGGTGGGCCTGGCTCCCGCCCAACAGATGGCCCGGATGGAGCGGGGGGCGCTGTACAACCTGGACGTGGCCCGGCGGGACAGCCTGGATCAGGTGGTGAACGACCTGGTGGCCGGATGGTGCGTGCTCCTCTTTCCCGGGGAATGTACCGCCCTGTCCTGCTTTGTGGGTACCGAGGAAAAGCGGTCGGTGTCCGCTCCCGACAACGAGACGGTGCTCAAAGGGGCCAGGGACGGCTTTGTGGAGAGCGTGCGCACCAATACCAGCATCGTCCGCCGCCACCTGAAAACCGCCGACCTGCGCATCCGGGAGCAGGTGGTGGGCCGGCAGTCGGAGACCCAGGTGGACATTTTATATATAGAAGGGCTCACCAACCCCCACCTGGTGGAGCAGCTGGCCGCCCAGCTCCGGGACATCGACATCGACGGGGTGTTTTCCACCGGGGCCATCGAGGAGTATATTGTCCCCGCCGCCCACACCCCCTTTCCCCTGGTCCAGTACACTCAGCGCTCCGATAAATTCTGCGCCGGGCTGGCCCAGGGGAGGGTGGGCCTGTTCATTGACGGCATCCCTCTGGGCTATCTGGCCCCGGCGGTACTGGGCAACTTTTTGCAGGCTCCCCAGGACAAGGCCTCCAGCTGGATGCTGGCCACCGTCCTGACGGTGCTGCGCTACTTCTGTATGCTCACCACCCTGATTCTGCCCGCCCTCTATGTGGCTATGGTCACCTTCCACCAGGAGATGATCCCCACCAGGCTGGCCCTGTCCATCATTGCCGCCAAGGAAAACGTGCCCTTCCGCTCCGGCTTTGAGGTCATCGTGCTGCTGCTGGCCTTCGAGATCCTCCAGGAGGCGGGGCTGCGGCTGCCTCAGTCCATCGGACAGACCGTGTCCATCATCGGCGGCCTGGTGGTGGGGTCCGCCGCCGTGGAAGCCAAGATTGTCTCCCCGGCGGTGCTCATCGTGGTGGCCATCGCCGGTATTGCCGGATACACCATGCCCTCCCAGGAGTTCTCCGGGGCCCTGCGGATCTGGCGGTTTCTGCTGGTGCTCCTGTCCATCTGGGCTGGGCTGTTCGGGGTGATCCTGGGGGCGGCGGTGCTCATCATCCATCTGGCGGGGCTGGAGAGCTTTGGGGTGCCCTACCTCACCCCCTTTGCCGTGGGGACCGGCCTCCACGCCCGGGAGCATGTGTTCCTCCGGCGGCCCATGCCCCAGATCAAGTTTCGCCCGTCCGCCCTGAAACCCAGAAACCGGAGGAAACAGCGGTGAAAAAATGTCTGCTCTGTCTGCTGGTCCTCTGCCTCCCCCTGACCGGATGCCGGTACGCCGGGGTGCTGCCCTACGGCCGGGAGATCGAGGATATGGAGCTCATCCGCACCCTGGGGGTGGACGAGGCCCCGGCGGGGGTGGTCATCACCGCCTCCGGCGGGGACCAGGAGGAGACCCGGGTGGTGGAGGGAGAGGCGGATACCATCAGCGCCGCCGTGCTGGCCCTCCAGGGGGGCGGGGACTCCTATCTCTATTTCGGCCATGTGACCCAGCTGCTGGTGGGGGAGGGGCTGGCCGCCCAAGGGGTGGGGCCCACCCTGGACTACGCCCTTCGGGATGTGGAAATGCGGCTGGAGACCACCCTTTACCTGGTGCGGGGCCGGGCGGGGGCCGCCATTCAGGAAGCGGCGGAAGAGGGCTCCGCCACCGAGCGGCTGGAGGCCCTGGCCGCTGACGCCGGGCTCACCGCGGCCTCCATGCCCCGGACGGCAAAGGACGTGCTGGCCGACCTGGACCGGCAAGGGGCCTCCTTCCTGCCAGCTGTGACGGGGGACGGGGGGCTGTCCGCCGCCGGGTACGGTATTTTAAAGGGGGACGCCTTGGCTGGGTGGGCCCAGGGGGACGCGGCCCTGGGGGTCAACCTGATTTTTGGCAAGGTGGACGCCGACGTGATCACCGTCACCGCCGGAGATACCACCGCCGCGCTCCGGGTGGTGGGGGCAAAAACCGACGTGAGGCCTCGGTGGGACGGGGGGCGGCTGTCCGGCCTGGACGTGACCTGCCGGGTGGAGGCCAACATTGCCGAGGGGGCCCCCATGCCCCACGAGGCCACCCTGGCGGCGCTGACCCGCGCTCTGGAGAAGCTGGAGGAGGGGCGGATGGAACAGGCCCTGGCCCTGGCCGCAAGCCTGGACGCCGACTACCTGGCCCTCCGGCCCGCCGCCGCCTTGGCCGCCCCCTGGCGCAAGTCTGTCCTGCTGGGGGAACAGGGCCTGGCCGGGCTGGAGCTGACGGCCCGGGCGGAGGTCACCATCCAGCGCAGCTACCACGCCGACGGCTAGCCGGGGCGCTGTCCCCGCCCGCCGTGCCGGGTTTGAAGACCCTACGTTTATTCCAGGAGGCGACCCTATGACAGAGGACCAAATTTCCCTGCGGCAGCTGCTCACCCTCACCTTTGCCGCCCTGCTGTCCCCGGCCATCCGGGTGCTGCCCGGCCAGACCGCCGCCCTGGCGGGAACGGGCGGGTGGCTGTCCGCTCTGGCGGCTTTGCCGGTGGTCATTCTGCTCTGTCTGGGGCTGTGGTATCTGTGCCGGAAAGGCGGATTGGATCAGGCGGCCCTGTCCCTGCTGGGCAAGCCGATCGGCCGGGGGCTATGCCTGCTCTATTTCCTGTGGGGAATTTTTCTCCTGGCCGCCAACGCCCGGCAGTGCGCCCTGCGCTTTCTCACCATCAGCTACCGCAACGGGCCCATGCTCCTCTACCTGCTGGTGCTGCTGGGGACGGCGGCCTGGTTGGCCGCCAAGCCGGTGCGGGCCCTGGCCCGGGCAGGGGAGGTCTTTTTCCTGGCCCTGGCCATCGGCTTGGGGGTCTCCCTGGCCCTGGGGGCTTTTCAGATGGAGGCGGTCAACCTGCTGCCGGTGTGGGTGGAGGATTTGCCCGCCGTGGCTGGGGCCGCCCTGCCTGTGCTGGGGCTGACGGCCTACCTGCCCTTTGCCGCCGTGCTGGCCGGGCGGGTCACGCGGGAGGAGGGGAGCCGCCGGCGGGTGCTTGCCTGGGGGGTGGGGCTGTGCCTGACCCTCACCGCCCTCCAGGCGGTGTGCCTGGGCAACTTTGGCCCCGGTCTGTCTGTGCGCATGAATACCCCCTTCTTTATGATGGTCAAGGGAATCGGGATTGAGGGCACGTTCCAGCGGGTGGAGTCGGTGATCCTGGCCCTGTGGGTGCTCTCCGATCTGGCCCTGCTGGGTCTGCTTACCCGGGCCTGCACGAAAATGGCGGGACAGATCCTGCCGGTCAAAAGGGAAAAGTGGGTGGTGCTGACCCTCGTTCTGCTGGCCCTTGTGGGGGCGCTGCGGCTCTTTCCTGATGCCTTCTTTCTCAACCATACCATGGAGCGATTGGCCCTATGGGGCAATCTGATCGCTGGGTTTGGCCTGCCTGCATTGCTCCTTCTTGTGAAAAAGCTGAGAAGACAGGAATAGGATGCCTATATCTTGTGCATCCTAAGGAGCGGAAACCGGCCTATTTAGTTGGTTTCCGCCTCCGGTAAAAAAACTGAGAAAAAAGCGAAAAAAGCTGTTGACAAAAGGGGAAGTAGGTGGTATTCTATCTGAGCGCCTTACGAGAGGGCACTGAAAACTGAAGAAATTGGAAGAAACCGAGGTAGAACCTGGACGGACTTCTGAAAGAAATCAGAAAAAAGTGCTTGACAGACTCGGGAGCGCGTGGTAAACTAAATGAGTTCGCGCCGGAAGACGTGAACGAGCTTGAAAAAGAACAAAATCAAGTGGTTTGGAGCTAAAAAGCTCTGAAAAAACTTGAAAAAGTTCTTGACAAGCGAAACTGAAAGTGCTAAAATAAATAGCACGTCAGCCCGAGCGGCTGGCAAGAGCGTGTACCTTGTAAATTAAACAACGTGAGAGAAACACGAAGCACCAGAAAGGACGAGAAGTCCTTCTGACAAGCGCAAGCTTGAATGAAGGCTCTTGATTTAATTTCTTTGAAGCTATGAATTAGGCTTCAATAAAATTGATTTGAGGAACGAAAGTTCTTTAGATACCATTTTATTGAGAGTTTGATCCTGGCTCAGGATGAACGCTGGCGGCGTGCTTAACACATGCAAG
>CASEOA010000082.1 GCA_949289455.1 uncultured Eubacteriales bacterium
AGCCAGCCAGCGTTTCAAAACCGCATATGATACTTTTGGCCCGCAAGGTCCTTCAAATCCTTGGGGCCCAGGGGCTCCCCTGCTTTCACTGCTCCAGGATCCGCTATAGGTTATATCCGTTATCCGACGACTGCAAGGGTATGTTAGAAGGAGCCGGCTCTGTGCGCCTGCGCCTGGAAGCCGGCTGCGGAACCAGAAGAACGCTTTACCGCTTTGAACTTACGCTGCGTCCCATCACTCAATCGGAAGGAGGCTCATCTCATGTCAAACGCCCGTAAGTCTGACCATACCTCTGTGAAAGACAATCGCTATCACGATACCAATATGCTGCTCAAACGCTACCGGGACGTGGTGTGGAGCCTGGAACTGTCCGTGTGCCAGGTCAAGCGCCAATTCCGACAGGAATACGCCTGCAGCTTGGAGGACTTTCTGGACACTGTCTATATGGCAGGAGCGGAGCTCCACGGTACCGACATTGAGAGCCACGCCCGATGCATCGAGCGCACCCGCAAAATGATCCGTCTGCTGGAGGACGCTGTGGAACTTCTCCGCACCCGGCACAAAAAGGGGGAAGCCTACTACTGGGTGCTGTACTACGCCTACCTGTCCCCCAAAAAGCCCAAAAACGCGGAGGAGATCATGGCCGCCCTCCAGCCCCACATCCGTGATATCAGCCCAAGCACCTACTACCGTCTCCGGCGGGAAGCGGTGGAGGCAGTGAGCTCCGTGCTGTGGGGCTATACCGCAAGGGATACACTGGACGTACTGGATCACATTTTGCCAGGCAAACTGTAGCATAATTGGATTCCAGAGGCCGCTGCTGCCACTCTTTGGCGACAGGCAAAATCTTATCCGTAATCCGCCTGCCCGTGCTGTCTAAGACGGAAGTAACGTAAATATCCTGGATATGAGCCTCAATTTCGCCAGTGGTCATGCCCTTGGCGTACATGGACAGAATTATTTCCTCAATGTCCTGACTGATGCTGGTTTGGCTCTTTTTAAGCAGTTGTGGCTCAAATTCCCCTTTTCGGTCTCGAGGCACCGACACCTCCACATCTCCATAGCTGGTACGCAGTGTTTTTCTGCTGTAGCCGTTGCGGCTGGTCGTGTCAAGAATTGGACCTTATCTGCGGCTGTTGTCCGTGGCCTTGTTCGATAAGGTAGAATAAGTTTCGCAAAAACAAAAAGAGACATGGTTTGCAGATCTCTGGTAGAATGAAGTCGCGACACACCATTCGAAAGGAGACAGCAAACCATGTCGGAAAAGATTGTACAGCTAGCCTTCCAGTAAGTGCTTTCTGCGTGAGTGGTTGTGATTACTGCGGTACGCCGCCTCTCCTTTCTTGGGAGAATATCCAGGGGTTCTCCCTTTACTGTTCTTATGAGGTGGAGTGGCCCGCCGCATTTTGTTTGCTAACGTGCCGGGAGTACAACTCGGTGCTTTGGCAATTGTGCGGTTAGAATATCCCTGGCGGTTGAGGTGCTGGATTGCACATATTTTTTCTAAGAAGGTGCTGTCTTTTCTTGAGTTGCGAATACTATCCCACAGAGAAACCGTTTGACCGGCTCCTGGATTCTGTTTACACAGCCTCCATCTGTGGTAGCATCGCCCAAGATAGAAGCCAATGGTCTCCACTCTGACCGCCGCTTGAGAAACTAAACTTCTCCCGACAGGTGTTCAACTTGTACATGCAATTTATAACTTAAAAATGCTTTTTATACATTGCGCTACGAAAGCAAATTGACAGTAAATCGGCTTAGTTTTGCTATTGAACCTGGAATCTCTATATGCTACACTAAACATGCTTTAAACCATGTTCAAAACCAAATATTGTCCGGCACAAACGCTATCCAGCGTTTTTTGCACCCGGAGCAACAAGCAGCACCCGAACCGTTCGGGTGCTGTTTTCGTTTCCAAGGATGAAGGAGGTCTTGTCTTGAAACAAACGCAATCGCCGCCCCGCTCCCCCGCCGGCCGCCGCCTGGGACTGAAGTCTGTCCTTGGCCGCGCCTGGCTGGCCGCCAACCTGGCCCTGCTCACCGCCATGCCCGCCTCGGCCACCGGCGTCACCATCTGGCAGAAAGCCAGCGACGTGATGAAGGATGTCTACAACAAGATCCTGGGCATCTCCACCGTGGCGGCCGTGGTGACCGCCGCCGTAGCCCTGCTGCTGATGAACTTCTCCCGCTCCGGCCGGACGGTGGACGAATCCAGAGCCTGGCTCAAACGCATCATCATCACCTGGGCCATTCTCAACAGCCTGGGATTCATCATGGCTTACATCACGCCCTTCTTCAGCGGCGGCCAGTGGACCGGCTGAGCCATGGGCATCTTAGACGGCATCGTCGCGTGGATCGCGGAACAGGTCATGCACGGCCTTGATCTGATCAACACCTCGGTTTTGGGCGCTCTGGGCTGTAATATGAGTGTATTTCTGCGCTATTTCCCGGCGGCGGAGACCATGTATGAGCTGCTGGTGGCGCTGGCCATCGGCCTGATCCTGCTGCTCTGGATCTGGAACCTGTTTAAAAACTACTGGCTGGGGATGGGCGCCGAAGCGGAAGACCCGGTCAGGCTCACCCTCCGGGCGGTCATCTTCATTCTGCTGGCCTATTACAGCAATCAGATCGTGGACCTGGCCCTGGAGATCGGCGGCACGCCCTATCAGTGGATCCTCAATTCCGCTCTGCCCGCCCTGGACTTCGCCAGCTTCAACTCCGCCATGCTCACCATCGTCGGCGTCTGTGCCAGCGGCGCCGTGACCCTCATCGTCCTGATCCTGGTGCTGATCCTGGCCTGGAACTATATCAAACTGCTGTTTGAAGCGGCGGAGCGGTACGTGCTTCTGGGGGTACTGGTCTACACCGCCCCGGTGGCCTTTGCCATGGGAGCGGCACAAAGCACCTCCGGCATCTTCAAAAGCTGGTGCCGGATGCTGGGCGGCCAGATCTTCCTGCTCCTGATGAACGCCTGGTGCCTGCGGCTGTTTACCAGCATGGTGGGCTCGTTCATCGCCAATCCCTTGTCAATCTAGGAGGCGCGTTGTGAAATTATCCCGAACTCTGTTTTCCGCATTCACTGTTCTGCTCCTGTGTGTCATAGCCCTCACCATCACCGCCGGCGCCATTGAGGAGAGCGAGGTGGAGGCCGCGGTAAACGCCACCAGCAAGGAAACAGTCAGCGGCAATGTGCTGATCTGGTTCTTCTGCGCCGTGGGCTTTCTGAATGTCTCCCAAAAAATCGACAGCTTCCTGTCCAGCCTGGGGGTCAACGTAGGCCATACCGGCGGCTCCATGCTGGCGGAGGCCATGATCGCCGCCCGGGGTGTGTCCATGGCGGCCGGTTTGGGCGGCAAGATCATCGGGTTTGGCCGGGGTTCCGCCGGAAAGTCCGGCGGAAGCGGCCCCTCCGCCGGAGACTCCGGCTTTCTGCGGGGCGGACTGGCCGGCGTGATCAGCCGCAAAATCACCAGTGACGCCGCCAAAACCGCCGCCAGTACCACGGAACGGGTGGCTGAAACGCCCCCCACCGGCCGCAGCGGAGAGACCATACACACCCACACCTCCGGCCCCATGGGAACGGAAGCCAGCCCGGCTCCCACACAGCCCCCCGGGGCGGACACACAGGCCGTTCCCTCGGATCACACCGCTGCCCACGTCCAGACTGCCACAGATGGCCACAGCGATACCCACGTTCAGACTGTCTCAGCGGATCACTCTGCCGCCGAGACTCACATCATTTCCGCAGACCACACCGCTGCCGAGACTCAAACTGTCTCCGCAGACCGCAGCGCCACCGACGTCCAAACCGTCTCCGCGGATCACACTGCCGACCACACTCAGTCCCTCTCGCGGGAGCATGGCGCGTCCCACGTTCAAACGGTCAAGGCGGACCATACCGCCGCGGAGAGCCAGGCCGTCACAGAAACCCACAGTGTTTCTGATGCCCAAACCCTTTTGACAGACCGCTCCCCCGCCGAAGCACAGGTCATTTCGGCGGAGCAAAGCGCCGCCGGGGTCCACACCGTGATGACGGACCGGGCAAACGCCCCTTCCGCCGGCAGCCGGCAGTCTCCCACCGTCCGGGCGGATCATACCACGGTACAAAATACCGGCGTCAGCTCCTCCGCGCAAACCAACCACAAAACCGTCCAGCACAACACCAGCCTGGGCGGCAAGCTCTTCTTCCATTCCATGCAGTCCGGCGGCGCCTTTGCCAGCCAGGTGATCGGCAGGGTAGCCACCGGTGGGATCCGCTCTGATGGTACTATCTCCGGCCCCTTTGCCGCCCAGGCCCTGTCCTGCTACACCGGGCTGACCGCTCAGGGCGACGCCGCCCCGGAGATCCGATACGCCGATGTGGAAATGGGCGGCGGACGGATCACCGGCACCGAATACTCCCCGGAGCACCCCCAGGGCATCCCCTTCGGGATGTACCATACCCAGCAATACGCTCAGCCCCAGGGCCCCCACCAGCGGATCACCACCGCCGACGGCGCCGGCTGGTACAAGGAATACGGGACGGATACCGTGTCCACCACGCCCTACCAGGCCCCCGACGGTGAGATCGGTTCCCATAAAACCCTCGTCAAGCGGCTGCCTGACCCGCCCAAGCGGAACGACCGTCTGTAAGGAGACCACGCCATGAAATCAGAAGACCACGAGCTCTATGTGATACCCCCCAATTTTATCGAGGGAGGCACCCTGCTGGGCGGCGCGTTCAAGGTCCGCAACGTCATCGAGGCGGGCATCCTGGGGGCGCTGACAGGTCTGCCCATTCTCAGTCTGTCCCTCCCCCTGACCACCCGGATCATCCTGCTCTGCGTCACCTCCCTGCCCCTGGTTCTGCTGGCCCTTATCGGGATCAACGGCTCCAGCTTGTCCGCTTTTTTCCTGCTGTGTCTCAGTTTCCTGCGCAACCGCAGGGTACTGGGCGGGGCGCAGGCGGCAGCCAGGAAAAAGAAAAAGCGTCTGCTGCCCAGTTGGGCCAGAGACCGCGGCAGCCAGGAACAGGCGCAGCCCCTGTCCAAAAGTAAGAACCGGCTGTCCATCGACCTGAAGGGGCACAGGATCGACCACTTCAAAACCTTTTCGGAAGATGGGCCGGGAGCCCCCCTCAACCCGCTGGCCCAGTACCTTCCCATTGAGAAGGTGGAAAACGGCATCCTCTACACCAGGGACCACCGATATGTCAAACTGGTGGAGGTGGTTCCAGTGAACTTTCTGCTGCGCAGCGCCCGGGAACAGCGGAATATCATCTATTCCTTCATCAGCTACCTGAAGATCTCCCCGGTGAAGCTCCAGTTCAAGGTACTGACCAAGCGGGCGGATATCAACCGCCACCTGGACTCCGTCCGCCGGGAGCTTCAGACCGAGACAGATCCCCGCTGCCAGGCCTTGCAGACAGATTATCTGAAGCTGATCCAGCGGCTGGGCTCCCGGGAGGCCATCACCCGCCGGTTTTTCCTCATCTTTGAATACGAGCCGCTTCCCGGCGCCCGGCGGGGCAGCGAGGAGTCCGAGGCCATTGCCTCCCTCCAGACCGCCGCCCGGACCGCGGCCAACTATCTGCGTCAGTGCGGCAACGAGGTGCTGCTGCCGGAGGAGGAGGACCAGGCGGCGGCGGAGATCCTGTACCACATCCTCTGCCGGGCAGAGAGCGGCGTCCGTCCCTTTTCCGAAAAGGCCAGGGATGTGCTGGCCCGTTATCTGTCCAAAGGCCGGGACGTGGAGGACATCCCCAGCAACGAGTTCTACGCCCCCGGAGAAATCGACTTCACCCACGGCAGGTACCTCCGCATAGACGGGCTGTACTACGCCTGGCTGCTGGTGCCCTCCGGCGGCTATAAAAGCCAGGTGCCCGCCGGGTGGCTGAGCCTGCTGGTCAATGCCGGGGACGGCATCGACCTGGATATGTTCCTCACCCGCCAGCCCAAGGACCGGATGGTCCGCAAGCTGGGCCAGCAGCTGCGCATCAACCGCAGCCGCATCAAGGAGACCAGCGACACCAACACCGACTTCGACGATCTGGACGGCGCCATCCGAAGCGGGTATTTTCTCAAAGACGGCCTGGGCAACAACGAGGACTTCTATTACCTCAATCTGCTGGTCACCGTCACCGCCGCCACCCTGGACGATCTGGAGTGGAAGATCGCCGAGCTGAAAAAGCTGATGCTCTCCCGGGATATGGACGTGCAGACCTGCTCCTTCTGTCAGGAGCAGGCCTTTTTGTCCGCCCTGCCGTTGGCCAGCCTGGAGCGCAGGCTGTATGAGCGCTCCAAACGCAACGTCCTCACCCTGGGGGCGGCCAGCTGCTACCCCTTTACCAGCTACGAGATGTGCGACGACAACGGCATCCTGCTGGGGGTCAACAAGCACAACAGTTCCCTGATCGTGGTGGATATCTTCGATTCCCAGGTGTACAAAAACGCCAACATCGCCATACTGGGCACCTCCGGCGCGGGCAAGACCTTCACCCTCCAGCTCATGGCCCTGCGGATGCGCCGCCGGGGCATCCAGGTGTTCATCATCGCCCCCCTGAAGGGCCATGAGTTCCACCGGGCCTGCGCCAACATCGGCGGGGAGTTCATCTCCATCTCCCCCGCCTCCCGCAGCTGCATCAACATCATGGAGATCCGGAAGGCGGACAAATCGGTGGACGATCTGCTGGACGGACCGGGGTCGGAAAAGTCCCTGCTGGCCGCCAAAATCCAGCAGCTCCACGTCTTTTTCTCTCTGCTTATCCCCGACATGAACCACGAGGAACGCCAGCTTCTGGATGACGCCATGATCCGCGCTTATGCCCGGAAGGGCATCACCCATGCCAACCAGAGCCTGGAGGACCCCCAGCACCCCGGCCACTACCGGGAGATGCCCATTCTGGGGGATCTCCACCAGGTGCTGCTGGAATCCCCGGAGACCAGACGGCTGGCCAACATCCTCAACCGGCTGGTCAACGGCTCCGCCCGCTCCTTCAACCAGCAGACCAATGTGTCCCTGGACAACAAGTACACGGTGCTGGATATCTCGGAGCTCACCGGGGATCTGCTGACAGCGGGTATGTTCGTGGCGCTGGACTACGTGTGGGACAAGGCCAAGGAAAACCGCACCGCGGAAAAGGCCATCTTCATCGACGAGTGCTGGCAGCTCATCGGGGCCAAGAGCAACCGGCTGGCCGCCGAATTCGTGCTGGAGATGTTCAAGATCATCCGTGGCTACGGCGGCAGCGCCATCTGCGCCACCCAGGACATCAACGACTTTTTCGCCCTGGAGGACGGCAAGTTCGGCAAGGGCATCATCAACAACGCCAAGACCAAGATCGTGCTCAACCTGGAGGACGAGGAGGCCCAGCGGGTCCAGAGCATCCTGCGCCTGTCCGAGGCGGAGGTGATGGAGATCACACACTTTGAGCGGGGCAACGCCCTTATCAGCACCAACAACAATAACATCGCCGTGGAGATCAAATGCAGCCAGCTGGAAAAGGAGCTCATCACCACAGACCGCCGGGAGCTCCAGGCCCTGCTGGCCGTCGGCTCCCACCCGGAAAGGAGGCCCCGCTGTGAAAACCCGTGAAGCCCTCTACCGCCAGGAGGCCGCCGGCATCCTGCGGGATCTGTCCATGTACCGGGCGCTCACCGAAGCCCAGCTGCTGCGGCTCTATCCCGGCAGGCAGGACAAGGTGAAAAATCTGCTGTCCTATCTGGTCCGGCAGGGCCGGGTCCGCAGGGTGGGCGAGACCTATTTCCCCGCCGGGCAGTCCCCCGACTCTGCCGACCCGGCCCTGACCGCCTCGGTCTGGGTCCTGCTGGATTTCATCGACCAGGTGGAGTTCCACGCCGCCGGGGACTACCCCGCCACCCTCATCTTTTTCGCCGGCGGCCAGGTCTACGAGATCGTCCGGGCTGCCCCGGGCAAGGAGGAGTGGCTCAACCGCCTTTTGGAGCATACGGAAGAACACGCCTCCCAGTTCATCGTCCTGGTGGACGGCCCGGAGCAGATCCCCCTGATCCGCATCCCCAATGTACGGGGGTTCTGCACCGTCTCCCCCCAGGGGACGGTGCAATATTATCAGACAGAAGGAGCGTGTATATGAATCGAGCCATCCTGTCCCAACGGATCGTCTCCATCCTGGCGGAGGTGGAACGGCTGAACCGGGCGCTGTACGCCATGAACGGAATCGATCTCCAGCGCAATTCCCATCAATACGAGCTGCTGTCCACCGACGCCGCCCTCCGGGGGGAGCGGATCGCCTGCCGGCTGCGGCACCTGGTCTACGCCACCACCGCGATCAAAAAAGAGGACTACCTCACCTCCGCCGCCGTCATGCAGGGTATCCAGATCCAGGCGGAGGACGGCATCCTGGAGATCACCCTGCCCGGTCTGCTGCCCAAGCGGCGGCAGGGGGAAAGCGAGGAATACCTGCTGGACCCCTTCCGCACCGCCCTGGCCCGGTATACCCGGCAGCATCCCGCGCCCAGGCTGGCCCACTGCGTGGTTTGCTTCTCCCACGTCTACTGCCGGGAGCTGCCGGAGCGCCGGGTCCGGGACTATGACAATCTGGAGTGGAAGCAGTTTCTGGACGTAGCCGCCTCCTTCCTGCTGGCAGACGACAGCGGCCTGCTGTGCGACGCCTATCACACCACCGAGCTGGGCCCCCGGGACTGCACCCGTATCTCCATCATGGCCGGCGACCGCTTCCCCCAGTGGCTATCCCGGCGCCGGAACACCTGAGCGCCATGTCCCATTTTCAGCCGATCCGCCCCGCTTCCTTCGGGACGTGGGGCAAAAGGCCCGGATCCCTGTGTTTTCCGGCATTGGGCCGGCCCAGGTACCGCCGGATTTTACCCAAGTTACAAAGCCCTACGGTAACGCGCTTTTCATAAGGAGTTGATCGTGATGGGCCACAGCCCCCGCCGCCTGCCAGCGCCGGATACGCTGGCTGACCAGCTGCTCACCCTGACCGCCGTCTGCGGGGAGTTCCCGGCAGCACAGCTTTCCCGGCTGAACGGCGGGCCGGCTTATCTCAAAAATGTGGTCAAGGCCCTCAAGGGAGCCGGCCTGCTCAAAACCTACTACCGGGACAGCACCCGGGGCTATCGCCTGACCGCCGCCGCCAAGCGTCTGATGCTGGAGCGGCAGCCGGACCGGCTCAGGCCCTACCTGACCGGCCGGTCCGAGCCCAACACCCTGAAAAGCGAGCTGCCCCGCCGCCTCCGGCTCCACCGGATGGCCGAGGTGCTGGTGACCATGCGCCTGGCCGGCATCCCCGCCCTGCGCTGGGAAAAGCCTCCGCTGTTCCAGGCCGCTCCGTCCGCCCATTGGGATCACCCGCTCCCCCTCTATTACTCCTCCAGGGAGCTCAAAGAGCTGGAGCCTCTGGGTATGAAAATCAAAAACTCCAGGGCCACCGGCATCCTGCTGACGGATGGCGGTATTGTTCTGGTCTACAATACGGCGGACGCCCGGATGAAGTGGGAGTACAAATCGGAACTGCGGCTGAAGGCGCTGCTCCAGACAGAGCTGTGCCGCGGACAATGGGGCGGGCAGACGGTGGGCACAGAGATCAGCGCCCTGGTGTTCGGCTCCGGCATGGAGCAGGTCATCCCCATTCTGGACGGCTCCAAAGGGGCCGGACACAGTTACTATGTGCTGGACGGCGATCTGGACCACTTCTATTTCCTGCCCAGCGACCACCGGGGTGAGGTGCTGCTGTGGCTGCTGTGCGACTCCGCCTGTCGGGCGGACCTGGACGATATCCTCCGCCAGGATCTGGCCCCGCCCACCCCCGCCTGTCCGGCGGACCACGACGCCAGCACATGGGACGGCCTGCCGGTGCTCTTTGCCTATCTCTGCGATATGCCCCGTATCCGCAAATTCGACACCGCCCTGGAGCTGCGGGGGATGGGCGGCGCGCTGATCTGCTTTGACTTCCAGGCCCCCGCCCTCCGGCAGGTCTGCGGCCCCCGGATCACCCTCCAGAGCATTGACTTTGATGCGTATGAAAGGAGTGTTTTCCATCACCCCTAAGAAGATCCTTCCCCTGCTGCTGGCCGGTCCCGCCGCCCTGCTGGCCCTGCTGTACGGCAGCGGGTATCTGTCCCAGCTCATTGCCAACTACCAGGACTGGTCCGCCGCCGGACAGCTCCCCGGCACCGCGCCCCCGCTCCCCGATCCCCATTTCGCCGTCTGCCTGTCCTCCGCCTTCCGCCTGCCCTACGGGCTCTATGGTCTGGGGCTGTGCGCGGCCGCTCTGGCTCTGCTCATTCTGATGGTCATGCGGATGGGCAGCGGCGACGCCGGGGCCTATGACAGCCGGCGCAACCTCACCTATTCCGACAAGGGCACCTACGGTACCGCCGGTTTCATGGATCGCCGGGAACTGCGGGAGGTGCTGGACCTGACGCCTGACGTCCGGAAACACCACGGGATCATCCTGGGGGAACTGGACGGGCAGGTGGTCTGCGTACCGGAACAGACCCGGTTCAACGGCAATCTGGCGGTATACGGCGCCTCCGGCTCCAAAAAGACCAGGGCCTTCTGCGTCAACATGATCCTCCAGTGCGCCGCCCGGCGGTCCAGCATCATCATCACGGACCCAAAAAGCGAACTCTATGAAAAAACCAGCGCCTATCTGCGGGACAAGGGCTACACCGTGAAGGTGTTCAATCTGGTGACCCCCACCGCCTCCGACTCCTGGAACTGCCTGTCCGAAATCCGGGGCCAGGAGCTGATGGCCCAGCTGATCTGCGATGTGATCATCAAAAATACCGGCAGTGAGCGGGGCGACCACTTCTGGGACAGTGCGGAGCTTAATCTGCTCAAAGCCCTGGTGCTCTATGTGGAGGGGTGCTTCCCCCCGGACAGGCGGAACATGGGCCAGGTCTATCAGCTGCTGGCCAGCAGTTCGGATCGGGAGCTCAACGCCCTGTTCGACGTGCTGCCGGTCAGCCACCCCGCCAAGGCCCCCTACAGCATTTTCCGCCAGTCCTCGGAAAGCGTCCGGAGCGGGGTCATCATCGGGCTGGGTTCCCGGCTCCAGGTGTTCCAAAACCAGGACATCCGCCACATCACCGGCTATAACGAGATCGACCTGGAGCTGCCCGGGAAGGAGCCCTGCGCCTATTACTGCGTCACCAGCGACCAGGACAGCGCCTTTGACTTCCTCTCCTCCCTGTTCCTCTCCTTCGCCTTCCTCCGCCTGGTACGCTACGCCGACGAGCGCTGCCCCGGCGGAGCCCTGCCGGTACCCGTCCATGTGCTGGGAGAGGAACTGTGCGCCTGCGGCGTGATCCCCGACCTGTCCCGGAAGATCTCGGTCATCCGCTCCCGGAACATCAGTATGTCCTGCGTGTTCCAGAACCTGGCCGGGCTCCAGAACCGCTACCCGTACAACCAGTGGCAGGAGATTTTGGGCAACTGCGACGTACAGCTCTTCCTGGGCTGCACCGACGCCCTGACGGCGGACTTCATCTCCCAGCGCACCGGCGAGGCCAGCATCCGCGTCACCAGCCAGGCCAGACAGCTGGGCACCTGGCGGGTGTCCAATTACACCCCGGAATACCGGGAGACCAGCGGCGTAGGCAAGCGCAGGCTGATGACCATGGACGAGGTGCTGCGCCTGGATGTGAACCGGGCGCTGGTGATCCTCCGGGGCAAAAAAGTATTGGAGGTAGAAAAATACGACTACTCTAAGCATCCCGAAGCCAAAAAGCTGCGGCCCGCCAAAGCGGCGGACCATGTGCCCGCCTGGCGGACGAACGCTCCTCCATATGACTGTTCCGCGACGTCCGCCCCGCCTGCCCCGTCCGCCCCCAGGTTGGCGTCCCGCCAGGCCGGACGGGCGTCCCAGCGGATCGTCAGCGCCACTAAAAACGCCATTATGAAGCAAAAGGAGGATTAACGCCTATGCCCATGAACAATCCATTCCCCCAGGAGGCGGAGACCCTGCGGCCCGTTCAAGATCCGGAACCCCTGTCCCCCGCCCAGGCTGACCCGCCGCCCCTTGCGGTGGAAACCCTGCCTCCCGCCGGGCACGCTGTTTCCCGCGCTCCGGAAACCCGGACAAGCCAGGACGCGCCTGTGCTTACCATTGACGCCGGGGACCACGTGGAGACCCAGTGGGAGCGGGACGAGCTGATGTGGCACGCCCTCCGCACCTCCCACATCACCGGCCGCATCCTGACCGGCACCCTGGACGGGGTGGAGCGGACGGAATCGGGCATGACCATCGCCGTGGTGATCTATCAGGGGTTCCGGGTGGCCATCCCCCTGAAGGAGATGCTGTTCCAGCCTGAACCCATTCCCCACGGGGCAGAGCATCGCGCCCTGGTGGAACGGCAAAACCGTATCCTGGCCTCCATGCTGGGGGCGGAGATCGACTTCATCGTCCGGGGCCTGGACAAGAACACCCGCAGCGTGGTGGCCAGCCGCCGGGCGGCCATGCTGCGCAAGCGCCAGACCTTTTATCTGGACACGGACGACAACGGCCGGCCTCTGATCTATGAGGGCCGGGTGGTCCAGGCCCGGGTAGTGGGCGTGACGGACAAGCTGCTGCGGGTGGAGGTATTTGGCGTGGAGTGCGCCATTCTGGCCCGGGATCTGTCCGACGCCTGGATGGGGGATGCCAGGGACACGTACAGCGTAGGGGACCGGGTGCTGGTCCGGGTACGCACCATCGACAAATCCGACCCCAATGCCCTCTTCATCACGGCGGATGTCCGCAGCGTCAGCGGGGCCACCAGCCGGGACGCCCTGAAACAGTGCTCCCTCCAGTGCCGCTACGCCGGGCAGGTCACCGACGCCCGCAACGGGGTCATCTACATCCGGTTGCACAACGGGGCCAACGCCATCGCCCACACCTGTCTGGACCGGCGGCTGCCCGGCCGGCGGGATGAGGTCAGCTTCGCCGTCACCCGGCTGGACCAGGAACGGGGCGTGGCCGTGGGGATCATCACCCGGGTCATCAAACAGCATCTGTAGGAGCCGCCGGTATGAGGTATTTGTACCGGCCGTTCCTGGCCCTTCTGCTGGCCCTGGGGCTGGCCGCCAGTGCCGCCGGGGCGGAGCTTCCGGAGCAGGTAGTGGTGGAAGACCGGAACGGCAGCCAGCGGCTGATCAAAATCTTCGTGGTCTCACCCCAGACCGACCCGGACTCTCTCAGGGAAGACCCCTTCCTCTATGAGGGCTGCAACTACACCTGGGCCTATACCACCAAGGAGGAACACACCGCTCTGGATGTCAAATCGGTGACGGAAACCGTTACGGTGGAGACCCAGGATGATGATCTGGCCTCCATCCTGATGGAACTGGACTCTGTCCTTCCCTATGACCAGGACGGCTATACCGGGGAGCTCATCCTGGATCACACCACCCTGGACATCCAGGCGGCAGGCCACGAGGAGCGGTACGGTACCCTGACAGACATCCAGGTGTTCTCTGACCTGCCCGGCAACGACGCCGATCAGATCCCCGCCAGCACGGAACGGGACGGGGCCACCCTGCCTCTGGTCCATGTGGAGTGGCAGGAAGAAGCGCCGTCAGAAGAAGCCCCTGCCGTGCCCCGGTATCAGGCCGTGGCCATTTACGCCGCCACCACCAGCTACAGCGGCGCCACGGGTTATCTCACCACCGCACAGTACAGCGGCCAGGTCACAAACTCCGGCGTGGACAGCGTCACCTATACCGTGGTATACACCGGGCAGTCCGCGGAACCCGCGGCAGAGCCGGGTGTCCCCTTTTCGTTTTCCCTTCTGCCTGTGCCGTCCTTAGTCCTGGCCGCCGTGCCCTTGGCGGCGGCACTTATGAGCCTGGTCCTGGTCTGTCTGCGCCGGCGGACCAATGTCCGGGTCTACGTCCCCAGCGGCAGGCCCAGGGACTGGCGGCTCATCGCCCGGTTCCGAACAGACGCCGCCCACCCCTCAATCGATCTGCGGACGGTGGAGCCCTGCCCCGATGGCATGGTGGCGGTGGAACTCAGGCCCAGGCTGGCAAGACGGCTGGCAAACCAGACCTTTACGGTTTGCTGGACACAAGGGGAGCACCGCTACACTGTCCGCGGCGGCCGGGCGGGAGACTGGCACACATTCAGAACTGATCAGGAGGACGATCCAGCCCATGAAACACACGATCCACCGCAGAAATCCTGACACCCGCCGGGAGGGATAGGCCATGGCAGAACACAGGGAAGAACAGAACAGCCTGTTCCGCTCCGCCAGCGCCGCCCACACCGTACGCAGCGCGGTCAAGACCGGCAAGGCCGTGGCCGGGGCCGCCAGGGGCGCTGCCGCCGGGCCCTTCGGCGCCGTACTGGGGGCTGTGGTCCAGTCCCGGCACACCATCGCCAAAGCCTGCGCCGCGGCCGCGGCGCTGCTGGCCCTCCCCCTTCTCTTTCTGCTGATGCTCCCCGCCCTCATCTTCGGCGGGCTGGCCGACGCCTTTTCCGGGGACTCGGAGCAGCCGGTGCTGAACGACGAGACCGTCATCTCCGATGAAATGACCCGGATCACCGCCTCCATCCAGACGCTGCTGGGGGAAGGCATCGACGACGTGACCCACCGGATCCAGGCGGATTTCAGCGGCACCGGCGGGGAACACTATGAGATCGTCAACCCCTATGCGGAAAACCTGCTGAGCAACACCAACATCCTCATCGGCCAATACTGCGCCTCCATGGACCAGGACTGGGAGAACATCTCTCTGGAACATATGGAAGCCACCATCTGCCGGGGCAAAGAGCATCTGTATACCTACACCATGACCACCGAGACCCGGGTGACCGAGGATGATCCCACCACACCGGAGGACGAAAGCGGGTCGGAGACCTGGTATGTCTACACCATCGTGTACCAGGGGGAGGCCTACTTTGCCGACCAGATCTTCCATCTGTCCCAGGATCAGAAGGAGATCGCGGAGGATTTCGCGCAAAACCTCAGCCAGTTCCTGGGGGACGGCACCTATCAGGGCATCCACTCGGAGGACGCCGTCAACGGCATCCCCGCCCTGGGCCAGATCCGCTTCACCGACGGCGCCACGCCGGTGGTCTACTACAATCAACTGGATCAGCGGTACGCCTCCCAGCCCTACGGCACCGATCACATCGGCGGCTATGGCTGCGGCCCCACCGCCATGGCCATTGTGGTATCCTCTCTGACCGACGATCTGGTGGACCCGGTGGAGATGGCCCGGTGGGCCTATGAGCATCATTACTGGTGCAGCAAAAGCGGTTCCTTCCACGCCCTGATCCCCAACGCGGCCAAAGCCTGGGGACTCCCCGTGGAGGGCTGTACCCCCTCGGAGCCCCAGCGTCTGGTGGACGCCCTGAGCCAGGGCAAGCTGGTGGTGGCCCTGATGACCAAGGGGCACTTCACCTCCGGCGGCCACTTCATCGTGCTCCGGGGCGTCCAGGGAGACAAGATCCTGGTGGCGGATCCCTCCAGCTACACCCGCAGCCAGAAGGCCTGGGACCTGTCCATCATCCTCAACGAGGCCAGCCGCCGGGCTGCCGCCGGCGGGCCCTTCTGGATCATCGGATAAAAAAAGCGGCCAGCGCCCCGCTGACCGCCTGCCACCCCTCAGGTGGAAAACCCGGTATGATCCTGTCTGCAATCCAGCACAGCGTCCAGATAGACCCGGTCCTCCCCGATGGTGAACAAAGCCTTGTACCATTTGCAGAACAGCGCTTTGCGGTAAACGCCCTCCGGCAGGTTGTAGTCTTCTTCGGGCGGGAACTGGAAGGGCCTGCTCTCCAGGGCATCCAGGATCTCCTCAAATTCCCGCACCAGCCGCCGGGCCGCGGGCACGCTGACCTGGGCCAGAAACCGGGCGTGCCGCACCAGCATCTCATCCGCCCGCCGGGACACGACCACGGTATACTTACCCACCGCGCTCGGCCTCCCCGATCACCCGCTCCATATCCGCCAGCACCGTCCGGGCGTCCCGCCCCTGATAGCCCCGCAGGCGCTCGGTCTGCGCCTCCAGCAGGTCGGCGTAAACCGTATTGCTGGACTGGAGGGAAAGGGACAGGGGAACTGACCGTTCCCTGACGATCTGTTTGAGAAACATGGTAAAGGCGCCGGACATGGTCATCCCCACCTGGGACAGGACCTCTTCGGCCTGACTCTTCAACGCGGAGTCCACACGCATACTGATGTTACAATCACCTGGCATCGTTCTCACCGCTCCTTTCTTTTTAAATTGTACTGCAACGCATATACATTGTCAATCTCATAGGTAGTGCGACCCCGCCGCTTTGGAGTTTTTACAAAATGTTCACAAAATAACCGGCCGTTTTTGTTCTGATCCGGTGCGTATTATTATGAGGGGATTTTTGGAGGCCTTCTATGACAACATCCGATGTCTGCGCCCTGTGCTCCTTTCTCTCCTGCTGCGGCGGGAACTGGCGCAACGCCATGTATCTTCCCTGCTTGCCCTGCCGTCAGCCCTGTGAGAGGCGCCATGCAGGCCATCTCCTGACCGCCGACCGGGATGGCAAACCGGTGGTGTTCCCGGTTCATCGGCTGGAGGCCGCCCTGGGCCGGAGGATCGAGCCCGACGAGTGCGTCGGTTCCCTCAGCCGAGCTGCCTTTGAGGCGCTGTACGCCCGCTATCTCCAGTGGCAGCTGGACACAAGCGCGGAATGCCCCCTGCTCCGGTTGAGCGGCCAGCCTTTCATCCCCTCGTCACTCTGATGATGGAAGGTGATCCACCCATGAAAAAAGTACATCTGACCTGTCCCAAATGCCACTCCAAGGCGCTGCTGCGCCCTGCCAGCGTCATTTTCGGAGACAAAGCCCCCGATCCCATCGCCAAATACTATGTCTGCGCCAGATATCCCGCCTGCGACTGCTATGTCAGCGCCCACCGGCGCACCCACATGCCCATGGGCACCCTGGCGGACCCGGCCTTGCGGAAAAAGCGCAACCAGGCCCACCAGGCCCTGGACCGGCTCTGGCGGAGCGGCCTGATGAGCCGCACCCAGGCCTACCGGCTGCTCCAGCTCCACCTGGGCTTACCCCCTGAGGAGGCCCACATCGCGAAGTTTTCCATGGACCGCTGCGACCAGGTCATCGCCTTTTGCCGGCAGATCGCCAAATCCGCCGGCCTGGCGTCGTAGTCCATACAAATTCATTTGGGAGGTATCTTATGCCACAGCACAGCTATTATACCGCCGTGGGGCACTATCAGTGCCGGTCTACCGCCGCCGGGAATCGCTACCCCGTGGTGATCCGCAATGACAGGGTCTACGAGGTGGACCCCCAGGAGATGACGCTCTGGAGCTGCCTGGCCTGGCGTCTGATGGAGTCCAGGCAGCTGGAGCGCGGCTACCACAGGCTGGAACGGGAGCTCCTGCCCGCGCCCAGGCGGGACTTTGAGACCTGCCTGTATCGTCTGCTCCACCGGGGCCTCATCGCTGCCGGCACCGGGGAGACTGCCCTGGACGCTCTCTACGATCTGTTCACCGGCCTGTACCCCATCCCCGTCCCTCAGCGGCTGCCGCTCCGCCTGGCAGCCTTCTTCAGCCTGTTCCTGACCCAGGGAGCCCCGCTCCCCGACGCCGTCCGGGTCTTTCGCCGGGACAAGCCCAGCCAGCAGGAACGTCTGGTTCTGGATCTGTCCCGGCAGGCGGTGCTCTCTGTCCCCGAGCTCATCAAGTGTGTGGAGCATCAGGTTTCCGACGTCTCCACCGAAAGCAAACTTTTGAGCGCCCTTTACGGCGACAGGGAGACCACCAGCGACAATCTGGGCTTCACCATGCGGCAGGCCCGGAGTATGGAACCCGTCACCATCGCTGTGGCCAACCTGTATCTGCGCAAGCAGCTCATCTTTGAGCAGGTGTGACCATGGAACCCTTTTCCCAATGGCCCCAGGCCCTCCAGCGGCGGTGGCTGGTCAATCTTGCAATCTGCGCCCTCTTTCCCCTGGCCGGCCTGGCCGCCTGGCTGGCCCTGGACGACCTGTTCCTCTTCGCCCTCAGCCTGCTTCTCTCCCTGGCCGTGCTGGTCCGGAGCCTGCTCTTCTACCGGGCGGCGGCCAGCCGGGCCTATGAAACCGTAGAGGGCGTGTGCATCGGGCTCAGGCGCCAGCCTCTGCGGGAGCAGCAGACCGTCCGGCTGCTCACCGCCCATGGATTGGAGCATACCCTGACCCTGGACAAGCGGACCCGGCTGCTGATCGGCAACCAATACCGGTTCTACTTCCAAAAGGTGCGGTTCGCCGGAGCGGAGCCGCTGCCGGAGCCGCTGCGGCCCCGGGATCAATTCCTGGGCATGGAGGACCTGGGGCCCTACAGGGCCGACGTGGCGCCGGACTCCGGCGGCCGTCAGGAAAACCCGGAGGATACCGGGCAAGGAGGTGAACGCCCTCTCTGATCTTCTTCCGACCCCATAGTACAACATAATCACGACCAAACCGGAACGCCCTTGAGCTCTCTGTCTCAAGGGCGTTCTCCTGTTAAAAATGGAGGTACGATATGAAACACGTCCACAGGTTTCCCCGCAGGCTGACCGCCCTCTTCCTGGTCCTGGCGGTCACCCTCTCCCTGTTCCCCACAGCCTTCGCAGGCCAGATGGACAGCTACCACGACCCCGCCGAACACTGGCAGCAGGCCCTGGACCGCACCGACGAGCTGGACGCCAACGCCGTGGTCACCCAGGAGACCTTCTACTGCGCCAAGTGCGACATGGAGACCAGCTTTCTGGTGTACCGCACCCCGGAGTACACCCGTTCCGGGGAGACTGCCCTGAACCGGAACGTGAAATATTCGGACGGCACCTGTGCCGACGGCAAGACCCAGGGCAACCTGGATTCCGGCACCCCCGGCGTGAACGCCTACTACACCGGCCACCACTGGACCAAGGCCATCTGCCAGCACTGCGGCATGATCAACAGCAACATGGGCCTCACCGGCTATCCCTGCGGCCGGAACGTGTACTGGCTGTTCGACTGCTTTGAGGAATTCTACCAGGAGCTGTCCCAGGAGACCCAGGTCACCCAGGTGGACAGCCAGTACCACCAGGTCACCACCACCTCGGGCAGATACTGCGGGTTCTGCTACGGCACCTTCAGCTCCAGCAGCGCCGCCCTGGAGCGACACCACATGGAAACCGCCATCCGCTCTGAACTGGGCCACCAGCGGTTTGTGGAGGTGGAGACCTGCGCCGACTGCGGCTACACGGAAACCAGCTATACCGCCGCCAAGGCCGTGGTTGCGGACTACTTCGGCGTGGCGGACGGCCAGCCCCACACCGTCACCGTGTCCGACCTCTCCGAGAATGGGGTGACCACCTCCATCCGCTACGGCCACACGGTGGACGGCTGTACCCTGACCAACGCCCCCAACTACACCGAGGCCGGGGACTATCCCGTGTACTATGAGATCACCTACCGCTACGCCGGCGCTGATATGGTGGAGAACGGGGTAGCCTATGTCCACCTGCGGGACGAGGGCACCAACGAGGACGGCTCCTGCGCCTGCGGATGCGGCAACCCGGACTGCGGCTGCCACGACCCGGACTGCGACGGCAGCTGCTGCGTGGACAAGGGCTGCGGCGAAAACCACAACTGGATGCTGCTGGACAGCGTGGAGTCCACCTGCCTGACCCTGGGCTATGACCGCTATCTGTGCCTGGACTGCGGCATGCTGGAACAGCGGAACTATCAGGCCGCCCTGGGCCACGACTATCAAAGCGTGGTCATCCGGGAGGCCACCTGCGAGACCTCCGGCAAGGTGCTGGAGATCTGTGAGCGGTGCGGAGATGTGAAGGAAACCACCACCCCCAAGGGAGAGCATTCCTACGCCACCACCGTCGTCCCGGCCACCTGTACCAGCCCCGGCTACACCCTGCGGACCTGTTCCGTCTGCGGGGAGCGCCACATTGAGGACATTACCCCGGCCCTGGCTCACAACTATGTTACCAAGACCACCCCGGCCACCTGTGAGAGCGGCGGCAGGACCGTCCATATCTGCGAGGGCTGCGGCAGTTCCTTTGTCACCGACTATACCGACCCCCTGGGCCACAGCTGGGACGAGGGCACCGAAATCACCGGGGCCACCTGCTCCGGTGAGGGCGTGACCGAATATCGCTGTACCCGCTGCGGGATCACCCGGCTGGAGGGCAACTCCGCGGAGGGCCACGTGCCCGGCGACCCCGCCACCTGCACCCAGCCCCAGGTCTGTACCAAGTGCGGCGCGGTGATCGCCAACGCCCTGGGCCATGATTACCGGGAGGAAGTCACCGCTCCCACCTGTACCGAGATGGGATATACCACCTGTACCTGTGCCAACTGCGGCCATAGCTACAAGACAGACTACACCAAGGCCGCCGGCCACACGCCCGGCGACCCCGCCACCTGCACCACCCCCCAGCTGTGTACCACCTGCGGCGCGGTCCTGGCGGAGGCCCTGGGCCATGACTACCAGGAGGAGGTCACCGCCCCCACCTGCACGGAACCGGGCTGCACCACCCACACCTGCGCCAACTGCGGCCGCAGCTATAAAACGGATTACACCAGCGCCACGGGCCACGTACCCGGCCAGGCGGCCACCTGCACCACTCCCCAGCTGTGTACCACCTGCGGCGCAGTCCTGGCGGAGGCTCTGGGCCATGACTACCGGGAGGAGGTCACCGCCCCCACCTGCACGGAACCGGGCTGCACCACCCACACCTGCGCCAACTGCGGCGACACCTACAGGGATGACTACACCGAGGCGGCAGGGCATCAGCCCAGCGACTGGATCATTGACCGGGAGCCCACCACCGACAGCGAGGGCAGCAAGCATAAGGAGTGCGAGGTCTGCGGCGAAAAGCTGGAAGCGCAGCCCATCGAGAAAATCTACAAGCAGGCCACCACGGACAGCAAGGGCGAAGCCATCGTGGGCGGCTATCTGGTGATTGTCACCGACACGGACACCAAAAATCCGGTTGCCGGGGCCACAGTCACCCTCCATGAAGACCAGTCCCTGTCCATCCGGCTGCCCTCTGGCCGTCTGCTGGACTATGCTGACCAGACCACCATCCAGGTTCAGCTTGTGAAGGACAAGTCCCCCGTGGCGGACATGAGCATATCTGTCACCGACCGCAACAACAATTTCAGCAGCGGCAAGACCGACGCCGCCGGACAGCTCACCGTCCCCGGCGGCTCGGATACCACCAATGAGGACGGCAAGGGCACCGTGGGCTGGGAGGATGCCGACGGGGACCGCTGGACCCTGACCGTCAAGGTAGAGGATCACGAGACCAAGCGACCCATTGAGAATGCCGAAGTAACGATCGGTAAAACCGGCACCATCACCGTCACCCTGCCGGAGGGTACCGACATGGACGAGGACAACCGGATCACCGTCACGGTCACCGACCAGGAGCGTGAGCCCCAGGAGGGTCTGACCGTCACCATCAAGGGCGACCTGGGCCAGCGGGAAAGCGGCGAAACCGACGGGGCGGGCCAGCTCACCGTGCCCGAGGTGGCGGAGCTGGAGGCCCACGGGGCCTATGTGGTGGGCTACACCGACGGCACCTTTGGGCCGGAGCGGAGTATGCGCCGCAGCGAGGCAGCCGCCATCTTTGCACGCCTGCTGGCCCAGCGCAACGGGGAGCGTATCACCGGCCCCTCCGTCTCCGCTTTTGAGGATGTCCCCGCCGACGCATGGTACGCCGGGTATGTGTCCTATCTGGCCCGCTACGGC
>CASEOA010000083.1 GCA_949289455.1 uncultured Eubacteriales bacterium
GCGCCCCCTCATCCGGCCCTTCGGGCCACCTTCCCCCCTGTGGGGGGAAGGTTATTTGTCCCCGCCCGCCCTTTTGTCTGCCGCCCCTACAATATCTCCTATCTGACAAAAAACGGCCCCGGTGCCAAGCACCGGAGCCGTTTTTTGTCTGGTTACCGCTCCTCCCGGAAGTAGGCCAACCCCAAAGAATTGGGGGGCTGCTTATCCTTGCTGTTGCGCAGGGAGGTAAAGATGAGGACGATGACGGTAACCACATAGGGCAGGATTTTGTACAGCTCGTCGGGGACAAAGCCCAGGTGGAGCCGCTGGTAGAGGATCATCAGGGCGCCGAAGAGGATGGAGCCCCAGATGGCGTTGAGAGGCCGCCACAGGCAGAAGATGACCAGGGCCACGGCCAGCCAGCCCTCGCCGGAGAGGGCCTCGTGGTTCCACACGCAGCTGGCGATGGTCATGACGTACACCATGCCCCCAATGGCGGAGATGCCGCCGCCCAGCACGGTGGCCAGGTACTTGTACCGGGTGACGTTGATGCCGGCGGCGTCGGCGGTGGCGGGGGACTCGCCCACGGCCCGAAGGGACAGGCCCGCCCGGGTGCGTTTGAGGAAGAGGTGCATCCCCACCGCCAGGATGACTCCCAGGTAGAGGAACACGCTGTGGCCGAAGAGCAGGGGCCCCACCACCGGCAGCTGCTGCAAGGCCGTCGGGAAGGGGGAGTTGAGAAACACCGCCTTGAGGGCGTTGCTGACGGCCACATAGCCCCCGGAGGTCACCCGCATATACTCGCCGATGAACTGGCCCGCTCCGGTGCCGAAGATGGCCAAGGCCAGGCCGGTGACGTTCTGGTTGGCCCGGAGGGTGATGGTGAGAAAGGCGTAGATGAGGGCTCCGATGGCGCCCCCCAGGAAGGCGAAGAACAGGGCCAGGATCACCGCCAGCACCCCGATGGTGCCGCCGGCGGCCTCGTAGTAGAAGGCGGCCCCCAAGCCCATGGCGCCCCCCATGAACATCATGCCCTCCACGCCCAGGTTCAGGTTGCCCGCCTTTTCGGACAGGATCTCGCCCAGGGTGCCGTAGAGCAGGGGCACGCCGTTGAGCACGGCGGCCATGATGAGGAGCAGCACCGCGTTTTGATTGATGCTCATTGCTTGGCCACCTCCTTATGGCCGCCCCGGAGGATCAGCCGGTAGTTGATGAAGAACTCGCACCCCAGCATACAGAACAGGAAAATGCCGGTGATGATGTCCGAGATGGAGGCGGGCACCTCCAGCCGGGTCTGCAAGGTGTCGGCGCCCTTCTCCAGGATGCCCAGCAGCATGGAGATGGCGATCATGGCGAAGGGGTTGAGCTGGGCCAGCCAGGCCACGGTGATGGCGGTGAAGCCCACCCCGGCGGCCACCCCGGAGTGGAGGGTGTTGTCGGCGCCGGAGGCCACGATGAAGCCCACCAGGCCCGCCATGGCCCCGGACAGGAACATGGTGCGCATGATGATCCTGCCCACGTTCATGCCGGCATACCGGGCGGTGTTCTCGCTCTCGCCGATGACGGCGATCTCATAGCCCTGCTTGGTGTACTTCATATAGACGAACATGGCCACCGTCATGATGAGGACGATGATCCAGCCGCAGTGGACCCCCAGTACCTTGGGCAGCACGGCGGCAGAATCGAACTGGGGGATGATCTGGGAGCCGGGCCGGCCCTCCCAGGGGCCGCCCTGGAGCCATTTCACCACGCCGATCATGATATAGTTCATCATCAGGGTGAACAGGGTCTCATTGGTGCCCCACTTGGCCTTGAAGAAGGCGGGCACCAGGCCCCACAGGCCGCCGCAGATGGCCCCGGCGATGGCCATGACCACCAGCAGGGCGGGGCCGGGCAGCTTGTCGGCCCAGAACAGGGCGAAGTAGCTGGCGCCCACGGCGCCGGCGGTGATCTGACCCTCGGCGCCGATGTTCCAGAACCGCATTTTGAAGCAGGGGGCGATGGCCAGGGCGGTGCCCAGCAGGGGGATGGCGATACGCACCGTCTGCCGGATGGCGGTGGGCTTGCCCAGGGAACCGCTGATCATGGTGCCGTAGGCCTCCACGGGACTGTGGCCCATGAGCAGGAAGATGAGGGCGCTGATGAGGAAGGCCGCCACAAAGGAGGCCCCCCGGATGGCCCACACCTGGCCCCGGGGCATGGCGTCCCGCTTGGCCAGACGGATCAGGGGACTGTGCGGATCATGCATGGCGCTCTCCCTCCTTTCCGCCGCCCACATGGGTCATGAGCAGGCCCACTTCCTCCTTGGTGGCGGTGGGGCCGTCCACCACGCCGGACACCTGGCCGCCGCACAGCACCAGGATGCGGTCGCACAGCTCCAGCAGCACGTCCAGGTCCTCGCCCACCAGCAGCACCGCCACGCCCTTCATCTTCTGCTCGTTGAGCAGGCGGTAGATGGTGTAGGAGGAGTTGATGTCCAGGCCCCGGACGGGATAGGCGGTCATGAGCACCGTGGGGGTGGAGGCGATCTCCCGGCCCACCAGCACCTTCTGTACGTTGCCGCCGGATAGCCGCCGCACCGGGGTGGACACCCCGGGGGTGACGATCTCCAGCTCCTCAATGAGCTGCTCGGCCAGGGCCTTGGGGGGCTTCCGGTCCACGAAGGGGCCGGGGTTGTCCTTGTAGGTCTTGAGCATCATGTTGTCCACCATGCCCATGCCGCCCACCAGACCCATGCCCAGCCGGTCCTCGGGGACGAAGGCCAGGGACACCCCCACCTTGCGGATCTGGCCGGGGGTCTTGCCCACCAGCTCCTCCCCCGCCTTGTCCACCGGCACGTGGTTGCCGGCGATGTCGCTGTTGGGGTGGGGTGGATAGTAGAAGATGTGGCCGGACTGGGCCTTTTGCAGGCCGGCGATGGACTCCAGCAGCTCCTTCTGGCCGGAGCCAGCGATGCCCGCAATGCCCAGGATCTCCCCGCCAAAGGCCTGGAAGTTAATGTCCTTGAGCACCGGCAGGCCCTCGCCCCCCAGGCAGTTGAGGCCCTTCACCTCCAGCCGCAGGTCCTTGTACTTGGCCTGGGGCCGGTCGATGTTCAGGGTGACGGCGTGGCCCACCATCATCTCGGTGAGCTTCTGGGGGTTAGTGTCGGCAGTGTTGACGGTGCCGATATACTTGCCCTTGCGAAGCACCGCCACCTTGTCGGAGATGGCCATGACCTCGTGGAGCTTGTGGGTGATGATGACGATGGCCTTGCCGTCGGCCTTCATGGCCCGGAGGATGTCAAAGAGCCGGTCGGTCTCCTGGGGGGTGAGGACGGCGGTGGGCTCGTCCAGGATGAGGATTTCCGCCCCCCGGTAGAGCACCTTGACGATCTCCACCGTCTGCTTTTCCGACACCGACATGTCGTAGACCTTTTTGTTGGGGTCGATGCCGAAGCCGTACTTGTCGCTGATGGCCTGGACCTGGGCGGCAATGGTCTTGCGGTCGTGGTCCTTGCCGCTGAGGCCCAGGGCGATGTTTTCGGCGGCGGTAAAGACCTCCACCAGCTTGTAGTGCTGGTGGATCATACCGATGCCGTAGCGGTAGGCGTCCTTGGGGGAGCGGATGGACACCGGCTGGCCCCCCACCAGGATCTCTCCCTCGTCAGGGAGATAGATGCCCGAGAGCATGTTCATCAGTGTGGTCTTGCCGCTGCCGTTCTCCCCCAGCAGGGAGAGGATCTCTCCCCGGTTCAGGGCCAGATCGACGCCGTCATTGGCCACCACCTTGCCAAACCGCTTGGTAATGTGTTTGAGTTCAATGGCGTGGACAGTTTCCAAGGCTGTCATCCTTCCTGTGATCTGTTCATGTGCTGCTGTGTGCTGTGGGCCGGCGGGCGATTGGCCGCCCGCTTACCTTCCCCCCTCAGGGGGGAAGGTGGCTGGCCGAAGGACAGACGGATGAGGGGGGGGCGGGAATTCCGGCGGGCGTCATAAATGGGTTTGCAGGGGCGGATATCATCCGCCCGCCCTTCCGGTTCCCGCCCCGGCACCGGCGGGCGCCATGTATGGCGGCCCTACGGATCCTTCCGTTCCCGGCTGCGGTACCGGCGGGCGATTGATAATCGCCCCTACAACAGGTATCGCACCCACTTCGTAGGGGCGGGTCCCAGATCCGCCCGGCCCCGCCTTCTCCTCATTCCCCGGGAAAAGGCAGAAAAGAGGGCTGCGGGGCAGCCCTCTTTTCCGGAGATAACGCGATTAGCCGAACGCGGAGTTGAGCCACTCGATGCCGTCGATCTCCACGGTGAAGTAGGGGGCGGACTGGAAGTAGGACTCATGGAAGGCCCCGTCGAACACGGCCTCCTCGGAGTCGGCCACAAAGTCGCCGTCGGTGTCCAGGGCCATGCAGGTGGTGAGCTCAGCGCCTTCCACGGTAAAGGTGGAGGTGTCAAACACCTGCAGTGCGCCGGAGCGGATCTGCTCCTCCACCTCGGCCAGCTTCTCGGCGGTACCCTCGGCGGCGATGTCCTCGTTGAGCTCGGTCATGACCACGGCGCCCTCGTCCATGCCGTGGCACCAATCCTGGTCAAACTCCTCGCCGTTGGCCACGGCCTCGATGGCGTACTCAAAGTACACGGACCAGTCGATGCGGGTGGAGATCAGGGAGGACTCGGGGGCCACGGAGATCATGTCGTTGTTGTAGCCGGTGTGGAACACGCCGGCGTTCTGGGCGGCGGTGGCGGGGGTGGTGTTGTCGGAGTGCTGGGAGATCATAATGCACCCGGCGTCGCACAGGGCCTGGGCGGCGTTGCCCTCCTCGGTGGCGTCAGACCAGGAGCCCACGAACTGGACCTTCATGGTGACGCTGGGGCACACGCTCTTGGCGCCCAGATAGTAGGCGGTGAAGCCGGAGATCACTTCGGCGAAGGAGTAAGCGCCCACATAGCCGATGACGGCCTGCTCGGCGGTGATCTCGCCGTTGTCGATCATCTCCTGCATCTTCATGCCGGCGGCCACGCCGGCCAGGTAGCGGCCCTCATAGATGTTGGCGAAGGCGTTATGGGTGTTGTCCAGGTCGTCGCACCAGGAGGCCTGGTTGGTGCAGGCGATGAACTCGATTTCGGGATAGTCGGGGGCCACCTTCAGCATAAAGGGCTCAAAGCCGAAGGAGTTGTTGATGATGAGCTGGCAGCCCTCCTCGGCCAGCTCGATGTTGGCCTCCTCACAGGAGGAGTCCTCACCGATGTTCCACTTGATCTGCCAGTCGATGTTGATGCCCTTGGCAGCCAGCTTCTCGGTGACGGCGTCCTTGCCGCGGATAAAGTTGTAGGTATAGCCCTGGTCGTTCTCGTCGCCGATGCAGATGAGGCCCACCTTCACAGTCTTGGTCTCGGTCTCGCCGCCGGCGCCGGTCTCGGTGCCCGCGGGGGTGGTCTCACCGCCGGCGGGGGTCTGGGTGGTGTCGCCGCCGCCACCGCAGGCGGCCAGGCCCAGCGCCATGGCGCCGGCCAGGAGCAGAGCAATCAGCTTTCTCTTCTTCATGATCGTTTCCTCCTTTATCATTTCTTTGCTTCCATATTTCCTCCAAAACAGCCCTCTTCCCAACGGGCTGAATTGAACACACAAAAAGGGGCATGGTAAGGTACAGATCCGCCGCCGCTTTGTGGGGGCCGATGCCCACATCAGCCCGGCGGCGGGTTTCCTGCCCCGGTACCCCTCAGCAGAACTCCACGCCGTGTTCCACGCTCATGGACTTGATTCTGGCCAGGGATTCCACCCGGACTCCCATGCCCCGGATCAGCTCGCCGCCGGGCTGGAAGGCCTTCTCCACGGCGATACCGGCCCCCACCAGGGTGGCCCCGGCGTCCAGCACCAGCTTGATGAGGCCCTGGAGGGCGGAGCCGTTGGCCAAAAAGTCGTCGATGATGAGCACCCGGTCCTCGGGGCGCAGGAACTCCTTGGCCACAATGATATCATACACCTTGCCGTGGGTAAAGGACTCCACCTTGGAGGTATATACGTCGCCGGCGATGTTTTTGGTCTTGTTCTTCTTGGCAAAGATCACGGGACAATCAAAAAACTGCGCGGCCACACACGCGATCCCGATCCCCGAAGCCTCGATGGTCAAAATCTTGGTAACCCCGCAGTCCTTGTATAAGCGCAAAAACTCCTTGCCCATCTCCTGAAACAGTCTCACGTCCATCTGATGGTTGAGGAAGCTGTCTACCTTCAGCACGCCGCCCTCCCGGATCTTTCCGTCGGTACGGATGCGCTCTTCCAGCAATTTCATTGGCGCCGTCTCCCTTAACAGATTATTCATAATTATTCTAGCGAATTTCGCCATGCTCTGCAACTGACCATATTTTATCAAAAAAACGCCGTCCCGTCATTACTTTTTATCAATTTTGTCTGATATGACGGGTCAAATTTTTTTAACCTTCCGTTTACTTTGCCCAAGGGCTTCCTTGTGCTTTCTTCGGGGGGATGATACAATAAACCTAAACCGGCGGCGCCCATTGCCGTAAGGTCAAATTGCTTTACCCCATCCTCCCCATCCAGGCGAAAGGAGAGCATGCGCATGACGGTAGAACAGAAACGATTCCTGAAAGAATTCTTCTGGATGAACTTCGGCACCATCATCCTGTCTGTGGGGGTTTATTTCTTTAAATTTCCAAATAACTTCTCCATGGGGGGCGTGTCCGGCCTGTCCATCCTGCTGGGCAAGCTCTTTCCCACCCTCAGCGCCTCCACCTATAACTCCATCATCAATGTGCTCTTTCTGATCCTGGGCTTTCTGCTGCTGGACAAGAGCTTCGGGTTCCGGACGGTGTACTGTTCCCTGCTGTCGGCGGGGCTGATCCAGCTCTTCTCCCTGGTCTGTCCCATGTCCGCCCCCCTCACCGACCAGCTCATGCTGGAGCTTCTCTTCGCCGTTATTTTGCCCGCCCTGGGGGCCGCTATCCTTTTTAATATTGACGCCTCCTCCGGCGGCACCGACATCGCCGCCATGATTTTGAAGAAGTACACCGGCCTGGACGTGGGCAGCGCCCTGCTGGTCAGCGACGTGGCCATTGCCGCCGCCGCCCTGGTGGTCTTTGACGTCACCGCCGGCCTGTGTTCCCTGCTGGGCCTGGCCCTGAAGTCGGTGCTGGTGGACTCGGCCATTGAGTCCCTCAACCGGCGGAAGGCCTTCTTCATTATCACCTCCGACCCGGAGCACGTGTGCAGCTACGTCACCCACACCCTGGGCCGGGGGGCCACCCTGTGGCAGGCCCAGGGGGCCTATACCCATGAGGTCCACCATGTGGTGCTCACCGTCCTGTCCCGGCGGCAGGCGGTGACCCTCCGCCGCCACCTGCGGCAGGTGGACCCCAGGGCCTTTATGATCGTGGCCAACTCCAGCGAAATCTTCGGCAAGGGCTTCCTCCGGGCCTGAGTTGTGAA
>CASEOA010000084.1 GCA_949289455.1 uncultured Eubacteriales bacterium
CCGCCCCCCCCCTGCGGTTTCTCTAGGTAACAGGCTTTGCCACAATCACCCGGATACGCCCGCCATCCGTTTCCTCCTTGTCGTACCAACCGGTGAGGGTATACTCCCCTTCCGCCACCCGGTTCAGATTGGACAGCTGATAGGACTGATCCTCATACACATAGACCCACACCTGCTGGGAGAGCTTGTACTTCCGCTGGCTGGCGTCCACCGCGAACATGCCGCTGACGCTCACCTGGCTCAGCTTGCGCTCGCTCAGGTTGTACAGCCGCTCCACGCTGGCGTCGCCGTCCATCTTCACCTGGCAGGGCCCCGTCTTCAGGTTATACACCGTGTTGGAGGAGCCAAACATCTGCTCCACGCCCCCTACCTTATAGGTGTAGGAGGAGGAGACCACAAAGCCGCCGGTGGGCAGGGATACGTCCACCTCCTCCACCTCGGTGATGACGCCGTACTGGTGCAGATCTCCGGTGGCGTCGTCCAGAATCAGATCCGTAATCTCACCCTGGGCGTTGAGGGCGTAGAACCGCACGTCCTCCTCCGCCACCGTCATGCCCGCCAGGCGGCTGGCCTGAATCCGGATGGGCGTGCACACCTCATAGGTGTCGATGATGCGTACGTTTTCGGCAAAGGCATACTTGCCCAGCTTCTCCCCCTGGCTGTCCACCTTGCCGGAGAGCTGTTTGACAGTCAGGCGGGTCACCGACGCCCGGCCCCCGTCGCTGACCACCTGGACCAGATCCCCCTCCTCCAGGTTTTTGTTGGAGAGTTGATAGCAGTAGGTCTGGCCGTTGGTGGCGCAAATGGTGACCGTCCGGGCGGTATAGGTATCTCCCGTAGCTCCGTCACTGTAGGAGAGATCCTCCACATCGGTAATCACTCCGTAGAACAGCAGTTCCTCCTCCGCCACGGTGCCCACACCGGCCACGCCGCCGTCCCGGCCCAGCAGCAGGGTGACGGTGTCGCCGATGGCGTAACCCCCCAGATCGGACAGGGCATAGGCGGCCTCCAGGGTCTCAATGGCGTAGGTCCGCCCCGCCACCGTCACCGAGGTGGGGGAGGAGGCGCTGGGGGAGCGCCCCTCCAGCAGTCCGGTGACCTTATCGGAATAGGCCCAGACCGTGCGGACGATTTCCGAGTAGTACAGCACGTCCTGGGTCTGGATGGCACCCGCCGTCACCGCCTTGCCGTCCCGGTACAGGACGGCGCCCTCCAGGTCAAAGGGAATGGAGGCCTGCCATCCCTGGTCCGCCACCACCGGCCCCTCCATGTCCGCGTTGATGAGGGCCAGCCGGTCAAAGTCCCCGTCGGCGGTCACCAGGTTGCGGTCGGGCTCCAGTACATTCAGATAATACGCCCCGGCCTTGGTTTTGGTAAACATCAGATTGGTAAAGAGCGCCTGGGCGTCCCGGCGGGTCATGCTCTCATTCTGTCCGCAGGCAATCCCCTCGTCCAGCTCCAGGGCCCGGTACTGGGCCATCTGTCCGGCGGGCCACATCCCCGCGAAGTCGCTGTCCTGATAGCCCAGCAGCCGCAGTACCATGGTAACCCCTTCGGCCAGGGTGATCTCCCGGTCGGGGTTGAACAGGCCCGACAGGTCCCCCTGCACCAGCCCCATGTCGGTGGCCGCCTTGATGTAAGGGGCGGCCCAGTGGGTCTGGGGCACGTCGGGGTAGGGCTTCACCGCCACCGTGTCCCCCACCGTATCCCGGCAGTCGGAGGCCGCCACCGCCATTTTCGTGAACTCCGCCCGGGTAACGGTGCGGTCCAGGGCCAGGTCTCCCGTCTCGTCCCCCACCATGATGTCCAGGGCCGCCAGCAGCTGGGCGGACTCCTGCTCCGTCAGGTCGGCGGCCAGCGCTCCAGGCAACAGCCCCAGGAGCATCACCGCCGCCAGCAGGACAAACAGAACCCGTTTCTTCATGCCATTCCCTCCCATCAGCCGGAATCAGGTTGCTTTCTATCACTTTTATTTTAATCTGTCTGCCCATCCCTGTCAACGGACCGGCCCGCGCTTCCCAATCTCTTTCCCCCTGGCCGGGCTTGTAATTTTTCCCCTGTTCCCGTATACTGGTGATACTAACGACACGAGGTGTACTATGGATCTGTGCAACAGCAACGATATCAAGGCCCTGCTGAGCCGGCACGGCTTCCACTTTTCCAAGCGCATGGGCCAGAATTTTCTCATCCAGGGCTGGGTGCCCCGGGACATTGCCGACGCCTCCGGGGCGGACCAGGGCTGCGGCGTGCTGGAGATCGGGCCGGGTATAGGCCCCCTTACAGTCCAGCTGGCCCGGCGGGCGGGCAAGGTGGCGGCGGTGGAGCTGGACCGTTCCCTGCTCCCCATCCTGGCCGAGACTCTGGCCCCCTACGACAACGTGACCGTCATTCCCGGGGACGTGATGAAACTGGATCTGCCCGCTCTTGCAGCGGAGCGGTTTCCAGGCCTGACCCCTATGGCCTGCGCCAACCTGCCCTACAACATCACCACCCCGGTGCTCACCGCCCTCATTGAGGCGGGGTGTTTTGCCGCCATCACGGTGATGATCCAGCGGGAGGTGGCCCTGCGCATCTGTGCCTCCCCCGGCTCCGCCGACTACGGGGCCTTTTCGGTGTTCTGCCAGTATCACACCACCCCGGAACTGCTCTTTGAGGTGCCCCCGGAGTGCTTCCTCCCCGCCCCCAAGGTCACCTCGGCGGTCATCAGGCTGGCGCCCCGGCGGGAACCCCCTCAGGACCTGGTGGACGAGGCTTTCTTCTTCCGGGTGGTGAAGGCCGCCTTTGCCCAGCGGCGCAAAACGCTGCTCAACGGCCTGACCTCCGCCTTTGGGGACAGGCTGAGCAAGGACCAGCTGCGGCAGGCCATTACCGGCTCCGGATTGCCAGAAACCATTCGGGGCGAGCGGCTGGGCATCCCGGAGTTCGCCGCGCTGGCCCGGTCCATCCGGGCGCTGGAGGGCTGACCGCTTTGGCGGACCACGGGCCGTTTTGAAATCCCTGGGAATAGAAATTGCAAAATTGTCCATGCCAGAGAATTGACTTTAGCTCCAATCCTGTGTATGATTATGGGCATAGCGTTGGGAACTTCCGGGGCTTTGCCGCCCCGCCGGAGTCCCAGAAAGATCAATACGGAAAAGAGGTCATGCAATTATGGCAAATATTGATTTGACTCAATATGGCATTACCGGCGTCACCGAGATCATCCACAACCCCTCCTACGAGTTCCTGTTCCAGGAGGAGACCCGCCCCGATCTGGAGGGCTACGACAAGGGCCAGGTCACTGAGCTGGGCGCCGTCAACGTCATGACCGGCATCTATACCGGCCGTTCTCCTAAGGATAAGTTCATCGTCATGGACGACGTGTCCAGGGACACCGTATGGTGGACCTCCGACGAGTTCAAGAACGACAACAAGCCCGCCTCCCAGCAGACCTGGGACGCCTGCAAGCAGCTGGCCATCCAGGAGCTGTCCAATAAGAGGCTGTACGTCATGGACGTGTTCTGCGGCACCAACGCCGACACCCGTATGGCCATCCGCTTCATCATGGAGGTGGCTTGGCAGGCCCACTTTGTAAAGAACATGTTTATCCAGCCCACCGAGGAGGAGCTGGCCAACTTCCAGCCCGACTTTGTCTCCTACAACGCCTCCAAGGCCAAGGTGGAAAACTA
>CASEOA010000085.1 GCA_949289455.1 uncultured Eubacteriales bacterium
AGGAGGACGGCGCTGGCCTGCCGGTCGTGCTCCGCCTGGGCCAGCAGGTCGGCCGCCGCATAGGCCGGGTCGGCACTCTCGTCGGCGATGACCAGCACCTCGGAGGGGCCGGCCACCATGTCGATGTCCAGTTTGCCGTAGGCAATCCGTTTGGCGGCGGCCACATAGGCGTTGCCGGGGCCCACCAGCTTGTCCACCCGGGGGATGAAGCCCGCCCCGTAGGTGAGGGCGGCCACCGCCTGAGCGCCTCCCACGGCGATGACCCGGTCCACCCCGGCGATTTTGGCGGCGGCCAGCACCGCGTCGTTCAGGTTCTCGGTGGGGGGCGTCACCATGACGATCTCCTCCACCCCCGCCACCTTGGCGGGGACTGCGTTCATCAGCACGCTGCTGGGGTAGGCGGCAGTGCCCCCGGGTACATAGATACCCACCCGGGTCAGACCCCGGACCACCCGGCCCACCACGCCCCCGTCGGGGGAGGTCCACTCCAGGGTATGGGTGAGCAGCTTGATATTGTAGTCCTTGATGTTGGCCGCCGCCCGCTCCAGGGCGGCGATAAGCTCTGCCGGGCAGCGGGCGTAGGCCTGGTCCAGCTCCTCCCGGGTCAGCTCCCGGGGGGCGGCCTTGTCAAAACGGAGGGAATAGTCCTCCACAGCTGCAAAGCCTTTTTCCTTTACCGTGCTCATAATCTCTGCCACAGCGGCGTCAATGGTCTGGTTGGCCTGGGCGGCCCGGGCCTTCATGGCCTCCATCACCGCCCGCTCGGCGGCGCCGTCGGCTCTTACAATCTGAATCATTTCCGTCTCTCCAATTCTCCCTCGCACCGGGCGATCAGATCCGCAATCTCGTCCTTGTACAGCTTCATGCTGGCGGTGTTCACAATGAGCCGGGCGGATACCTGGGCCACGTCCTCGATGGGCACCAGGCCGTTGGCCTTCAGGGTGGCCCCGGTCTCCACAATGTCTACGATAGCGTCGGCCAGATTCAGGATGGGGGCCAGCTCCACGCTGCCCTCGATCTTGATAATGTCCACGTCCATGCCCTTTTTCTCAAAGAAAGCGCGAGTCACCTCCGGGTACTTGGAGGCGATGCGCCGGGTCTTGTAGGTGCCGTAGAAGTCGCTCCCCTCCTTGACGGCCAGGGCGAAGCGGCACTTGCCGAAGCCCAGATCCAGCACCTCGTAGAAGCCCCCTCCTTTTTCCAGGATGGTGTCCTTGCCCACGATGCCCAGGTCGCACACCCCGTGCTCCACATAGGTGATGACGTCGGGAGCCTTGGCCAGCACCGCGTCCAGGGGGTAGTTGGGCACACAGTGGACCAGCCGCCGGCCTGGGTCCTTGATGGGGGAGCAGTCCAGCCCCGCCGCCTCAAAGAGCTCCACGCTCTTGTCCAGCAGGCGGCCCTTGGTAATGGCGATTCTCAAACGCTCACTCATACCGGCACCGTCCTTTCTCCGTCCTTGTCAAAGACCAGCACAGTCTCCGCCCCCTTGTCCCGGGCCAGATTCAGGCTGGACTCCAGGGTGCGGCAGGGGGAGAGCTCACTGGTGCCGGCGGGGCGGGTATCCACCGCCTCCAGAGCCTGGGCCAGGTAGCCCGGTTCGTAGTGGACCACCGTGCGCAGCACCGGCGGGGAGATCTCCGGCAGGGTGCGGGCCACCGCGTCCACGTACACGGCGAAGCCGGTGGCCTGGGCTTCCCGGCCGAACACCCCCACCAGGTTGTCGTACCGGCCGCCGGAGAGGACGGCGTCCCCCGCCCCCTCCACATAGCCCCGGAATACCACGCCGGTGTAGTAGTCGATCTGATGGACCATGCCCAGGTCAAAGCGGATGTACTGGCCGTAGCCCGCGGCGGAAAGCTCGTCGTACAGGTCGGAGAGGTAGTCCACCGCCGGGGTCTTGCCCGCCAGGCGCTCGGCCTGGCCCAGCACCTCCGCTCCGCCGAACAGACGGCTCAGCCGGGCCAGGGCGGCGCTGGCCGGGTTGCCGGCGTAGGGTGCCAGGAAGTCGGTGAGGGCGGCGAAGTTTTTCCCCTCGATGAGGGCGCGCATCTCTTCCACCTTCTCCTCACCCAGCTCCAACCGGCCGGCCAACTCCCGAAAATATCCGGCGTGGCCCAGCTCCACATGGAATTTTGGGGCCCCGCAGGAGCGCAGGGCGTCGATAGCGGTGACGATGATCTCCAGATCCGCCTTCTTCCCCTTGGCCCCGATGAGCTCCACCCCGCACTGGGGGATCTCCCGGCTGCCGCCGTTGTGGGCGGGGTTGGCCCGGT
Source organism: uncultured Eubacteriales bacterium (assembly GCA_949289455.1). Classification (GTDB taxonomy): domain Bacteria; phylum Bacillota; class Clostridia; order Oscillospirales; family Oscillospiraceae; genus Flavonifractor. The sequence goes on from CASEOA010000085.1 coordinate 2,277, forward strand.
ACACCGTCTGGTCATAGTACAGCCGCTGGGGCAGGGCCACCGCCTTCAGCTTGGTGGCCGCCACCCGGGCGATGGGGGTGGTGGAGTCGGGCCGCATGACGCAGATCTTGCCGCTGAGGTCCCCCACCTTTAACATCCGCTCCTGGGGAATGGCGCTGCCCGACAGGGCGAACAGGTCATAAAATTCGGTGTCCGGAGTGGACACCTCCAGAAAGCCCCGCTGGCGGAACAGCCGGGTGAGCCGGGCCTGGACCTGCCGGCGCTCCTGGCACTCGGCAAAGAGCCGGTCCCGGGTGCCCTCGGGGGTATTGATAATGATACTCATGGGAACACTCCCTTACTTTTACGCTTTACCACGCTACTATACTAGATATCCTGCCGCTTGTCAAGCATAACCGCAGCGAACCCCGCCTCTTTTTCGTAAGCTGGGGCCGTACAGCCCGGCTCCGCCGGATTTCCATGCTTGCGGATCTACCATTCAAGCATTATAATATAGCATAAGCTACCAAATCAAGCAGTTTTGAGAGGCTTGCAGGGGTCTCCGGACTGGCTGGGGGTAATGCCATTGTACGACTGGACGCTGTCGGTAGAGATCTTTTGCCTGATCCTCATTCTCATCCTGATCCTCAATTATTATGAGAAGTGGATGGACTCCATGCCCACCAGTCGGCTGTACCAGTGCTGCCTGTGGTTGTCCATGGTGACTGTGCTGGTAAATATCATCTGCGTATTCACCATCAATATGGCGCAAACCATACCGCTGTGGGTGAACCTGGCTCTGAATACCCTCTATTTCCTGCTGGTGGTGGGGCTGTCCACCGTGATCGGTTATTACCTGCTCTACCTGATCACGGAGCACATGTATGAAAAGCGCTACCTGCGGCGGGGCGGAGTGTTCCAGGCGGCGCTCTTTCTGATCTATGCCGCTGTGCTGGTGTACAACCTGTTCAGCGGGGTAATCTTCTATTTTGACGACACGTTCCACTATCAGCGGGGCCCTCTCATCAACCTGGGGTATGTCATAATGGCCATGCAGCTGCTGCGGGTGGTGGTGTGTACCCTGCGCAACCGCTGCAACGTCAACGCCCCCATCCAGCGGATGATGCGCATACTCCCTCCCACCATCCTGCTGCTCACCATCTATCAGATCACCTATCCCGATGTGCTCTTCAACGGCACCATCATTGTCTCCGCCGATCTGCTGCTGCTGCTCAACTTCCAGAGCCGCCGGGTGGAGGTGGACAGCCTCACCTGCATCAACAACCGCAGCAGCTTCTACCATGAGCTCAGCATCCGCCTGGCCGGAGGACAGCAATTCCAGGTGTTGGTGGTCTCTCTAAAGCAGTTCACCTTCATCAACCAGCATTACGGCCATCCTCAGGGGGACAATCTGCTCTATTCCATCGCCTACTGGCTGGCCAAGGTCCACAAATCGGGTAAGGCCTTCCGGGTGGGCAACGTGGATTTCGCCCTCATGCTGCCCTACACCGGCATGGTGGCGGGAGAGGAATATCTGAAAAAGGTATCCAGCCGCTTCCGGGAGGTCTGGCCGGTGGGAGGCAGTCAGGTGCTGCTCAGCGCCCGGGTGGCCGAGCTGATCCACACAGACCAGGACTGGTCCCCCACCGAGGCCCTGGAGTTCCTGCAATACAGCCTCACCCTGGCCGACGCCCGGGAGGACAAGGTGAGCCCTTTTGACCGGAGCCTCTTTCTCCACCTGGAGCGTCGGCGGCACATTCTGGAGCTGGTGCGCAAGGCCATTGAGAAGCAGTCCCTGCAAGTGTGGTATCAGCCGGTCTATCGCTGCCACAACGGCAGCTTCTGTGCGGCGGAGGCCCTGCTCCGGCTGCGGGATGAGGACGGAACCATGGTGCCCACCGATCTGCTCATCTCTCTGGCGGAGCAGTGCGGTCTGCTGGACGATCTGACCTGGCTGGTACTGGAGGAGGTATGCCGCTTTCTGGGCAGCGGGCAGGCGCCCTGGCTGGAGTCCATCTCCATCAACCTGTCCATGCAGCAATTTTTGTCCAATGAGCTGGTTGACCGCCTCACCGGCTGCCTGGAGCGCCACCAGGTGCCCCCGCAGCGGCTGAAGATTGAAATCACCGAACGGGTGCTGGCGGAGGATATCTGGCAGGTCCGCTCCACCATTCAGGTCCTCACCGATTTGGGCATCCGGTTCTATCTGGACGACTTCGGGGTGGGCTACTCCAACCTGTCCTCTGTGCTGAAGCTTCCCTTCTCCTGCATCAAGCTGGATCACAGCCTGATTGCCGGATTCCCTGCCGAGCGCAGCGCCGCATCCATCGTGTCCAGTATGCTGGACGTGTTTCACGGCATGGGGTTCCAGGTGGTGACCGAGGGAGTGGAGACGGCGGAGCAGGCCCAGGCCCTCATCGCCCAGGGGGCGGACTGGATTCAGGGCTATTACTACGCCAGGCCCATGCCCCAGGATCAGCTCATCCCCTTCCTGGCCGGGCAGGCTCAAAAGGTATAAAGGGACATAAAAAGAGGTCCTGTTTCCTGTATCGGGAGACAGGACCTCTTTTGTCATCAGGGTTGGGCTCTTGGCCCTCCGAGTTCAGAAAGGCAGGACCGGCATGTCCTTAAAACATGCAGTCAAAGAGCGTGATCTGGCTCGTATCCGGCATGCCGTCCAGGGCGCCCACCGCCTTGAGCTGTTCGATGTGGGTCTTGGACACCTTGGGGCAGGCGGCGGAGAACTCCTCGATGGAGATGAACTCCTTGCCCTTGCGCTGCTCCATGATGGACCAGGCCGCCGTCTCTCCCAGGCCGGGGATGGAGGTAAAGGGAGGCAGCAGGGTGCCCTTCTCCATGTCGGGCAGGAAATTCACCGCGTGGGAGCGGTAGAGATCCATCCGCGCAAAGGTAAAGCCCCTGAGGTAGAACTCGTACACCACCTCCAGGGTGACCAGGGTGTCCTCCTCTACCGGGGTGGGCTTTTCCTTGCTCTCGATCTCCTTCATCTTGGCCTTGCACACGTCCATGCCCATACACATGCAGGTTGCGTCAAAGGCCTTGGCCCGGATGGAGAAGAAGGCGGCGTAGAAGGCCAGGGGGTGGTGGACCTTGAACCAGGCGATGCGGAAGGCCATCATCACGTAGGCCACCGCGTGGGCCTTGGGGAAGAGATACTTGATCTTCTTGCAGGAGCCGATGTACCAGTCGGGCACACCGGCGGCCTTCATCTCCTCTTCCGCCCCCTCGGGGAGCCCTCTCCCCTTCCGCACCGCCTCCATGATCTTGAAGGAGCGCTTTTCCGGCATACCGCAGGAGATGAGGAAAATCATGATATCGTCCCGGCAGCCGATAGCCTGGCCTACCGGGATGCCCTGGTCCACCACCAGGTCCCGGGCGTTGCCCAGCCACACGTCGGTGCCGTGGGAGAAGCCGGACAGCCGCAGCAGAATGTCAAATTCATGGGGCTGGGTGTCCACCAGCATCCCCCGGGTGAACTTGGTGTTGAACTCGGGGATGGCCACGGCGCCGGTGGGACCCAGGATGGGGTCGTCCTCAAAGCCCAGCACCTTGGAAGAGGTGAAGATGCTCATGGTGTCCTTGTCGTCCAGGGGGATCTTTTGGGGGTCCACCCCCGTCAGGTCCTGGAGCATCCGGATCATGGTGGGATCATCGTGGCCCAGCATGTCCAGCTTCAGCAGGTTGGACTCCATGGAGTGGTATTCAAAGTGGGTGGTGATGATATCGCTGTTGGGGTCGTCGGCGGGGTGCTGCACCGGGCAGAAGTCGTAGATCTCCCGGTTCTGGGGAATGACCACCATGCCGCCGGGGTGCTGGCCGGTGGTGCGCTTCACCCCGCTGCACCCCAGGGACAGCCGGTTCTCCTCCGCCCGGGTGCCGGTGAGGCCGTGATCGTCCAGATAGTGCTTCACATAGCCGAAGGCGATCTTGTCCTTCACCGTGCCGATGGTGCCCGCCCGGAACACGTGGGTCTGGCCGAACAATTCAAAAGTATACCGGTGGGCGTTGGCCTGGTACTCGCCGGAAAAGTTCAGGTCGATATCGGGTACCTTGTCGCCGCCGAAGCCCAGGAAGGTCTCGAAGGGGATGTTGAACCCGTCCTTCTCGTAGGGGGCGCCGCATACCGGGCAGGTGGCGTCGGGCATGTCCGCTCCGCAGCCGATGCCCAGCTCCTTGGCGGCGTCAAAGTCGGAGTGCTTGCACTTGGGGCAACGGTAGTGGGGAGGCAGGGAGTTCACCTCGGTGATCCCCGACATGAAGGCCACCAGAGAGGAGCCCACCGAACCCCGGGAACCCACCAGATAGCCGTGGTCCAGGGAGTCCTGCACCAGCTTCTGGGCAGACATGTAGATCACGTCGTACTTGCACTTGATGATGTCCCCCAGCTCGGCATTGATCCGGTCCACCACGATCTGAGGGGGCTCTTCCCCGTAGAGGGCGTGGGCCTTGTCCCACACCAGCCGGGTGAGCTCCTCGGCGGAGTTTTCGATCTTGGGGGCGAAGAGGCCCTGGGGCAGGGGCACCACGTCCTCGCACCAGTCGGCCACCAGGTTGGTATTGCGCACCACCACCTCGTAGGCCTTCTCCTTTCCCAGGTAGGAAAACTCGTCCAGCATCTCCTGGGTGGTCTTGAAGTAGAGGGGCAGGGGGGAATCGGCGTCGTCGAAGCCCTTGGAGGCCAGCAGGATGTGGCGGTAGATTTCATCCTCCGGGTCCAGGAAGTGGACGTCCCCGGTGGCGCACACCGGCTTGTCCAGGGCGTCCCCCAGGGCCACCACCGTCCGGTTGAAATCCCGCAGGTCCTCCTGGCTCTTCACCATGCCCTTGCGCAGCATAAAGGCGTTGTTACACAGGGGCTGGAT
>CASEOA010000086.1 GCA_949289455.1 uncultured Eubacteriales bacterium
ACGGTGCCGTCCAGAATGGCCCGGATGGTGCCGTTGGGGGACTTCCACATCTGGGAGAGCTTGTACTCCTCCACCCGCTGGGCATTGGGGGTGATGGTGGCGCACTTCACCGCCACGCCGTACTTCTTGGTGGCCTCGGCGGAGTCGATGGTCACCTGGTCGCCGGTCTCCTCCCGGTGGGGCAGGCCCAGATCGTAATACTCACACTTCAGGTCGATGAAGGGCAGCAGCAGCTCGTCCTTGATCTGCTGCCACAGCACCCGGGTCATCTCGTCGCCGTCCATCTCCACCAGTGGGGTGGTCATCTGAATCTTTTCCATGGTTTCCTCCTCAAACAGGTAAGCGTAACCGCAAATGTCAGGAAAAATTATACCTCCAAGCCGTCAAAAAGGCAAGCGGCAACTGGTTTGCGTTCTGTGGGTTTTACCGGTTGCGGCCTGTCCCAAGGTGGTAGTATACTTTTTTTGTTGCTGATTTCGTACAGATAGAGAGGAGAACCCCCCTTGTTTTCCAGACAAGCCCTGAAAAAACTCATCGTCCCCCTGATCATCGAGCAGTTTCTGGCGGTGATGGTGGGCATGGCCGACATCATGATGGTGTCCTCCGCCGGTGAGGCCGCCGTGTCCAGCGTGGCCCTGGTGGACCTGATCAATGTGCTCATCCTCAACGTGTTTGCCGCCCTGGCCACCGGCGGTGCCGTCATCTGCGCCCAGTCCATTGGGGCGGAGGACCTGCCCCGGGCCAACCGGGCGGCCAACCAGCTGATGTACATCGTCACCGCCGCCGCTCTGCTCATCATGGCCCTGTGCCTGGGCTTCTGCCGTCCCCTGCTGGGGCTGCTCTTCGGCCAGGTGGAGCCCGCCGTCATGGAGGGGGCGGTGACCTACTTCATCATCTCCGCCCTGTCCTATCCCTTCATCGCCCTGTACAACGGCTGCGCCGCCCTGCTGCGGTCCATGGGCAACGCCCGGGCCTCCATGTATGTGTCCGCCTGGATGAACGGCCAGAATGTGGTGGGCAACGCCATTTTCGTCTTTGGCTTTCACCAGGGGGTGGCCGGTGTGGCCCTGTCCTCCCTGCTGTCCCGAGTGGTGGCCGCCGCCATCATGCTGGTGCTCCTCCACAGCAAACATAACCCGGTGCGGGTGTCCGGCCTGCTGCGGTTCCGGCTGGACCCGCCCATGATGGGCCGCATCCTCTCCATCGGGGTGCCCAACGGCCTGGAGAACTGCTTCTTCCAGCTGGGCCGGGTGCTGCTGGTGAGTCTGATCTCCACCTTCGGCACCGCCCAGACCGCCGCCAACGCCGTGGCCAACAACATCGACAACTTCGGCGTCATCCCCGGCACCGCCATGGGCCTGGCCCTCATCACGGTGGTGGGCCAGTGCGTGGGGGCCGGGGCCTGGGATCAGGTGCGCTCCTACACCGTCAAGCTGGTGAAAACCACCTACCTCTTTACCTGGGTCCTCAACGGCATCCTGCTGCTGGGGCTTCCCCTGATCCTCCGGCTGTACAGCCTGACCCCCGAGACCAACTGGTACGCCACCGTCCTCATCTTCATCCACAACGGCTGCGCCATGCTGTTCTGGCCCATGGCCTTCACCATGCCCAACGCCCTGCGGGCCACCGGGGACGTGAAGGTACCCATGGTCATCTCCATCTGCTCCATGCTGCTGGTACGCCTGGGGTGCAGCTACATCCTGGGGGTCCACTTCGGCTTGGGAGTCATCGGAGTTTGGATCGCCATGGTGGGGGACTGGATCGTCCGCATCTGCTTCTTTGTGCTGCGGGCCCGGCAAAAGCTGTGGCTGGAACACCGATGAGGGCTTGTGTCCCCGGCACTTTTCCTGTATAATGTGGTACATTGTAACATCAACAGAAGGAGTTGTTTCCCATGCTGCAAACCGTCATTCCCCAGGGGTACGCCCCCTGTCTCAATCTGTACGACACCCAGAAGGCCATCGGCCTGCTGAAGCGGCTGTTTGAGGACACCCTGGGGGGCGCCCTCCACCTGCGCCGGGTGTCCGCCCCCCTGTTTGTGGAGGCCTCCACCGGCCTCAACGACGACCTGAACGGGGTGGAGCGCCCCGTCTCCTTTGACATCCCCGACGCCGGCCGGGACGCCCAGGTGGTCCACTCCCTGGCCAAGTGGAAGCGGATGGCCCTGTACCGCTATCAGTTCTCCGTGGGCGAGGGGCTGTACACCGACATGAACGCCATCCGCCGGGACGAGGAGCTGGACAACCTACACTCGGTGTATGTGGATCAGTGGGACTGGGAGAAGGTCATCGCCCCCCGGGACCGGACGGTGGACTACCTGAAGGATACCGTGCGCACCATCGTGAAGGCCATGGCCGAGACCCAGGCCACCCTCCGCTCGGTGTTCCCCCAGCTCACCGCCCTGCCCCCTCTGGACACCGAGGTGGCCTTTGTCACCACCCAGGAGCTGGAGGACCAGTTCCCCGACCTGTCCCCCAAGGACCGGGAGGACGCCTGGGTACGGAACCACCCCACCACCTTCCTCATGCAGATCGGCGGGGCCCTCAAGTCCGGCAAGCCCCATGACGGCCGGGCTCCCGACTACGACGACTGGACCCTGAACGGTGATATTCTGGTGTGGAACCCGGTGCTGGGCCACGCCTTTGAGGTGTCCTCCATGGGCATCCGGGTGGACCCCGCCGCCATGGACCGGCAGCTCACCATCGCCGGATGCGACAACCGCCGGGAGCTGCCCTTCCACAAAATGCTGCTGGAGGGTAAGCTGCCCCTGACCATTGGCGGCGGCATCGGCCAGTCCCGGCTGTGTATGCTCCTCCTGGGCAAGGCCCACATCGGCGAGGTGCAGGCTTCCGTGTGGGATGAGCAGACCCTCTCCGCCTGCCAGGACGCGGGGGTTATCCTGCTGTAAGGCTGCCCCGGAACGGTAGGACCAAATTTATTGGTGATCATGGGTTCTGCGGACAAATATTTGTTGTCATTTTACACAACATATGCCACCCGTTTTCAGTAAACCCGCTTTCCAGTGTTGACTCATCTTCTGGTGGGTCAACACTTTTTTCATTCCAAATATGGCATATTTTCTTTTTTTATTTTTATTTCAGGATAATTTTACCGTAATGTTCTGACTTCGTGCTTTTTACCAAACCAAGCCGTTTTCAGTTGACAAATTCCGGACACAAGACTATAATGCAGCTGTGTTTGGTGGGATCATATGTGTTCTGAGAGTTTTGTGTGAGGAGGAATTCGTATGTTCAAAAAGTTTACCAACGGCTGCGTGCGTGTGGTCAACCGTTGGCTGCCCGATCCCTTCCTGTTCGCTATCATCCTGACCATCGTGGTCTTTATCGCCGCCATGGCCGGCACCCAGCAGAATCCCCTGGAGCTGGTGTGGGCCTGGGGCGGCCAGGGCGCTACCAAGGACGGCTTCTGGAGCCTGCTGTCCTTCGCCATGCAGATGGCCCTGGTGCTGGTGCTGGGCTCTGCTATGGCCTCTGCCAACGTTTGTAAGCGGGCCCTGGGCGCCATCGCCTCTCTGGCCCACAACAAGCGTTCCGCTATCCTGATTACCACCTTCGTGTCCACCATCTGCTGCTGGCTGAACTGGGGCTTCGGCCTCATCGCCGGCGCCCTGCTGGCCCGTGAGGTTGCCAAGCGGGTGAAGGACGTGGACTACCCCCTGCTGATCGCCTCCGCCTACTCCGGCTTCGTGATCTGGCACGCCGGCCTGTCCGGCTCCATCCCCCTGCAGATCGGCGCCGCCGGCGGCACCGAGATCCTGGGCGTCAACTACTTCGCCCCCACCTCCGCTACCATCTTCCACCCCATGAACCTGCTGATGGTGGCCGTGATCCTGGTGCTGATGCCCTTTGTCAACTACGCCATGCACCCCGACAAGGACCACGCCATTCTGGTGGACCCTGCCCTGCTGGTGGACGAGGCCGAGCGGGAGTACAAGATCGAGACCCCCGCTGACAAGATCGAGCACAGCCGCATCCTGTGGTTCATCACCCTGGTGCTGGGCTTCGTGTACATCGTGTACTACTTCGTGCAGAAGGGCTTCAACCTGGACCTGAACATCGTCAACATGATCTTCCTGTTCCTGGGCATCCTGCTCCACGGCGACCTGCGGAAGTATGTGGATGCCATCGGTGACGCCGCCTCCGGCGCCGCCGGCATCCTGCTCCAGTTCCCCTTCTACGCCGGCATCATGGGCCTGATGGTGGCTGCCAACGCCGACGGCGTGTCCCTGGCCTCTATCATCGCTCACTTCTTCACCAACGTATCCAACGACGTGACCTTCCCCGTGCTGACCTTCCTGTCCGCCGGTATCATCAACTTCTTCGTGCCCTCCGGCGGCGGTCAGTGGGCCGTTCAGGCTCCCATCGTCATGCCCGCCGCTACCGAGATGGGCATCGAGTATGGCCGCGCCGCCATGGCTATTGCCTGGGGCGACCAGTGGACCAACATGATCCAGCCCTTCTGGGCACTGCCCGCCCTGGGCATCGCCGGCCTGTCCGCCCGCAACATTATGGGTTATCTGGTGATTGTCACCATCTTTACCGGAGTGGTGGCCTGCGGCGGCTTCCTGCTGTGGGGCATGTTCTTCTAAAGACTGCCCCCATGATCCACCAACCAACATACTGAACATATGGATGACCGGGAGCGCCCCAGGGCGCTCCCGGTTTTTTGTCCCCATTGTATCCCGCCCGCCCCTGTGGTATGATGGGGACATACAGAGAGAAAGAGGGAGATCTATGGAACTGTTAGTGATTGACGGCCAGGGAGGCCGCATCGGGCAGCAACTGGTGCGGGCCATCACCACCCGCTACCCCCAGTGCCGGGTCTTTGCGGTGGGCACCAACAGCATGGCCACAGCCGCCATGCTGAAGGGCGGGGCCTACCAGGGAGCCACCGGGGAGAACGCCCTGAAGGTGGCCTGCCGGAAGGCGGACGTGATCCTGGGGCCTCTGGGCATCGTCATTGCCGACGCCCTGCTGGGGGAGATCTCCCCGGACATGGCGGTGGCGGTAGGCCAGTCCCCCGCCAGGAAGATCCTCATCCCCATGAACCAGTGCGACAACATTGTGGCGGGGGTGGCCGAGCTGCCGGTGGGCAAGCTGCTGGACAGCGCCCTGGCGGAGCTGGACAAGCTGCTCCGGAAGTAAGGGGCGCATAGAATGGTCCGGCGGAGCCCTGCCCCGCCCAACCACACCAAGGGAGGGTCCCCTGTGAAGCAGCTGTTCCAGTGCCTGATGCAGGTACAGAACGTGGTCACCCTCATCCTGACCATCGCCTTTCTCCACCTGGCCATTTCCGGCAAGGTGGCCGCCGACCAGTTTCTCACCATCTTCTCGGTGGTCATCGCCTTTTACTACGGCAGCCAGAGCCAAAAAAACACGTCGGGCTCATAGAAAAATCGCGCCCCTGTATTCCAAATTGGAATACAGGGGCGCGATTTTATGTTCTGTATTGAGGCGGTCAGCTCATACCGCCCACCCGCTTGGCGGAGGTGTGGTAGATGGGCTTCCACTCCACCTTCTTCACCAGAGCGGCGATGGAGATGGGGATGTAGGTAAACATGAAAATGGGGAAGGTAAACACGTAGAGTACCTTGCGGGGCGCGCTGGCCTGGATGTGCTTCCACTCGGACAGCACGGTGAGCAGGCCGTAGATCAGCAGGCCCAGGTAGAAGTTCCACAGGGTGGATACCATGAATCCGCCGGCGGCGTGGATGACCCGGGCGGCCATGTAGGTAGGCTGGGTCAGGCAGGTCAGCAGAATCAGGCCGTTGAACAGCAGAGTGGCCAGGGTGAGCAGCATACCGGGGGCTACGGTGACAAACATGTCGTAGCAGGAGGTACCCAGCCGGCCCCGGCGGAAGCAGCCCCGCAGCAGGGGCAGGGTGTACTCCTGATCCACCTGGTAAAAACCCTTGGACCACCGCAGCCGCTGGTCCCAAGACTGGCGGAAGGTGGTGGGCTGCTCGTCGAACACCACGGCCTTGTCGCAGTAGCCGATCTTCCGGCCCTTGACGGCACAGTCCACGGAGAACTGGATGTCCTCGGTGAGCAGGTGGAAGGGCCAGCCCCCGTTGTCCCGGATCACCTGGGCGGACACCAGGAAACCGGTGCCCGACACATGGCAGTTGGTGCCCAGCAGGGTGCGGGGGAAGTTGAGGAACCGGGCCTCCCGCAAAAACCAGATGGAGTAACCGGCGGAAATCCAGTTGTCCCCAAAGTTCTTGGAGTTGCGGTAGCAGGTAACCGCGTCGTAGCCCCGGTCAAAGGTACGGTTCATCTCGGCCACAAAGTTCTCGTCCACCAGGTTGTCGGCGTCAAAAACAAAGTAGCCGTCGTAGTCGTCCTTCCCCTCCGCCTTCAGCTGGCGGAAGAGGTAGTCCATAGCGTAGCCCTTGCCCTTGTTCTGCTGGTCAAACCGCTCGTACACCATGGCTCCCGCCCGGCGGGCGGCCTCGGCGGTACCGTCGGTACAGTTATCCGCCACCACGTACAGGTCCAGCAGCTCTCTGGGGTACTTCTGATGCCTCAGGCTTTCCAGCAGCTCGCCGATGACCCCCTCCTCGTTACGGGCGGACACAATCACGGCAAACTTGTGGAGCTTGGAGGGCTGATGGCTGTCCCGCCACCGGCGGTACACCAAGCCCACCACCACATAGAGGCCCTGATAGAGATACAGCAGGGTAAAGAACAGCATGACGCCAAAATTCAAAATATCCAACAGATCCAGCATGGTCATTTCTCGTAATCCTCCATCCATGTCATCCGAAGGGACTGCCGGCGGTGTGCCCGTCAGCTATGCCATGGATATGATACCACGCTTTGAAAAGATTACAAGAGTGTTACATACTAATTAACAGAAGGTTAAGAGAAAATTTTTGTTTCTTTTATATAAATGTAAGAATTGCACGACTCGTTCACAATTCCTTCAAAATTCACCACTTTACTATGTTATATAAAACATGCCTGCAATATTCCATCCATTTCCTTCATTTTTACAAAAAAGGGGGCGCGCTTACGCGCGCCCCGCAGGGAACTCCATGTTACATTTTCTCGGGGGCGGTAACGCCAATAAGTGCCAGACAGTTGGCGATGACCGCCCGGACGGTGTCGGCCAGCTTGAGCCGGGCGGACAGCAGGGCGGGCTCCTCCCCCTTGATGTGGCAGGAATTGTAGAACCGGTGGAACTCCCCGGCCAGGGTGACCAGGTACCGGTTGATATGGGAGGGGTCGTAATCCCGGGCGGAGATGCGCACCGTCTCCGGCAGCTGGGACAGGGTCTTGATGAGGGCCTTCTCCTCGGCGGTGGCAAAGAGGGCGGCGTCCACCCCGGCGGCGTCGGGCACCAGGGCTCCCTCCTCCGCCAGACGGCTCACCAGGGAGCAGATCCGGGCGTGGGCGTACTGGACATAGTACACCGGGTTGTCGGAGTCCTGCCGCACCGCCAGGTCCAGGTCAAAGTCCAGGGCAGAGGTGGAGGACCGGGAGTTGAAGAAGAACCGGGCGGCGTCCACGCTCACCTCGTCCAGCAAATCCCGCAGGGCGATGGCCTTGCCGGAGCGCTTGGACATACGGACGGGCTGGCCGTCCTGGAGCAGGTTCACCAGCTGCATCAGCACCACCACCAGCCGGTGGGAGCCGTCCAGGCCCAGGCCGTCCAGGGCGGCCTGGAGCCGGGCCACATGGCCGTGGTGGTCGGCGCCCCAGATGTTGATGGCCTTGGAGAAGCCCCGCTTCTCCAGCTTGTTGCGGTGGTAGGCGATGTCGGCGGCAAAGTAGGTGTAGAACCCGTTGGCCCGGCGGAGCACATCGTCCTTCAGGTCCAGCTTGTCCACCTGCTCCTGGGTCTTGCCCTCGGCCATAAACTTGGCCTTGAGCAGGTCGGTGGTGTTGAGCCACAGGGCCCCGTCCTTCTCGTAGGTCCAGCCCTTGTCGGCCAGCATCCCCACAGTCTCCGCCACATAGCCGGAGCTGTGGAGGGTGGACTCCAGGAACCACTCGTTGTACTCGATCTGATACCGGCGCAGGTCGGCCTGCATCTTGGGGATGTTCACCGACAGGCCGTACTGGGCCATGGCCTCCTGCCGCTCCTCCTGGCTCTTGTCCTTGTAGGAGTCGCCGTGCTGGTCATAGAAGGCCTGGGCCAGCTCCTTGATGTCCTCCCCGTGGTAGCCGTCCTCGGGGAAGGGATAGTTCTCCTCCCCCAGCACGATCTGGAGATACCGGGCCTCAATGGACATGGCGAACTTGTGGATCTGGTTGCCGGCGTCATTGACGTAAAACTCCCGCCACACGTCGTAGCCCGCCCGCTCCAGCACGGCGGCCAGGGCGTCGCCCAGCACGCCGCCCCGGGCGTTGCCGATGTGCATGGGACCAGTGGGATTGGCGGAGACAAACTCCACCATCACCTTTTCTCCATGGCCCTCGTCCACCTGGCCGTAGGTGTTCCCCTCGGCCTGAATGTCGGAGAGAACCTGGCCGTACCACTTGCTGCCCAGGGTGAAGTTGAGGAAGCCGGGACCGGCGATCTCCACCTTGTCAAAGAAGGTCCCCTCCAGCTCCAGGTTGTCTACAATGGCCTGGGCAATCTGCCGGGGCGCCTTGTGGAGGGCCTTGGCCCCCGCCATGGCAAAGGAGGAGGCATAGTCCCCGTGGGTGGGGTCCTTGGGAATCTCAATGGTGGCCTTGACCTCCGCGCCGCCGGGCAGCAGGCCCTGGGCGGCAGCCTTCTCATAGGCAGCCTGGGTGAGGGCGGCCACCTGCTCCCGGGCCGCCTGGATCATATTGGACATCTTTCATCACCTTTTCTTTAGTTCTCAAATAACGGACGGGCGGGTCCGGGACCCGCCCCTGCATACCGGCTTACTGCTTGATGGTCAATCCCTTTTTCCGGATGTCGATCTTAAACAGATTCT
>CASEOA010000087.1 GCA_949289455.1 uncultured Eubacteriales bacterium
AGAGCGGGGACTTCCTTCTCCTTCACCTCATGGACCTTCACCTTGAACACCACGGCCTTGCCGGCCAGGTCCTTGTGATAGTCCTCCGGGAAGGTGACATCCAGGTCTTTCTCGTCGCCGGCCTTGGCGCCCACCAGCTGCTCCTCGAAGCCGGGGACGAAGGAACCGGAGCCCAGCTCCAGGCTGTGGCCCTCGCCCTTGCCGCCCTCAAAGGGCTTGCCGTCCAGGAAGCCCTCGAAGTCGATGACCACGGTGTCGCCGTTCTGAGCCTCACGCTCCACGGTGACCATGCGGGCAGCCCGGTTGATGTAAGGCTTCAGCTCATTGTCGATGTCCTCGTCGGTGAGCTTGACCTCCTCCTTCTCGGCGGTCAGGCCCTTGTACTCGCCCAGCTTCACCTCGGGGCGGACGGTAACGGTGGCCTTGAAGGTCAGGCCGTCCTTGCCGGCCTCCAGCACCTCCACGTTGGGCCAGGACACGATATCCAGGTTCTCCTGCTCCACCGCCTCGGCATAGGCCTTGGGATAGAGCTCGTTGATGGCATCTTCATAGAACACGCCGGAGCCGTACATGCCCTCGATGATCTTCCGGGGGGCCTTACCCTTCCGGAAGCCGGGCACGGTGATCTTGCCCCGCTGCTTCAGGTAGACCTTCTGGATGGCGGCCTCAAACTCCTCGCCGCTGATCTCAATGACTACCGCAACGGTGCTTTTTTCCTGCTTCTCGACGCTTTTGACATTCATCTTGTTTACTTCCTCCTGTCGGCCCCGGCGCCTCCGCCGGGGCGGGGTGTAGGGCAGCTTATGCGTTATCCGCTATATAGTATCAGATTTGCAGAGAAATTGCCATAGTTTTTTTGAATTATTCCAGGATTTTTTGGGGACGGAACTGGAGATAGTCCGCCGACACCAGCCGGTACTCCACGCCGCCCACCTTCCCTTCCATGGCCAGCCGGTGGCTGCCGCCGTGGAGGTGGCCGTAGTAACAGGTCTCCACCTGGTACTGCTCCAGCAGGGCGATGATCTCATGGCAGGTATAGCCCTGGTACAATGGCGGATAGTGGAGGAAGCACAGCTTCCGCCGTTCCCCCGCCGCTTTCAGGGAGGCCTCCAGCCGGATCAGCTCCCGGTTGAACACCTTCTGGTCCCCCTTCTCCTCATAAAACCAGCCCCGGGTGCCGCACAGGGCGTATTCCCCGTACTCATAGCAGTTGTTGTGGAGGATGTTCAGGGTGGAAAAGCCCTTTTGGGCGAAAAACCGGTTCATTTTGGCGGCGGTGTTCCACCAGTAGTCGTGGTTTCCCTTGAGCAGCAGCTTGCGCGCCCCGGGCAGGCCGTCCAGAAAGGCGAAGTCGGCCTCCGCCTCCTCCAGGCTCATGCCCCAGGACAGATCGCCGCACAGCACCACCGTGTCCTCCGGCCCCACGGCCCGAAAACCCTCCCGCAGCTTGTCCACATAGCCCTCCCAGCCGCCGCCGAACACATCCATGGGTTTGTTGGAGGCCAGGGAGAGGTGGGTGTCTCCGATGACGTACAGGGCCATTCAGCTGAGCATCTCCAGCACCTTGTCCACCATGTGGTCCTTGGACACGGTGTTCTGGAAGCGGACGCTCTTGTTCTTCAGAGCGGCCAGAGGGGCGGGCACCGGCACGCCGGTGAGCTCGGAGAGCTGATCCAGGATGGCAGTCCCCTCCGCCAGCTCGGTGACCCCCAGGGCCCCCAGCACGCTGTCGCAGAACTTGAAGGGGCTGGCGGTAGACACCACCACGGTGGGAGTCTCGTCCCCGGTCTGCTGGCGGTACTGGTCCAGCACGTCGAAGGCCACGGCGGTATGGGGGTCGATGAGGTAGCTGTGCTCCTTCCACATCCGGCCGATGACCTTCTGGGTCTGGGCGTCGTCGCAGAAGCCGGCAGCGAAAATCTTGGACAGCTTGGTCTGGATGTTGGGGCCCACCTTGTACATGCCGGTGGTGTTGAGCTGGTTCATATACTCCCGCACCTGCTTGTCGTCGTGCTCGCACAGGGCAAAGAGCATCCGCTCCAGGTTGGAGGAGATGAGGATGTCCATGGAGGGGGACATGGTGTTGTAGAAGGTGCGGTTGCGGTCGTACTGGCCGGTGCGGATGAAGTCGGTGAGGACGTTGTTGGAGTTGGAGGCGCAGATCAGCTTGTGGATGGGCACACCCATCTCCTTGGCGTAGTAGGCCGCCAGGATGTTGCCGAAATTGCCGGTGGGGACGCACACGTTAATGGGGTCCCCCTTCTGGATCTTCTCGTCCCGCAGCAGGTCGCAGTAGGCCGACACATAGTAGACGATCTGGGGGAGCACCCGGCCCCAGTTGATGGAGTTGGCGGAGGACAGGAATACCTCCCGCTCGGCCAGCTGCTCCCGGAGTGCCTCGTCGGAGAAGAGCTTCTTCACCCCGGTCTGGGCGTCGTCAAAGTTGCCCACCACGGAGCACACCCCCACGTTGCCCCCCTCCTGGGTGTTCATCTGCAATGCCTGGATGGCGGAGACCCCGTCCTTGGGGTAGAACACCAGAATGCGGGTGCGCTCCACGTCCCGGAAGCCCTCCAGAGCGGCCTTGCCGGTGTCGCCGGAGGTGGCCACCAGGATGCACACCGTCTTGGACTCCTGGTTTTTCTTCAGGGAGGCGGTGAGCAGATGGGGCAGCATCTGCAGTGCCATGTCCTTGAAGGCGCAGGTGGGGCCGTGCCACAGCTCCAGGCAGTACGTGCTGGGGTCCACCTGACGGACAGGGGCCACCTCCTTGGTGTCGAACTTGTTGCCGCCATAGGCCCGGGTGGCGTAGGTGGACAGCTCGTAGGAGGTGAAGTCGTCCAGATAGGAGTTCATGATGAACACCGCCCGCTGTTGATAGGACATGTCCCGCATGGTGTTCAGGCCGTTGGGGGACAGCTTGGGAAACACCTCGGGAGTCATCAGGCCGCCGTCGGTGGCCAGACCCTTGGCAATGGCCTGGGCGGCGGTACAGCGGTCCTGCTTGTTTCTTGTGCTTACATAGTACATACTTTGCTCACTACCCTCATCAGATTATTGAAGAACAGATCCCGCACCAGTGCCTCACTGTGGTTGCGCCTGAGCAGGGCCTCGTATAGTTTGTCGTAGTCCTGAACCCCGGTGATCCCGGCGGCCAGAGGGCTGCATCCATCCAGATCTCCCCCCAGGGAGATGTGCCGGGCGCCGCCCAGCTCCAGCCAGTGCTCCAGATGGGCCACGGCGGCCTCCAGGTCCTCCCCGCCCCCCAGGAAGAGGGAAAAGAGATTGAGGCCGGCCACACCGTCGTGCTCTATTATGGCAGTAAATTGCCCGTCGGTCAAGTTCCTGGCGTGAGAAAACATAGAACGGCTGTTGGAGTGGCTGGCGAAAAAGGGGCCGGACAGTGTGTCCGCCACGTCCCAGAACCCGGGGTCGGACAGATGGGACACGTCCACCAGCATCCCCAGTTCCTCCGCCTTGCGGACAAAGGCCCTCCCCTGGGGCGTAAGGCCCCTGCCGGGCTCCTCGGCGTTGGTGCCCGCAAGGGCGTTGGCGTGGTTCCAGGTGGGGTTTACCGCCCGCACCCCCAGGCAGTGAGCCTCCTCCAGCCGCTCCAGGGAGCAGTCCAGCAGCTCGGCCCCCTCCACCGACAGGAAGGCCGCCATTTTCCCGGCGGCAAAGGCCGCCTCCGCCTCCCCCACAGTGCGGCAGTGGACGATCCGTCCGGAGTTGGCCTCCATCTCCCGGCGGAACAGGCTGTACTCGGCGTCAAAAATCTCCCGGTACGTCTTTTGGGGAAAATCCTCCGGCTGGCCGAAGAGAGCGAAGAACTGGGCGTACCGGCGGTACTTCCCCGCCCGCTCCAGGTCCACATGGTAAGTATTGCGGCCAAAGCCGCCGCCGGACTGGCAGCACAGGAACACCGTGTCACAGTGGCCGTCAAAGAGGTCTATGTCCAAAGCCCGCCCTCCTTTTAAAACGCGTTCTCAAAGTACCGGATCTCCGGGGCTCTGGTGGCCGTCCCCTGGGGGGCGTACACCTCCGCCACGTCAAACCGGGGCTGGAGCCCCCCGTCTGGGTGCTCCGCCAGGTAGAGCTCCGCCGTGGCCCGCAGCTTCTGCTGCTTGCGCCGGTCCACCGCCGCCCGGCCGGGAGCGAAGGCATCGTTCTTGCGCAGCTTGACCTCAATAAAGCATAAGTACTTGTCATCCCTTGCAATCAGGTCGATTTCGCCGAACCGGCTGTGGTATCCGGCGGCAAGGACGGTATAGCCCCGCCGCCGGAGCCACTCCGCCGCCTGGGCCTCCCCCCACCGGCCCAGCAGCCTGGCCTCTCCCCCGCTCACAGCTTTTTCAAAAAGGTGCGGCGGTGGATGGGACAGGGCCCGTACTGCCGCAGCTTCTCATAGTGGAGCTTGGTGGGGTAGCCCTTGTGCTTCTCAAAGGCATACTGGGGGTACAGTTCCGCCATCTCCTCCATGTACCGGTCCCGGCTCACCTTGGCCAGGATGGAGGCGGCGGCAATGGAAGCCGACAGGGAATCTCCCTTTACAATCGTTGCGTGGGGCGTGGTGACGGCCCCCGACTTGCCGTGATCCCGGTTACCGTCGATAAGGGCAAAGGCGGGCTTTACACCCAGGCCGTCGATGGCCCGCTGCATGGCGTTCATCCGGGCGCTGAGGATGTCGGTCTCGTCGATCTCCTCCGCCTCCACCCAGGCCACACTCCAGGCCTCCGCCCGGTCCTGGATGAGTGGAAACAGGCGGTCCCGCATTTTGGGGGTGAGCTTTTTGGAGTCGGTGAGGCCGTCCATGTCTACCCCGAAGGGCAGGATCACGGCGGCGGCATACACCCGGCCCGCCAGAGGGCCGGCCCCCGCCTCGTCACAGCCACACACCGGGCCGCGGCCCGCCGCCAGGCTCTCCCGCTCCCAAGCCCACATATCCATAAGGCAAAACTCCTTTACATCTCTTGGGGCGTCTCCAGGGTAAAGTTTCCCAGCTTGCCGCTGCGGTACTCCTCCAGCAGCACCCTTGCCATGCGCTCGGTGTCCACTTCCCCGCCGGAGACCAGAAAGCCCCGCTTGCGGCCGCAGGCCTCCAGCAGCTCCCAGCCGGGCTGACCGGGCTGGGGCTCCACCTTGTACCGGGCAGCCACCGCCTGGGGGTACCGCTGGCCCAGGATGTCCAGCAGGTGGCAGGCCAGGGTCTCCAGGTCCATGATCTCGTCCTTCACCGCCCCGGTGAAGGCCAGGTGCATGCCGGTAGTCTCGTCCTCAAACTTAGGCCACAGGATGCCGGGGGTGTCCAGCAGGTCCAGGCCGGGGTCCACGTTGACCCACTGCTTGCCCCGGGTGACCCCGGGCTTGTTGCCCGCCTTGGCCGACTTCTTTTTGGCCACCTGGTTGATAAAGGTGGACTTGCCCACGTTGGGCACCCCCACCACCATGGCCCGCACCGGACGGCCCACCAGGCCCTTGGCCTTCCACTGCTCAATCTTGTCCTTCAGGGCGGATTTGATGGCGGCGGAGAACTGATTGACCCCCTTGCCGTCCCGGGCGTTGGTCTCCATCACCCACCAGCCCTGTTGGCGGAACCACTCCCCCCACACCTTGTTCATGGCGGGGTCGGCCTGGTCGGCCCGGTTGAGGATGATGAGCCGGGGCTTGTCGCCCACGATCTCGTCAATGTCCGGGTTGCGGCTGGAGATGGGGATGCGGGCGTCGATAATCTCCGCCACCAGATCCACCAGCTTCAGGTCGGCCTGGATCTGCCGCCGGGTCTTGGTCATATGGCCGGGATACCACTGGATGTTCATGCCCCCGCCTCCTTCGATTCACAGATGAAATGATATATGGATGATATTATACACAACATCTTGTAGTTTGAAAAGGGCAAAGGCGCACAAAAAAAGAGAGAGACCACGGCCTCTCTCTTCTTTCGGACAATTCTGAATGCTCAGATGCGCTCCTTGACCTTGGCGCTCTTGCCCACGCGGTCCCGCAGGTAATACAGCTTGGCGCGGCGCACCTTGCCCTTGCGGACCAGCTCGATCTTCTCCACAGCGGGAGCGTGGATGGGGAAGACCTTCTCCACACCGACGCCGTAGGACACGCGGCGGACGGTGATGGTCTCCTCCAGGCCGCCGTGCTTCTTGGCGATCACAGTGCCCTCAAAGACCTGGATACGCTCACGGTTGCCTTCCTTGATGTGGACGTGGACACGGACGGTGTCGCCCACATTGGCCACGGGGGGCTCAGCCTTCTGGTACTTGGCGCTGAAAGCCTGCATAAGATCCATTTGATGTTCCTCCTGATGATAGGCGTTCTTGCCGGCCATTCCCGCCGCCCGCCTGTGGGGCGGCAGCCGCAGAGGACCGCCCTTTATTTGAGTCCGAGATAGTATATCATGGCCCCGGTCAAAAAGCAAGGGGAAATTTATTTTTTCTCTCCGCCGTTCCCCACAGCAACCAGCCTGCCAGACAGGGCAGGGTCAGGTTGGGTTCCCCCGCCCGCCACAGCACCAGGGCCCCCATCAGCAGGCCGCCGCACAGGGCGGCGGACAGGACCCTGGCCGCCCCCGCTCCCCAGCCGGGCCGTCCCAGCAGGGCCAGCAGGCAGCCCAGGGCCCGCCCTCCATCCAGAGGGTACAGGGGGAGCAGGTTGAAGCAGCCCAGGGCCAGGTTGAGCCCGGCGAAGCAGTGCCACCCCTCCCCCAGCCCGGCGCAGGCCAGGGCCAGCAGCAGGTTGACCGCCGGGCCCGCCAGAGCGGCGGCCAGCTCCCGGCCCGGCCCCAGGGGGTGGCGGCTGGACAGCCGCAGCTCGGCTCCCACACAACTCACCCGAAAGGCGGCAACGCGCCCCCCCAGCAGGCGGATGGCCAACAGGTGCCCCCCCTCGTGGAGGGCGCAGGCAGCCAGGACCTGGGGTACCGCGCCGCCCTGGTCCAGATAAAAGAGAGCGGCCCACAGCACCAGGGCCCCCGCCGTGATCTCTACCCGGCCCCGCTTCATTCAGCCGGTCTCAATATAATAGATGGGATTGATGCGCACCCCGTCCACCTTCAGCTCCAGGTGGAGATGGGGGCCCGTGGTTTTTCCCGTGTCCCCCGACAGGGCCACCACCTCCCCCGCCGCCACGGTCTGGCCCTGGTGAACCAGAAGCTGGGAGCAGTGGGCATAAAAGCTCTTCACCCCATTGCCGTGGTCGATCTGGAGGTAGAGGCCGTACTCGTCGGGGGAGTCCCCGATATAGTCCACGGTGCCGGCGGCAAAGGCCAGCACCTGGGTGCCGGTGTTCACCGCCAGATCCACCCCGTTGTGGAACTTCTCCTCCCCGTCCACCGGGTGCTCCCGCCAGCCGAAGGAGGAGGTGAGCACCCCCACCACAGGGCTCACCGTCTCCGCCAGGGCTAAGTCATACCTGTCCATGGAGGTGTTGGCGGGCAGGGCGGGACCGGTGTAGGCCGTCTGCTCCGCCGCAGGGGCTGGCCCGGGGGTAGGGTCGGGCGCCGGTGTGGGGTCGGGCGCAGGCGTGGCTGAAGGGGTGGGCGTAGAGACCGGGGTAGCCGAAGGCTCCGGCGCCGCCCCCCGGTCCTGGTCGATGAGGGTAGCCCCCGCCTTTTGCCCAAAGCCGCTGAGGGCCGCTGCCTGGAGGGCGGCCACCGGGCCCAGCCCCGCGGAGCCGGACCCACCCCCCGCGAACACATCCACCCACAGGCCCTCCAGGGTATCCAGCATGGGCTCCCCCTGGGAGATGGAGGCCCCCGCCTGGGAGAAGGCGGACTGGAAATCGGTATCCGATTGCAGCAGCGCCAGCAGCTCCTGCCGAACCGCCGCCAGCTTGTGAGGAAAGATCCCCTTTCCGATAAACACAGCCAGGAACAGGACCAGGCACACCAACAACTGGATGGCCCGCCGCTTTTCCCGCCGGCCCAGCACCTTTTTCTGTCCCTTGGGCCCCCTGTTCTGCTCCGCCGGGCGTCTCCGCCCCACTCTGTGCCGCTCTGCCATATCCAGGCCCTTCCCTTCTGTTTGCTCAGGTTGGGCTATCTATATGCGCATGGCGGCCGGATTATGCGGACAAGTCAGGTGTTTTTGATCTCCTCCCAGTACCGCCGGGCGGCCTGTTCGGTCTTGTTGTCCCCGTAGTGGTAATACTGGACGCCCGCCAGCAGATCGGGCAGGTACTGCTGTTTCACCCAGTGGCGGGGGAAGTCGTGGGGGTACAGGTATCCCTGGTCCCGCTCCAGCCCCGCCGAGTCGGCGTGGACGTTTTGCAGGTGTCGGGGGTAGTCCCCCGTTTTGCCCTTACGCACGTCGGCCTGGGCGGCGGCGATGGCTTGGTACACCGAGTTGGACTTGGGGGCGGTGGCCAGCAGGATGGCCGCCTGAGCCAGGGGCAGCCGGGCCTCCGGCAGGCCCAGCTGGAGGGCGTTGTCCACCAGTGCCTTGACGATGAGGGCGGCCTGGGGGTAGGCCATGCCCACGTCCTCGCTGGCCGAGCACAGCAGCCGCCGGATGGCGGTGATCAGGTCCCCCGCCTCCAGCAGCCGGGCCAGGTAGTGGAGGGCGGCGTCCGGGTCAGAGCCCCGGAGGGACTTCATCAGGGCGGAGGCGATGTCGTAGTGGTCATCCCCCTCCCGGTCGTACCGCATGGCGGAGCGCTGGGCCACCACCTGGGCGTCGTCCAGGGTGACCAGCAGCTTTCCGTCCTCCCGCCTGGCCGAGTTGAGCAGCAGCTCCACCGCGTTCATGGCCTTGCGCACGTCCCCGCCGCAGGCGGAGGAGATGTGCTCCACCACCCCGGGCTCGCACACCGGCTCCCCCTCCAGCCGCTCCCCCATGAGGCGGATGCCCCGCTCCACGGCGGGGCGCACATCGGCGGCGTCCAGGGGCTTGAACTCAAAGACGCTGGCCCGGCTGAGCACCGCGTTGTAGACGTAAAAGTAGGGGTTTTCGGTGGTGGAGGCGATGAGGGTCAGCTTGCCGTTCTCCATGAACTCCAGCAAAGACTGCTGCTGCTTTTTGTTAAAATACTGGATCTCGTCCAGGTAGAGCAGCACCCCGTCGGGGGCCAGCATGGTGCCCACCTGGCCCATGATGTCCTTGATGTCCGCCAGGGAGGCAGTGGTGGCGTTGAGCCGGTGGAGTGGCCGGTTGGTGCGCTTGGCGATGATGTTGGCCACGGTGGTCTTGCCGGTGCCCGAGGGACCGTAAAACACCAGATTGGGGATATTCCCTCCCTCGATGATCCGCCGGAGCAGGCCGTTCTCCCCCAGAATGTGCCGCTGGCCCACCACCTGATCCAAGGTCTGGGGCCGGATCTCATCCGCCAAAGGCCGGTATGTCATGGGAATGTCCTCCCTCCGCAAAAAAAGAATGGAACGGGTTCTCTCCGCTCCATTCTAACACATGTTCGATTGTTCGTAAAGGGCCGGGTCACAGATCCCCCTCCGCCCGGTAGGCCATGATTACATACTCCCAGTGCTCCTTGGCGTCGGGCTGGGGCACCCCCAGCCGGTCCAGGTACTGATCCACCAGCTTCACCAGACCCGCACGCTGCTCAGAGGTCATGTGGAGGGCCCCGAAGCGGAGTACCCCGTATTCGTCCATGGTCTTTTCATCGTGGCGGTAGGAGGTACTCAGCAGGCTGCGGAAGGTGCCGTCGGTCAGGTTGGCCGCCAATGCCTCCCGCTCCCCCTGAAAGGAATCCTCCCGGCCCAGGCACAGCCGGAGCTTGACATTTTTGGCCTGATAGTAGTAGAGCTTTACCCCGTCCTCCCGGGTGCGCTCCAGCTCGGCCACCACCCCCAGGTCCACCAGCTTGCGCAGGTGGGACTGAGCGCCGGAGGGGGACAGCTGCATCCGCTCAGCCACCTTGTTGGCCGAAATGGGCTTGCCCCGCAGCCGAAGCAAATGGAGCATCTCCTGCCGCACCGGGTGCAGCATCACGCGAAACTGCTTTTTCTCCACCAGATCTACACAATCGTCCACAAGTCCAGCCCCTTTCTGCCTGTTCCTGGGACTATCATAACACTTACCCGGCGGTTATGGCAAGGGTTGATTTTCACCCGGCGGCGCTGTCCTCCAGCTCACACACCACCAGTACGTCCCCCTTTTTCACCACCGTCTTGCCCTTGGGCACCACGGTGGAGCCGTCGGAGCGGCGGATGAGCACGATCAGTACCGAGGGGGGAATGCCCAGATCCCGGATGGCCTGACCCACCCAGTCCGGGTGCTCATCCACCGGCATCTCCCGCAGGCTGAGGCCGTCCTCCTCCTGGTACACCGGGGTGCTCAGCACCACGATGTCCCCCGGCAGCACCACGGTGGGGCCGTTGGGGATGATGCTCTCCTCCCCTCTCCGCACCACCACCGCCAGGGTATCTCCCGCCAGGCGGCAATCCTCAATGGACTGGCCCGCCCAGGGGTGCTCCGGATAGATATGGATGCGGGTCAGATGCATTTGCCGCTGGTCCTGGTAGTCGGTAAAGGTGCGGCTCACGTTGTCCTCCTTGTCTACCATGTCCAGCCTGTGGGCCGCCAGGGGAAGCAGGGAGCCCTGAACCGCCACCGACAGCAGGGCCATACAGAACACGATATGGAACAGATCGTGGCCGATCTCCGCCCCGCTGGCCACCGCCATGATGGCGAACACGATGGAGGCCGCCCCACGCAGTCCCGCCCAGGACACCAGCAGGCACTGCCGGACAGAACACCGGAAGGGTTTTAACAGCAGAAACACCGCCGCCGGCCGGGCCACGAAGGTGAGAAAGAGCACGATGGCCAGGGCCGCCGGAAACACCGAGGGCAGCTGATGGGGAAAAGCCAGCAGGCCCAGCAGAAAGAAGATGACCATCTGGGCAAGGCCGGTGACCCCGTCCAGAAAGTGGACCAGCGGGGCCTTGTGGGGGATTTTGGAGTTACCCAGCAGGATGCCCGCCAGGTAGGCCCCCAGGTAGCCGTTGCCCCCCACATAGGCGGGCAGGGCGTAGGACAAAATGGCGGCCCCGGTGATGAACATGGAGTCCAGGCCGTCGCTCAGCCTGAGCCGGCGCAGCACAAAGATAGAGCCCAGCGCCACCGCCGCCCCCAAACCGGCGCCGAAGAGCACCTGGGACACCACCATCCACAGGATGCTGCCCCCCTGTCCCACCCCCAGCATGGACAGGGCCACCGCCGTCAGCATGTAGGAAACCGGGTCGTTGCTGCCGCTCTCCATCTCCAGCAGGGAGGCGGTATTGTACCGCAGGCCCAGCTTTTTGGAGCGGAGGATGGAGAACACCGAGGCGGCGTCGGTGGAGCTGATCACCGCCCCGGTGAGGAAGCTCTCCAGGGGGGCGTAGCCCAAAACGAAGCGGCAGAACAGGGCGGTGAGCAGGGCGGTGACCAGCACCCCGGCAGTGGACAGCACCACGGCGGGGACCGCCACCGGCTTGGCGGCCTCCCACCGGGTGCCGAAGCCGCCGTAGAACATGATGAAGATGAGGGCCGCCGAGCAGATTTGCTCGGCCACGGAAAAGTCGTCAAAGGGGATGCGCACCACACCGTCGGAGCCGAAGAGCATACCCAGGGCCAGAAAGAGCAGCAGAGCGGGCACCCCCAGCCGGTGAGACAGGCAGCTGGCCACAATACAGGCCAAGATCACCGAGGAGCACAGGAGCAGAAATGGTACCATAGTTCCCTCCGTTCGTCAGGTTTTTCCGCCCCGGAAGGCCCGGCTGGACCGGGGGTCCAGGGCGTCCCGCAGGCCGTCCCCGATGCCCGCCAGACACAGGACGGTGAGTATGAGCAGCAGGCCCGGCGGCAGCCATACCCAGGGCCGCCGGGTGAGCACCGTCAGGTTGCTGGCGTACTGGATCAGGCTGCCCCAGGAGGCCTGGGGAATGCGGATGCCGAAGCCCAGGAAGCTGAGGCTGGACTCGGACAAAATGGCCCGGCCCGCCCGCAGGGGGATGGAGCACCACACCGGGGATATCACGTTGGGCAGCACGTTGCGCCGCAGGATGGTTGCCCGGCTGGCCCCCAGGGCCCGCACCGCCACGATATACTCCTGCTCCCGCACGGTCAGGGTGTTGGCGTACACCAGCCGGGCGATCCCCGTCCACCCCAGCAGGCCCAGCACCAGTACGATGTTGACCGCCGAGGCCCCCACCAGAGACACCAGGCAGAGCACCAGCACGATGGAGGGGAAGGTCTGAAACAGGTCGGCCAGCCGCATGATCCAGAACTCCCAGCCACCCCGGCGGTAGCCCGCCAGCAGGCCCAGGGGCACCCCCACCGCCGTGCTGATGGCGGCGGCCAGCAGGCCGATGAGCAGGGACACCCGTCCTCCGTACAGCAGCCGGGCCAGCAGGTCCCGGCCCACGTCGTCGGTGCCCAGCCAGTGGGACGGCGAAGGGGGCGCCCAGAACCCGGCCTCCAGGTCGCTGGCGTTGGGCTCCAGCCCCAGCAGGGGGGGCAGCAGAAAGACCGCCAGCAGCTCGGCGCACAAGATCGCCAGACATGCCATGGCCCGTTTGTCGGAGCGGAACTTGGCCCAGGGGGAGCGGGCGTTTCGTCTCTCTCCCATGGCCCTACCCCTTTCCGTACCGGACCCGGGGATCGGCCAGGCCGTAGATGAGATCCAGCAGCAGGTTGGTGCACAGCACCGCCAGGGCAATGACCACCGTTACCCCCATCACCACCGGGTAGTCCCGGTCGGAGATGCCGGAAAAGAGCAGACTGCCCATCCCCGGCCAACCGAAGATCTGCTCCACCACCACCGAGCCCCCCAGGATGTGGGGGATGTGGCTGAGGATGGTGGTGAGCACCGGGACCAGCGATCCCCGGAGAACATGGCGGGTCATAACCGCCAGATCTCCCAGGCCCTTGGCCCGGGCAGTGATGATATAGTCCTCTCCCATGGTCTCCAGACAGGCGTTGCGGGTCTGCTTCACCAGCTCTCCCAGGCTGCTGAGGCACACCACCCCGGCGGGGAGGAGCAGATGGAGGAGCAGGTCGCCCAGGCCGGCGTACCGGCCGGCGGTGTACATACCGTTGGCGGGCAGCCACCCCAAGGTCACCGAAAAAAGGAAGATCCCCGCCAGACAGAGGAAAAAGCCGGGCACCCCGAAGCTGACGAGGCTTAAGCCGGAGGCCAGCCTGTCCCAGCCGGAACGGGGCTTCCAGGCGGCCAGCATCCCCAGGGGGATGGCCAGCGCCACCGCCAGCACCACCCCCGTGCCGGTGAGCAGCAGGGACGGCCCCACCCGCTGGGCGATCATCTTCCCCACCTCCCGGCCGGTGAGGTAGGAGGTGCCCAGGTCCCCCCGGAGCAACCCCCCCAGCCAGGAGAGGTAGCGGATGGGCAGGGGCTGATCCAGGCCCAGGGCGGACTCCAGGACGGCCCGGTCGCCGTCACTGGCGCCGCTGCCCTCCCCCATCAGGTCGGCCACCGTGCCCGGGGCCAGGTTGAGCATGAGAAATACCAAAATCGTAATGCCGAAAAACACCGGGATGGCCGTCACCAGCCGCCGGCGGATATACTGTCCCATGGATACGCGTCCTCCTGCACTTCCGGCCCCGGACGGGGCACGGGCCCTATGGGGTGGACCCTACGGAGGTTTTTTCTGTTTGATTCAAGCTTCCTTCATCCGCCACTCCCAGATGTTTTCATTGGAGAAGCTGGCGGAGGGATAGTCGATGTTGTCGATGGTGGGAGACTGGGCGTGGAGGGTGCGACCGAACCACAGGGGGATGAAGGGCCGTTCCTGGGCCAGCAGGGCCTGGAGTTCATCCAGGGCCGCCTGCCGGGTCTCCTGATCCGCCGCCCCCTGGATCTCCTCCACCAGGGCGGTGTAGGGGGTCAGGTCGGCAATGTGGAAGATGTTGTTGCTGGGGGTCAGCCGGCTGCCGGTGAACCACAGGGGGGTGGCGCCCGGGGTGTGGCTGGCAATGGCCATGTCGTACTTCCCCTCGCTCATGCCGGCAAAAAGGGCCGCCGAGTCCACCGTCTCCACGGTGAGGGTGATGTCCACCTCGGCCAGCTCCTGCTGCATCAGGGCGGCCAGCCCGGCCCGGTTGGAGGTACAGGCCAGGGTGTAGCTTTCCCCGGCATACCCCCCCTCCTCCAGCAGGGCTTTGGCCTCCTCAATGTCCCGTGCCCAGGTCAGGTCACAGGTATAGGCGGTGCCGGGGGTCACGTCGGTGGCGGTGGGCTCCCCCAGGCCCTGGGTGGACTGGAGGCACAGGGTCTCCTTGTCCAGGGCCAGGTCGATGGCCCGGCGGACCTGGGCGCTGGGGATGGTCTCGCAGTTGAGCATCAGCTCGTAGAAGGTGTTGGGCACCGTACCCTCCATCACGTCGATGCCGCCGTCGGCGGCGGTCTGGGCGTCCTCCGCCGCCAGGTTGCCCCCGAAGGTGTAGTAGTCCAGATCCCCGGAGATAAGGGAGGGCAGCAGGTTGGATTTGTCCATGACGGTGATAACCAGCTTGTCAAAGTCGGGGCTGCCCAGCTGGTAGTCCTCATTGACCTCCAGCACCAGCTGGCTGCCGGGGATCTCCTCCACGAACTTGCAGGGCCCTGAGCCCACGGGAGCCTCCCACAGGGCCTGCTCCATCACCTCCGCCGGGTCCACCCCCTCCAGCAGGTGGGTGGGCAGCACATAGAACTCCCGGTTGCGGTCCAGCAGGAAGTCCTCCGGGGTGGTGGGGGTCTTGAAGGTGAGGCGGAGGGTGTACTCGTCCACCGCTTCCGCCCCCAGGGCCTCGGACTCGATGGCGGCACCGTTTTCATCGGTGCCCGCCAGCACGGAGAACACCGACCGGCCCAGGGCGGGACAGTCGGGGTTTGTCATCAACTGGATGGTGTCTACCCAGTGCTGAGCGGTGACCGGCGTGCCGTCGTGGAAGGCGGCGTCCTCGTCCAGGTGGAAGGTCACCGCCATGCCGCCCCCGGCGCTCTCCCAGCTCACCGCCCCCCGGGGGTCCAGGGAGCCGTCGGCGTGGACGTAGGCCAGCCGGTCGTAGAGTTTGTCGCAGATGATACGGGTGTAGTTGCTGCCAGAGGGGCTGTTGTAGGGCATCAGGGAGTCCCAGGCGCTGGACATGCCATAGCGCACGGTGATCTCCTCCCCGCCGGTGGGCCCCGCCTCTCCCCCGCCGCAGGCGGTGAGGCCCAGAGCCAGGGCGGCGGCCAGGGTCAGCGCCGTCAGTCGTCTCATATCGTTCCTCCGTCTTTATTATTCTGCCATGGGGTCTGTGCAGGCCCGTCTTGACCTTCCCC
>CASEOA010000088.1 GCA_949289455.1 uncultured Eubacteriales bacterium
CGGCGGGAACTGGAGCCGTAGTACGGGCTACGGGGTGTTTGCGGTGAACTTCAGCAATCCCCGGTCCTCCTCCAGCAGCGCCATCGGCGGCCGTTCCGCTTATGTAAAACTGGAAACTGAGGGACTGACAAACTGAGGGGGATCGCGTGCGAGGCACCAAAAATTTGTTCTGAAGGAGAAAAAAGAGTAGAAAATTATGAACAAGAAGCTGAACAAGTACGTGAACGACATCATCGCAATCGCCGGGGCCAACAATGTGAGCTGGGATGTGGGCGCGGATATGTTCCTGGCCAACGCCAAGAATGTAGGCATCGAAGGCGCCGAGCATTACCCCGGGGCGGATCACCTGGACTGGAAGGCCGTGGCCGAGGAGTTGGCCCCCCTCACTCCCGAGGCGCAGGCCGACATGCTCACAACCTATTGTGCGGATTACCGGGCCCACATGTCCGCCGTCATCTCCGCCCGCAGGGCCAATGACTACGATAAGGCTGTCGAGGTGATGACCCGTGAGTAAGATGATCTGCATCGACCCCGGCCATTGGCCCGGAAGCGTGAACTGCTCCCCGGACAAGTCCTATTGGGAGTATGAGTTTGCCTGGGATATGTACACAAGGTTGAAACCCCGTTTCGAGAAGCAGGGCTTTACCGTGGTGGGCACCCGCACGCAGCAGGAAAACCCGTCTCTCACCGCCCGGGCCACCGTGTCCAACAAGGCGGGGGCAGACCTGTTCCTGTCCATCCACTCCAACGCCGTTTCCGGCGGTTGGATGTCCCCCAAGGGGTTTGTGGCCTATACCTCTTCCGGCCCGGATACCGCCAAGCGCAACAAGGCGGCCCGTGCTATCCTGAGCGCCGTCCAGGCTGCCGGTGTGACCCTGTTCGGCACCAAGGCGCCTTACCATGCGTCTTTTACCGTGCTGACCGCTACCACCGCTCCCGCCGTTCTGCTGGAGTGCGGATTTCACACCAACAAGGAGGAAGTGGCCCTGCTGAAAACCGCCGCCTACCGGAACAAGCTGGCAAAGGCTATTGTCTCCGGCGTGATGGACTATTTCGGTATGGAGGAGCAGCAGCCGGAGAGCGGCCAGCCTGACCAGCCATCTGACTGGGCCAAGGATGCCTGGGAGCTGGCTGTAAAGCTGGGCATCTTTGACGGCACAAACCCGCAGGGGCCGCTGACTAGAGAACAGGCGGCGCTGGTGCTGTACCGGCTGGGGCTGCTGAAAGGAGGGAGCTGAGATGGAGAACATCAACGCCATGAAGGCCGCTCTGGCCGCCCTGGGGGCCGCCCTCACCGCCCTGTGGGGGTGGTTCGGCTGGGTGGTGCTGGCCTGGATCGGGCTGATGGTCATCGACTACATCACCGGCTCCGCCGCCGCCCTCCGGGCTGGGAAGTGGGCCAGCAGCACCGCCAGGGACGGTATCTGGCACAAGCTGGGCAGCGTGGTGGCCGTCAGCGTCTCGGGCATCCTGGACGTGGTCATCGGCCACCTGCTGGCCAACGTCCCCGGGGTGGAGCTGCCCTTCACCTACTCGGTGCTCCTCTGCCCCCTGGTGGTCATGTGGTATATCCTCACCGAGGCCGGCAGCATCATCGAGAACGCCGGCGCCCTGGGCGCACCCGTCCCCACCTGGCTCACCAAAATGATCGCCGCCCTGGAGTCCACCGTGGACGAGGCGGGGGATCAGTTGGACCGTTCGGAAAAATAGAATGAAACATAAACGGCAAAAGGCACAGCTTCGGCTGTGCCTTTGTGCGCGAGCGTTTTATTATGTTTATGGCTGGCGAGGGATCGTTGAGGAACAGAGCTTTATGGTATATAATGCGCTATATCTTCCGATAAGGACTGCATCGAGGACCTGCGGTTCTATCCCACCCAGAGCGCCCAGGCCGTCATTGAGCGGGCGGTCAGCATCCGGGCCGGCAAGGCCGAGCTGCTGTATGTCTACATCGACGTGGAGCCGGTGGGCTTTAACCGGGGCTTTTTCACCGTGGACGTGCGCTACTACTACAAGGTCACCGCCGAGGCCTTCGTGGGGGCCGCCCGGCCGGTGGAGATCAGCGGCCTGTGCGTCTTTGACAAGCGGGTCATCCTGTTCGGCAGCGAGGGCGCCGCCAAGATCTTCTCCTCCCAGACCGCCCTGGAGGGCCTGGATGAGCAGCTCCTCCGTCAGAGCAACCTGCCCACCGCCGTGGTGGAGGTGGTGGATCCCATCGTGCTGAACATGAAGCTGGTGGACGTGTGCGAGTGCCGCCCCTGCGACTGTCAGCTCTCCGACATCCCACCCTGCATCTGCAACTGCTTCGGCTGCGAGCTGTGCTGCGGCGGCGAGGGCAAGCGGATTTACGTCACCCTGGGCCAGTTCTCCATCATCCGGCTGGAGCGGGACACCCAGCTGCTCATCCCGGTGTACGACTACTGCCTGCCCGAGAAGGAGTGCGCCTGCGGCGGCTGCAACGGCGACGAGGACCCCTGCGAGATCTTCCGCCATGTGAAGTTCCCCGTCAACGAGTTCTTTCCCCCCAGCAACCCCCTGCCCGGCGGCGAGTGCCACCACCCGGGAAAGGGCTGCTGCT
Organism: uncultured Eubacteriales bacterium; assembly: GCA_949289455.1. Taxonomy (GTDB): domain Bacteria; phylum Bacillota; class Clostridia; order Oscillospirales; family Oscillospiraceae; genus Flavonifractor. The sequence continues at coordinate 2,579 of CASEOA010000088.1, forward strand.
CCTGAGTCCGCTGTCTTGACAAACCGGCGGTAAGCTGGTATAGTTTCTACTAGAGTGCGCAAATGGCGTCACGAAGGGGTACACCACCACGGGTGTAGTTCCTTTGTGACGCCTTTTTTTCGTGGAAAGGAGTGGTGTCATGATCCAGGTAAACGGGGCTCAGGAGCCCCTGGAGGGGCTGTCCACCGTGGCCGACCTGCTGGCGCGGAAGGGCTGGAAGGCCGCCCAGGTGGCGGTGGAGCACAACGGGACCATCCTCCGCCGGGAGGACTTTTCCGCCGTCCCCCTCAACCACGGGGACAGGCTGGAGGTGGTGCGTTTTGTGGGGGGGGGCTGAACCGGTGAGCCGGGAGGCGTTGGAGGCCGCCCTCGTCGCCCGCCACGGGGCGGAGGCCCAGCGCCGCTTTTCCCAGGCCTCGGTGGGGGTGGCGGGGCTGGGGGGCCTGGGCTCCCACATCGCCGTGCTGCTGGCAAGGCTGGGGGTGGGGCGGCTGGTGCTGGCCGACTTCGACCGGGTAGACCTGACCAACCTCCACCGGCAGCACTACTTTCTCCCCCACCTGGGCCGGTACAAGACCGAGGCCCTGGCGGAGCAGCTCCAACAGATCAACCCCTGGCTGACCTACGAGACCCACACGGTCCAGGTGACGGCGGACAACGCCCCCGCCCTCTTCCGGGGCTGTCAGGTGGTGTGCGAGGCCTTCGACCAGCCCGACCAGAAGGCTATGCTGGTTCAGGCCCTCCTCACCGGCCTGCCGGACGCGGTGGTGGTGGCGGCCTCCGGCATGGCGGGGACAGGCTCCGCCAACACCATTACCACCCGGAAGGCCATGGGGCGGCTGTGGTTGTGCGGCGACGGGGAGAGCGACGTGGCCCAGGGGACTCTCACCGCCCCCCGGGTGGCGGTGTGCGCCGCCCACCAGGCCAACCTGGTCATGCGGCTGCTGCTGGGGGAAACGGAACCGTAATCATTTTGTAGGGGCCCATGCCCACATGGGCTCCATCACAGAAAGGAAGAGACACATGGCAGATCAACTGATGCTAGGCGGACACGCCTTTACCTCCCGCTTCATTCTGGGGTCGGGGAAATACTCTCTGGACCTGATCCGGGCGGCGGTGGAGCACGCCGGGGCACAGATCATCACCCTTGCCCTCCGCCGGGCCAACTCGGACACCGACAGCATCCTGGACCACATCCCAGAAGGGGTGACTCTGCTGCCCAACACCTCGGGGGCCCGCACGGCTGACGAGGCGGTGCGCATTGCCCGGCTGGCCCGGGCCTGCGGCTGCGGGGATTTTGTGAAAATCGAGATCATGCGGGACAGCAAGTACCTGCTGCCCGACAATTTTGAGACCATCAAAGCCACCGAAATCCTGGCCAAGGAGGGCTTTGTAGTGATGCCCTACATGTACCCCGACCTGAACGTGGCCCGGGACCTGGTGGACGCCGGGGCGGCCTGCGTCATGCCTCTGGGGGCCCCCATCGGCTCCAACAAGGGGCTGGCCACCCGGGAGTTTATCCGCATCCTCATCGACGAGATCGACCTGCCCGTCATTGTGGACGCGGGCATCGGCCGGCCCTCCCAGGCCTGCGAGGCCATGGAGATGGGGGCGGCCGCCGTCATGGCCAACACCGCCATCGCCACCGCCGGGGACATCGCCGCCATGGCGGGGGCCTTCAAGGCGGCCATTGAGGCGGGCCGGGCGGCCTATCTGGCGGGGCTGGGCCGGGTTCTGGACAAAGGCGCTTCGGCGTCCTCCCCCCTCACCGGATTTCTGGCGGACTGAAAGGAGGAGTACACATGGATCAGCCTATGGAAGGGGTCACTGTGGTGGAGGTCAAACACAAGACCGATCACATGGCCTATCTCCCCGAGATGGAACAGATTGACCCCACGGTGCGCCTACAGGTAACGGCAGCCAGGGCGGGGTATGACGAGACCGCCTACACCGCTCAGGACGTGCGGGCGGCTCTGGACGCCGCCCAGCGCACCCCGGAGCACTTTGCCGCCCTCCTCTCTCCGGCGGCGGAGCCCTTCCTGGAGGAGATGGCTCAAAAGGCCCGGCTGGAGAAGCGGCGGTATTTTGGGGACAACGTGTACCTGTTTACCCCCATCTACATCTCCAACTACTGCGAGAACTACTGCATCTACTGCGGCTTCAACTGCCACAACAAGATCCGCCGGGCCAAGCTGGATGCGGCGGGGATTGAGCGGGAGATGGCCGCCATCGCCAAAACCGGCCTGGAGGAAATCCTCATCCTCACCGGAGAGAGCCGGAAGATGAGCGACGTGGAGTACATCGGGGAGGCCTGCAAAATCGCCCGGAAGTATTTCAAAATGGTGGGCATCGAGGTGTACCCCATGAACTCCGACGAGTACGCCTACCTCCACCGGTGCGGGGTGGACTATGTGACGGTGTTCCAGGAGACCTACAACGACGCACGGTACGAGCAGCTTCATCTGGCGGGCCACAAGCGGGTGTTCCCCTACCGGATGGAGGCCCAGGAGCGGGCCCTGATGGGGGGGATGCGGGGGGTGGCCTTCGCCGCCCTGCTGGGGCTGGACGACTTCCGCAGGGACGCCTTTGCCACCGGCCTCCATGCCTGGCTCCTCCAGCGCAAGTACCCTCACGCCGAGATCTCCTTCTCCTGTCCCCGGCTGCGGCCCATCGTCAACAACGACAAGATCAACCCCAAGGACGTCCACGAGCGGCAGCTCCTTCAGGTCATGTGCGCCTACCGGCTGTTCATGCCCTACGCCGGCATGACCATCTCCACCCGGGAGCGGGCCGGGTTTAGGGACCGGGTCATCGACATCGCCGCCACCAAGATCTCCGCCGGGGTGTCCACCGGCATCGGTGGCCACGACGGCCAGGAGGAGGGGGACGACCAATTTGAGATCGCCGACGGCCGCACCGTGGACCAGGTGGTGTCCGCCATCCGGGCCCAGGGGCTCCAGCCGGTGATGAACGACTATGTCTACGTTTGAGCTGGTGTGCGTCACCCACCGTGGGCTGTGCGGGGATGGCCTCCCCGCCCGGGGGGCCGCCCTGTGCCGGGGGGGCGTGAGCCGGATCATCCTGCGGGAGAAGGACCTGCCGGAGCCGGACTACCAGGCCCTGGCCCGGCGGATGCTGGCCGCCTGCGGGGACAGGCTGGTGCTCCACCACTTCTCCGCTCTCTGCGCCAAGCTGGGGGTGTCCCGGCTCCACCTGTCCCTGGGGGCCCTGGAGCAGTCCCCCGCCCTCCGGGCTCAGGTGGAACTGCTGGGGGTGTCGGTCCACGCCCCTGAGGAGGCCCGCCGGGCCCAGGAGCTGGGGGCGGACTATGTGACGGCGGGCCACGTCTTTGCCACCGACTGCAAGCGGGGCCTGCCGGGCCGGGGGCTGGACTGGCTCAGGCAGGTGGTGGAGGCGGTCTCCATCCCGGTGTATGCCATAGGGGGGATCGGCCCGGACAATCTCTCCGCCGTGGCCTCCACCGGGGCGGCGGGGGCCTGCCTGATGAGCGCCCTTATGACTTGCCCCCAGCCAGAGGCGATGGCCCGCGCCCTTCTGGACGCCTGCTCCCCTTGTGCCGACCCGGGGGATATGGTACAATAACCCCAAAGCGGCTTTGTCCATCTGGCCGCCCGGAGGTGTTTTCATGAGAGGCAAATATTTCGCCCTGGCCGCCGCGCTGGCCCTCAGCGCCTGCCAGGTTTCCGCTGCCGCCGTGACAGCCTATACCGACGTGCGGCCCGACCAGTGGTTTTATGGGGACGTAATGGCCGCCAGCAGCCTGGGGCTGATGAACGGCGTGGGGGGCGGCAGGTTCGACCCCACCCGGGCAGTGACCCTGGAGGAGGCCATCACCATGGCCGTCCGGCTCCACGCCTGGTACCACGGGCTGACCATCCGGGATCAGGCCCCTGGGGAGCTGTGGCAGGACCCCTATCTGGAGTACGCGGAGACCCAGGGTATTCTGGACGGGCTCTATCTGGAGGGTTCCCTGAACCACCCCGCCCAGCGGGCCCAGTGCGTGGCCCTGCTGGCCAACGCCGTCCCCCTGTCCGCCTTGGCCCCCCTCAATGCCATCCCCGACGGGGCCATCCCCGACCTGAGCCCGGAGGACCCTCTGGGGCCGGCGGTCTACGCCCTCTACCGGGCGGGCATCCTCACCGGCGTCAACAGTAGCGGCGCCTTCCAGGGCAGCCGGTTTATCACCCGCTGCGAGACTGCCGCCATCCTGGTGCGGTTCCAGGACCCCCAGGCCCGGGAGTCCTTCTCCCTGCCCCAGTCCTAGGGACAGCACCGCTTGCACGGCTGGTAGCCCATGGACAAAATCTTCTCCCGGCTGCCGGTGAAGTACCACTTGTTCTCCTCGTTCATTTGATTTACGCTGGAACAGGTGGGAAGGTGGAACTTTTCGGTATTGGTGTTGAGGATGTAATCCGCCGCGGGCTCCGCCGTGGGGGTTGGCGTAGGTGTGGGCGTAGGCGTGACCGCCACGGTGGCTGTGGGCTCCGGCGTAGGCTGCATCTCCCGGGGGGCGGCGCAGCCGCCGCAGAGCAGCGCCAGCCCCAGCAGCACCACCCACAGGCGGTAAAGTCCCATCTGTTTCACGGCGATTCCTCCCTTTCCTGGGCCCTTTGGCCATAGATCGGGTGCATTTTATCATCTCAATTCGTCGAATCCTGTCGAACCCTGGGGCGTGGCAAAATTCTCCCCTGTCCCAGCCGGTCTTTTGTGGTGTACCCAAACTGACCTTATTATATTTTCTAAAACTGATTATTTATATAGGGTCAGTATTGCCGTATAATAGCACCATCAAAGGAAGATCGGAAGTGGTTCCCATGAAACAACGCTCCTCTATGACGGTGGTCCGGCTGGCGGTGCTGGCCATGATGACCGCATTGGTGTTTGTCAGCAACTATCTGCGGGTCACCATCCCCATCAACATCGGCGGCAACACCTCCTTCACCCTGGCCAACATCATGTGCTGCCTGTCCGGCCTGCTGCTGGGCCCCATTGGCGGGCTGGCCTCCGGCCTGGGCTCCATGCTCTTTGACCTCACCGACCCCCGGTTTGTGTCCGAGTGCTGGATCACCTTCCTCACCAAGGGGGCCATGGGCCTGGGGGCGGGGCTGGTGATGCTCCCCGCCGCCAAGCGGGAGGAGGCCGGCTATCCACGGTGCCTGACCGGGGCCATTCTGGGGTGCGTGATCTACTACGTTATCTACTTCACCAAGAGCTACTACTACAACGCCCTGCTGGTGGAGGGCCTCCAGCCCGGCCCGGCCATGGTCACCCTGGCCGCCAAGGTGCCCGCCTCCCTGTTCAACGGCATCATCGCCATTGTGGCGGCCCCCATCCTGTGCATCGTGATCCGGAACGCCCTGAAAAAGGCCCACCTGAAGCTGGCCTAAACAAAGATCGCCCGCCGCGGTATGCGGCGGGCGATCTTTTTACCATTCTGTTACAGCACGGCCTTGATGCGCTCCACCGCCAGCCGGGTGGCGTCGGCGTCGCCGAAGGCGGTGAGGCGGATATACCCCTCTCCGCTGGGGCCGAAGCCGGCGCCGGGGGTGGTGACCACGTTGGCCTCGTGAAGCAGCTTGTCAAAGAAGTCCCAGGAGCCCATGCCGTCGGGGGTGCGGCACCAGATGTAGGGGGAATTCTCCCCGCCGGACACGGTGAGGCCGGCGGAGGCCAGGCCGTCCCGGATGATCTTGGCGTTGTGCAGGTAGTACCCGATGGTCTCCTTCACCTGGAGCTGGCCCTCGGGGCTGTACACCGCCTCGGCGCCCCGTTGGACCACATAGGGCACTCCGTTGAACTTGGTGCACTGGCGGCGGTTCCACATGGCGTTGAGGGAGGTCCCGCCCCGGATCAGCTCCTTGGGGATGACGGTGTAGGCGCAGCGGGTACCGGTGAAGCCGGCGGTCTTGGAGAAGGAGCGGAACTCGATGGCGCAGGTGCGTGCCCCCTCGATCTCAAAGATGGTGTGGGGGATATCGGGATCGGTGATGAAGGCCTCGTAGGCGCTGTCAAAGAGGATGACGGCGTCATTGGCGTTGGCGTAGTCCACCCAGGTCTTGAGCTGGGCCTTGGTGGCCACCGCGCCGGTGGGATTGTTGGGGAAGCACAGGTAGATCAGGTCCACCTTCCGCTGGGGGATGACGGGGGAGAAGCCGTTCTCCGCCACGCAGGGCATGTAGACCAGGTTGGTCCAGCCGCCGGCGGCCTCGTCATAGTCTCCGGCCCGTCCGGCCATGGCGTTGGTGTCCACATACACCGGGTATACCGGGTCGCACACCGCCACCACGTTGTCCACCCCAAAGATGTCCCCAATGTTGCCGCAGTCGCTCTTGGCGCCGTCGGAGACGAAGATCTCGTCGGGGCTGATGTCCACCCCCCGGGCCTTGTAGTCGGCCTGGGCGATGGCGTTGCGCAGGAAGTCGTAGCCCTGCTCCGGGCCGTAGCCGTGGAACCCGGCGGCGGAGGCCATCTCGTCCACCGCCTTGTGCATGGCGGCGGTGACGGCGGCGGGCAGGGGACGGGTCACATCCCCAATGCCCAGGCGGATGATGGCCTTTTCCGGATTCTCCTGGCTGTAGGCCGCCACCCGGCGGGCGATCTCGGAAAACAGGTAGCTGCCCGGCAGCTTGTTATAATTTGCGTTGATGTTTGCCATGTTGTTTCTCTCCTTTTGTATCAAACGAGGTAATCCCCTTCAAAAACCGTCTCGGCGGGGCCGGTCATCACCATCTCCTGGCCGTCGTCCGGCCAGAACAGCTCCAGCCGGCCCCCAGGCAGCTCTGCCACGGCTTGCCGCTCCGTCCGCCCCTGTCCCACCGCCGCCGCCAGAGCGGCGCAGGCTCCGGTCCCGCAGGCCAGGGTCTCCCCGCTGCCCCGCTCCCACACCCGCAGGCGGAGGGTATTCCGGTCCGGACAGGTCACAAACTCAACGTTGATCCCCGTGGGAAAGGCGGGATGGCGCTCCAGGGGCGGGCCCAGCCAGGCCAGCTCCAGAGTGGCCGGGTCCTCCACAAAGACCACCCCGTGGGGGTTGCCCATGGACACCGGGGTGAGCTGCCACATTGTCCCCCCGGCCTCCAGCGCCAGAGGGACTCCCACCGCCGGCACGCCCATGTGGACCCGCACGGCGGATATCTCCCGGCCGGTGCCCAGCAGCTCCAGGGTGCGCAGCCCCCCGTCAGTCTCGATGGCCAGGGCTCGGCGGCTGGTAAGGTGGTGGTCAAAGACGTACCTGCCCAGGCAGCGGATGCCGTTGCCGCACATCTCCCCCCGGGAGCCGTCGGCGTTGTACATCTCCATGCGGAAGTCCCCCCGGCGGGAGGGGCAGATGCAGATCAGCCCGTCGCCCCCCACGCCGAAGTGGCGGTCGCTCATCCGGCGGGCCAGGGCGGGCAGGTCCGCCGGCAGGCCGTCCAGGCCATTGAGATAGATGTAGTCGTTGCCCAGTCCCTGCATCTTGGTGAAGCGCATGGCCATCCCTCCTCAAAACAGACAAGGGGCGGCGCTGCCCGCCGCCCCTCTCCGATAGGGTATGTCATGCACCTGCGAAACAGTACGCTTTAATAGTTGATGATGTACTTCTCCCGCTCCCAGGAGGACACACGGGTGCGGAATTCCTCCCACTCCTTCTTCTTGCCCTCCAGGAAGTTGGTGGCCACGTGCTCCCCCAGGGTGTCCAGGATGAGCTGGTCGTTCTCCAGCTCGTGGATGGCCTCCTCCAGGGAGCCGGGGAGGTTCTTGATGCCGTGGGCCTTCCGGGTGGCGTTGTCCATGGCGTAGATGTTCTCGGTGATTTCCTCCGGGGGGGTGAGGCCCTTCTCGATGCCGTCCAGGCCGGCGGCCAGGCAGACGGCGAAGGCCAGATAGGGGTTGCAGGAGGGGTCGGGGGAGCGGAGCTCCACCCGGGTGGACTGGCCACGGGAGGCGGGAATGCGGATGAGGGCGGAGCGGTTGGAGGCCGACCAGGCCAGATAGCAGGGGGCCTCGTACCCGGGCACCAGCCGCTTGTAGGAGTTGACCAGGGGGTTGGTGATGGCCGCCATGCCCCGGACGTGGGCCAGGATGCCGGCGATGAAGGAGTAGGCCTCCTTGGACAGCCCCCGGGCCCCGTTGGGGTCGTCAAACACATTCTTGCCGTTGCGGAACAGGGACATGTTGGTGTGCATACCGGACCCGGCCACCCCGTAAATGGGTTTTGGCATGAAGGTGGCGTGGAGGCCGTTTTTCTGGGCCAGGGTCTTCACCGCCAGCTGGAAGGTCATAATGGTGTCGGCGGCGTGGAGGGCCTCCTCGTACTTGAAGTCGATCTCATGCTGGCCCTGGGCGCACTCGTGGTGGCTGGCCTCGATCTCGAACTTCATGGCCTCCAGGGCCATGCAGATCTCCCGGC
>CASEOA010000089.1 GCA_949289455.1 uncultured Eubacteriales bacterium
AGGAGGTGCTGAAACAGTATGGCACGTATTGCTGGCATTGATTTGCCCAAGGATAAGCGGGTCGAGATCGGCCTTACCTATATCTTTGGTATCGGGCGCACCAGCGCCAACAAGATCCTGGCTGAGGCCGGTATCAACCCCGACACCCGCGTGAAGGATCTGACTGAGGCCGACGAGGCCAAGCTCCGTGAGATCATCGGCCACAGCTACACTGTGGAGGGCGACCTCCGCCGTGACGTGGCGATGGACATCAAGCGTCTCACCGAGATTGGCTGCTACCGGGGCATGCGGCACCGCAAGGGCCTGCCCGTCCGCGGTCAGCGCTCCAAGACCAACGCGCGTACCCGCAAGGGCCCCAAGCGCACCGTCGCCAACAAGAAGAAGTAAGGGAGGGAGAGACACATGGCTACCGCTACCAAGGGTAAGAAGGTTATCCGCAAGCGCCGCGAGCGCAAGAACGTTGAAAAGGGCCAGGTGCACATCCGCTCTTCCTTCAACAACACTATGGTCACTGTGACCGATATGGGCGGCAACGCCCTGTCCTGGGCCTCCTCCGGCGGCCTGGGCTTCCGGGGTTCCCGGAAATCCACCCCCTTCGCCGCTCAGACCGCCGCCGAGACTGCCGCCAAGGCTGCCATGGAGCACGGCCTGAAGACCGTTGAGGTGTACGTGAAGGGCCCCGGCGCCGGCCGTGAGGCCGCCATCCGCGCCCTGCAGGCCGTGGGCCTGGAGGTCACCCTCATCAAGGACGTGACCCCCATCCCCCACAACGGCTGCCGTCCGCCCAAGCGCCGCCGCGTGTAAGAGAAGGAGGAGTTACGAATTATGGCTAGATATACCGGAGCAGTCTGCCGCCAGTGCCGCAGAGAGGGCCAGAAGCTCTTCCTGAAGGGCGACCGCTGCTACACCGACAAGTGCGCCATGGAGCGCCGTCCCTTTGCCCCCGGCATGCACAACCAGGGCCGCACCAAGAAGCTGTCCGAGTACGGCATGCAGCTGCGCGAGAAGCAGAAGGCCCGCCGCTACTACGGCGTGCTGGAGAGCCAGTTCCGCAAGTACTACGAGATGGCCGCCGCCCGCAAGGGTGTCACCGGTGACAACCTGCTGTCCATCCTGGAGACCCGCCTGGACAACGTGATCTACCGTCTGGGCTTCGCCATGAGCCGTCCCGAGGCCCGTCAGCTGGTCCGTCACGGCCACTTCACCATCAACGGCCATCGGGTGGACATCCCCTCCTACCTGGTCAAGCCCGGCGAAGTCATCGCCCTGAAGGAGACCAGCCGGAGCAAGGACAAGTTCAAGGCTTCCCTGGAGGCCAACGGTTCCCGTCCCGTTCCCAAGTGGCTGGACTTCGACCAGAACAATCTGGTGGCCAAGGTGGTGGCGCTCCCCGCCCGCGAGGACGTGGACCTGCCTATCGAGGAGCACCTGATCGTCGAGCTGTACTCCAAGTAATCGTGCTTGTACCCTCGATTATTGGTGAGCTGTATCAGGCGGCGGGCGCGGCCCGCCGCCGCATAAAGGAGGGTAACACATGGTAGAAATCGAGAAGCCCCGCATTGAATGTGTGGAGAACCCCGGCGACGGCTCCTACGGCAAGTACGTGGTGGAGCCTCTGGAGCGCGGCTACGGTACTACGCTCGGCAACTCCCTGCGCCGCATTCTGCTCTCGTCCCTGCCCGGCACGGCGGTTACCTCCATCAAGATCGCCGGTGTGCAGCACGAGTTTTCCACCATCCCCGGTGTGAAGGAGGACGTGACCGAGATTGTCCTCAACGTGAAGAGCATCATCGCAAAGCTCTACTCCGAGGGGGTCAAGACAGTCTATATCGAGGCCAACGGCGAGTGCGAAGTCACCGCCGGCGACATCAAGGCCGACGGCGAGGTGGAGGTCCTCAATCCCGACCTTCACATTGCCACCCTGGGCCCTGACGCCAGCCTCAACATGGAGCTGACTCTGTCCCATGGCCGGGGCTACGTTCCCGCTGACCGGAATAAGCCGGCCCAGACCATCATCGGCCTGATCCCGGTGGATTCCATCTACACGCCGGTGCGCAAGGTCAACTACACGGTGGAGAACACCCGTGTCCGCGATCTGACCGACTTCGACAAGCTGACCCTGGAGGTGTGGACCGACGGTACCATCACCGCCCGGGACGCTGTCAGCCTGGGCGCCCGGATTCTGTGTGACCACTTCGTCCTCTTCACCGATCTCTCTGAGACCATGGGCTCCAAGTCCACGGTGGTGGAAAAGGCCGAGGCCCAGCGGGACAAAGTGCTGGAGCTGACCATCGAGGAGCTGGACCTGTCGGTCCGTTCCTTCAACTGCCTCAAGCGGGCCAACATCAACACGGTGGAGGATCTGATCTCCAAGACCGAGGACGAGATGATGAAGGTGCGCAACCTGGGCCGCAAGTCCCTGGAAGAGGTCATCAACAAGCTGGCCATGATGGGCCTGCACCTGGCCGACGAGGAAACCTGAGGCCGGGAGAAAGGGCGGTCCGGGGGCATGTAACGTCCCCTCCCGGACCTGTTTGGCGCAAGCGCCCTTTCAGGGGAGCATTCCCCCGGACGAATTTAAATTGTGGAGTTCGCCTTGGCGAACATCCGATAGGAGTTGGAACTCATGTCTCATCAGCGTAAACTGGGTAAGCCCACCGATCAGCGCCTGGCCATGCTCCGCGCCATGACCACCTACCTGCTGGAGAATGGTCAGATCAAGACCACCTACGCCCGTGCCAAGGAAGTGGCTCCCATGGCCGAGAAGATGATCACCCTGGCCAAGCACGCCAACCTGGCTAACTACCGGAAGGCGCTGTCTTTCCTCACCAAGGAGGACGTGGCCAAGAAGACCTTCGACGAGCTGGGCCCCAAGTATGCCGACCGCAACGGCGGCTACACCCGGGTTGTGAAGATCGGCCCCCGCCGCGGCGACGCCGCCGAGATGGCCATCATCCAGCTGGTGTAATCGGTACGCTTCCAAAACACACCCTGTCCATGACAGGGTGTGTTTTTTTATACATAGAAAGGGGCGGTTTTCCCCGGATTTATGGCGAATGGGCGCTTTTTCCGGCCGGGCCCTTGCATTCTGCCGTGTGCTATGCTATACTTGTTTACAATCTATCGTGAAGGAGACGGTGAATCCTCGTGGACGAACCTCCGCCCAGTTGCAGTACATCAGAACATCCATGGATCAGGGCAGCCTTATTTCCCGGTAGGCGGGAGTAGGGGTGTCCTTTTGCGCGTTCCTTAAAGCAATGTATGAGTGTTTGGAGTTGATCGTTTTCTTATGTTAAGTGGTTCCAATATGACCATGATTGCCATTCTGGTGGTCCTGGTGATCCTGTCGGCCTATTTTTCCGCCACGGAAACCGCCTTTACCTCCCTCAACCGCATCCGTCTGAAGAGCAAGGCCGACGGGGGCGACCGGCGGGCCGCCCTCACCCTGAAGCTGGTAGACAGCTACGACAACCTGCTCTCCACCATCCTGGTGGGCAACAACATCGTCAATCTGTCCGCCTCCTCCCTGGCCACCGTCCTCTTTACCGAGGGCCTGCGGCTGCGCAACGGCGCGGTGATCTCCACGGTGGTTATCACCCTGGTGGTGCTCATTTTTGGCGAGGTCTCCCCCAAGAGCCTGGCCAAGGAATACCCTGAGAGCTTTGCTATGTTCTCTGCCCCTCTGCTGCGGGTGCTCATGGTCATCCTCACCCCGGTGAACTTCCTGTTCAGCCTGCTCAAGGGCCTGCTGTCCAAGGTGTTCCACCAGGAGGGGGACAGCGGCATTACCGAAGAAGAGCTGGTCACCATGGTGGACCAGGCCGAGAGCGAAGGCGGCCTGGATCAGCACGAGAGCAAGCTCATCCGCTCCGCCATCGAGTTCAACGACATGCAGGTGGAGGAGATCCTCATCCCCCGGGTGGACATCGTGGCGGTGGAGGACACCGACACCATGGAGGACGTGGCCCAGGCCTTTGCCGAGAGCGGCTACTCCCGGCTGCCGGTGTACCATGAGGACATTGACGACATCATCGGCGTGATCCATGAGAAGGACTTCCACGCCGCCCGCTACCGGGGGATCGAGGATCTGAAGGCCATCACCGGCCCCATCCTGTACACCACCGGCAGCACCAAGATCTCCGAGCTGCTGCGCATCCTCCAGCGGGAAAAGGCCCATATGGCCATTGTGGTGGACGAGTACGGCGGCACCGAGGGCCTGGTCACCCTGGAGGACATCGTGGAGGAGCTGGTGGGCGAGATCTGGGACGAGCACGACGAGGTCATCGAGGAGTTCAAAAAGCAGGAGGACGGCAGCTACCTCATCTCCTGTTCCGCCGACCTGGCCGACCTGTTCGACCTGTTCTCCCTGAAGGGGGAGTGCGACGCCAACACCATCTCCGGCTGGGTCATGGATCAGATCGGCCGCATCCCCGAGGAGGGAGACCGGTTCCAGTCCGACGGCCTGGACGTGACCGTTACCAAGGTGGACCACCGCCGGGTGCTGGAGATCCGGGTGGAGGTCCTCCCCGAGGAAGAGGACGACAAAAAGGAAAAGGGGAAAGACCAGTGACGGACGCTCATATCAGACTGGCGCAGGAGCTGCGCCACGCCCTCCACGCCCACCCGGAGCTGTCCGGCCGGGAGACCTGGACCAAGGCTGCCCTGATGGCCTTCCTCCGGGAGCACACCGGTCTGGAGCTCCACGACCGGGAGAGCTGGTTTTACGCCCTGTGCCGGGGCAGGGGGGAGGGCAAGGTGGCCTTCCGGGCCGACTTTGACGCCCTGCCCATGGAGGAACAGACCGACCTGCCCTACCGCTCCCAGAACCCGGGGGCGGCCCACAAGTGCGGCCACGACGGCCACAGCGCCGCCCTGGCCCTGCTGGGGCTCACCCTGGCACAGACCGGGGCGGAGCGGGATGTATACCTCATTTTCCAGCCCGCCGAGGAGATCGGGGCGGGAGGCGCGGCCTGCGCCGCCTTCCTGAAAGAGGAGGGCATCGGGGAGGTGTACGCTTTCCACAACATGCCCGGCTACCCCCTGGGGACGGTGGCCCTGAGGGAGGGCACCATGAACTGCGCCTCCAAGGGGGTGATCCTGTCCTTTACGGGAGCCCCCACCCACGCCAGTACCCCTGAGCTGGGCCGCAACCCGGCCTACGCCGTGGCGGCTGTGGTGTCCGCCCTGCCCGGGCTCACCCGGCGGGAGGACCACCGGGGCCTGGTGATGGCCACTGTGGTGCAGATGGACGTGGGGGAGCCCGCCTTCGGCATCTCCGCCTGGCGGGGAAAGCTGCTGCTCACCCTGCGGGCCCAGTACCAGGAGGAGCTGGACGGCCTCCACCGGGCTATTGCGGCTCTGGCGGAAGGGCAGGCGGCGGCCTACGGTCTGGAGTTCACCCTGGAGGAGCAGGACGTGTTCCCCGAGACCGCCAACCACCCCGCCGGGGTGGAGAAGGTCCGCCGGGCGGCGGAGGCGCTGGGCCTCGCCGTGGTGGACATGGCCGAGCCTATGCGAGGCTCGGAGGACTTTGGCTGGTATCTGCGGCAGGCGGAGGGGGCCCTCTTCCTGCTGGGGGACGGGGTGGACTACCCTCCCATCCACAGCGCAGACTTCGATTTCCCCGACCCGTTGCTGGAGACCGCCTGCGGGCTGTTCCAGAGGCTGATCTGACGGTACATTAAGTCCCGGAGCGTATGCTCCGGGACTTTTTTTGCCCCGGGGCAATTTTATCAATCGGTAAGATGGGATTTAGAAAATTTTAAGAAGCGGGTGTTATACTGATCCCAACAAAAGGGAGGGATCAGATTGGATCAGATTTTGGAAGTAAAGGGCCTGTGCCGGAACTACGGCAGAGGCTCTATCACCCATGCGGTGGATCATGTGGATTTTTCGGTGGAAAAGGGGGAATTTGTGGGCATCATGGGCCCCTCGGGCAGCGGCAAGACCACCCTGCTCAACTGTATCGCCACCATCGACCAGCCCACCAGCGGCAGCATCCGGGTGGAGGGGAAGGAGATCACCGGGCTGAAGCCCAAGGCCCTGTCCCGGTTCCGGCGGGAGCGGCTGGGGTTTGTGTTCCAGGACTGCAACCTGCTGGACACCCTCACCGCCTTTGAAAACATCGCCCTGGCCCTCACCATCCGGGGTACCCCGGCGGGGCAGGTGGAGGGCCTGGTGAAGGAGACCGCCGGGCTGTTGGAGATTGCCGACTGCCTGAACAAGTACCCCTACCAGATGTCCGGCGGCCAGCAGCAACGGACGGCGGCCGCCCGGGCCATCGTCACCCGGCCCGCCCTAGTGCTGGCCGACGAGCCCACCGGGGCCCTGGACTCCAAGGCCGCCCGGCTGCTGCTGGACCGGTTTGAGGCCCTGAATACTCAGCTGGCGGCCACCATCCTCATGGTGACCCACGACGCCTTTACCGCCAGCTACTGCCACCGCATCCTGTTTCTGCGGGACGGGGCGGTGTTTACCCAGCTGGAGCGGGGGAGCCTGAGCCGGCGGGACTTTTTCCGGCGGATCATGGACGTGGTGGCTGCGCTGGGAGGTGACCAGAGCGATGTTCTCTAAGCTGGCGGTCAAAAACGTGGGGCGCAGCTTCCGGGACTACGGGGTATACTTCCTCACCGTGGCTTTCGGCGTGTGCCTGTTCTATGTGTTCAACGCCCTGGAGACCCAGACGGTGCTCCAATACCTGAGCAATCACCAGCGGCAAAACATCGTGGAGTCCATCAAGGGACTCATCGGGGTGCTGTCGGTGTTTGTGTGGGTGGTACTGGCCTTCCTCATCCTGTACGCCTCCGGGTTTCTGGTGCGCCGCCGGTCCCGGGAGCTGGGCACCTACCTGCTGCTGGGCATGGAGCGGCGGCAGGTGGCCGGCCTGCTGCTGGCCGAGACCGCGGTGACCGCCCTGATCGCCCTGGCGGCGGGGCTGGCGCTGGGGGTGGTTCTGTCCCAGGCCCTGTCGGTGTTTACCGCCGGGCTTTTCGCCGTGCCCCAGACCACGTTCCAGTTCAGCGTGTCCGTTCCGGCCCTGGTCCGAACCGCCCTGGCCTTTGTGGGGATTTTTCTGCTGGTGATGGTCTACCACGCCCTGTCCCTGTTCCGCAAAAGGCTCATCGACCTGCTGCGGGCCAACCGGTCCAATCAGGAGCTGAGGGCCCGGGGCCTGGGGGCCTCGGTGGCCCTCTTCCTGGGGGGCTGCGCCCTGCTGGGGGTGGCCTATGCCATGCTGCTCGTCCGGGGGATGCTGCGGGTGGACCCCCTGTTCTGGGTGATGATCGGCCTGGGGAGCCTGGGCACCCTGCTGTTTTTCCGGGGGCTGTCCGGTTTTCTGCTGCGGCTATGCCAGGGCCGCAAAAAGCTGTACTACAAGGGCCTGAACCTGTTTATCCTCCGGCAGTTCAACGCCAGCATCAACACCACCTACCGGTCCATGACGGTGATCTGCCTGATGCTGCTGCTGGCCATCGGCATCACCGCCACCTCGGTGGGGCTGAACAATACGGTGGAGCGGATGACGGCGGAGGCTCAGCCCTGGAGCGTGGAGCTGACGGTGTGGCCGGAAGAGGAGGGGCAGGCCATGGACCTGCCTGCCGCCCTGGAAGAGGGGGGCTTCGCCCCCGACCAGTGGTGCAGCCCCTGGGCGGCCTTCCCCCTCTGCCGGGACAGCCAGGGGGAGTTTGGGATTCGGGCAGCGGACTACGCCGCTCTGGAGTCCGCCTGGGGGACCGAGCGGGCCCAGGCATTCCTGATGCGCCAGGGGGCGGAGATCCTGCCGGACGGCGGAGCGTACACCGCCGTGCTGTGGCATTTCCTGGCTGACTACGCCGGGGAGCCCCAGGGGGCGGAGGAGGCCTTCCTGGCGGCGGTGAGCGGCCTGACGGACACCGGGGGCTACTCCTATTCCACCAAGCAGGCCACCTGGATGGATTTGATGGGCACCAAGGTGCTGGTGCTCTTCATCGGGTTGTACCTGGGGGTGGTGTTCCTGGTGGCCTCGGCGGCGGTGCTGGCCCTCCAGCAGCTGAGCCAGGCCGCCGACAGCGCCGGACGCTATCAGATTCTCTCCCGGCTGGGGGTGTCGGAGAAGGCCCGGGGCCGGTCGGTGGACGTGCAGGTCTTTCTGGCCTTCTTCCTCCCCCTGGCCCTGGCGCTGATCCACGCCGTGGTGGGCATGACCGCCGCCAACGAGGTCATCGCCCAGGTGGGCCATGTGGACGTGGGGGCCTCCGGGGCCGTCACCGCCCTGCTGCTGGTGGTGGTGTATGGGGGCTACTTCCTGGCCACCTGCTGGGGCAGCCGGCGGATGCTGCGGGCCTCCGCGTAAAAAATCCAAAAACCTCTTGCAATCGCCCTTTCTTTGTGCTATCATATCTCTTACGTGTAAGATACGGCGCGGAATTGCTGCGCCCAAATAGAGTGCGAGAGACCCCGTAGACGGGGCGAAAGGACGATGTAGCGTGGATATCACGAAGCTGATTCTGAGCATTATCGATGTGCTGGCCTGCCTGTTCCTCATCGCCGTGGTGCTGCTCCAGTCCGGCAAGAGCGCCGGCCTGTCCGGCGCTATCGCCGGTGTGGCCGACACCTTCCTGGCCAAGAACAAGGCCAAGAGCTGGGACGCCAAGCTGGCTAAGATGACCAAGTGGGTGGCCATCGGATTTATGATCCTCACCTTTGTCATCTGCCTGCTCTAAGAATGCTGAAAAACGCCCTTTCGGTTTCCGGAAGGGCGTTTTTGCTTTCTAAAAGGGAAAATGCAACCGCTGGTTGCGTCGGTTTCAAGGGGACTTGGTGGACAAGGCGGGAGCCTTTCGGCTATACTGGAGGGGACAAGGAGGGAATACTATGACATTGGGGGAGAACATCTGCCGCCTGCGGAAGGCGCGGGGCATGTCCCAGGTGGATCTGGCCCACCGGCTGGAGGTATCCCGGCAGTCGGTGTCCAAGTGGGAGACCGATGGCTCGGTGCCCGACCTGGACAAGCTGGTGGCCATGAGCCGCCTGTTCGGTGTGACCCTGGATCAGCTGGTGTGCGGAGAGGAAACGGCCGGACAGCGGGAGGAGGAGCCGGAACCGCCCAAGTCTGCGGGCCCCGTCCGGAGCCGCCAGGTGGTGGGCGGGGTGCTGCTGGGGGTGGGCCTGCTGGGCCTGCTGCTGCTTCTGTTTTTGACTGGTCTGGACGGGCTGCCCATGGGGCTGCTGTTTTTGCTGCCCTTCATCCTGTGCGGCGTGCTCTGCCTGCGGGTAAACCGGCGGCTGGGGCTGTGGTGCGCCTGGGCGGTCTACCTGCCCCAGCAGATTTACTGGACCATGGCCACCGGGATCACCTGGCGTTTGACCCTGACCACGCTCCATTTCACCCCAGAGATGAATTACATGCGCCTGTTTGTGGGCTGGCTGATGCTGGCGGCTATGGTGGCCCTGGCGGCGGCAACCGCCAGAAGCTTTGCCCGGCTGGTGTGGCGGCCCAACCCCGGCAGGGTGGTGCTGGCGGGCGTCCTGTGGGCGGTGACCCTGTTTGCCGGGCGGCTGTGCAGCCTGGTTTTTCTGGCCTTCGTGGGAGAAGATGGCCGCATCCTGCTGCCGGGCTTGGTGTCGGGTCTGATTCAGGGCCTGTTTTCCGCCGGACAGACCGCTGCTCTGGCGGCGGCTCTCGCCATGACCCTGGCCTTGATCCGGGGTCGCCGGCGCTGAACCGGCAAACCCCTTCGGCAGCCGCCGAAGGGGTTCAATTTTTCGTTGAGCGGCGGGCCAAAAGGGGGTATAATAATCAGAGTGAACACAGAAAGGAATTCTATATGAAAGAAAGACAAGAGTTGATCGGAATTTACCAGGCCAGCGACCGGGGATTTGGATTTTTGATTCCGGAGGAGGGGGAGGACTGCTTCATCCCGCCCCGGGCGGACGGCGGGGCCTGGAACGGAGACCGGGTGGCCGCCGTGGTCACCGAGGAGGACCGGGAGAAGGGCCGCCGGGTGGCCAAGGTGACCCGGGTGCTGGCCCGGGCCAACAAGACGGTTACCGGCGTGCTGGAGCGGCGGGACCGGGGTCTGTGGCTGCGGCCCGACAGCGACCGGCTGCCCGCCGCCATCCAGGTGTACACCAAGCGGAAAAACGTCCGGGCGGGGGAGCGGGCCGCCGTGGCCATGACCGGCTTCGGCGGGGGAAAGACGGCCCCCATGGGCACCCTGCGGGAGGTGTTCGGCCCGGCGGACCGGCGGGAGAGTGCCGTGGAGGCCATTCTGTACAGCCACGATATTGTCCGGGCCTTTCCCCCCGCCGTAATGGCGGAGACCCAGGCCATCCCCCAGACCGTGGCCCCCGCCGCCCTGGCGGGGCGGCTGGACCTGCGGGACAAGCTGATTTTCACCATCGACGGGGCCTCCTCCAAGGACTTTGACGACGCCGTCAGCCTGGAGAAGGACGGGGAGGGCAACCTGGTGCTGGGGGTCCACATCGCAGATGTGAGCCACTACGTCCGTCCCGGCTCCCAGCTGGACCTGGAGGCCTGGGAGCGGGGTACCTCGGTGTACTTTGCCGACCAGGTGGTGCCCATGCTCCCCGAGGCCCTGTCCAACGGTATCTGCTCCTTAAACCCCAAGGTGGACCGGCTGGCCCTGTCCTGCATCATGACCCTGGGGGCGGACGGCCGGGTGCTCCGGCATACCCTGGCCAAGACGGTGCTCCGCTCCAAGGAGCGGATGACCTATGAGGACTGCAACACGCTGCTGGCCGGGTCGGACCCCGCCCTGGCGGAGCGGTACGCCCACATCCTGCCCACGCTGCGGGACATGGCCGCCCTGGCTAAAAAACTGGAGGGGCTGCGCCGCCGCCGGGGGGCCCTGGATCTGGAGACCAAGGAGAGCTATGTGGTGTGCGACCAGGAGGGCAAGCCGGTGGCGGTGGGCCAGCGGCAGCAGGGGGAGAGCGAAAAGCTCATCGAGTCCTTCATGCTGGCCGCCAACGAGTGCGTGGCGGAGCATCTGAACCGGCAGAAAAAGCCCTGCGTCTACCGGGTCCACGAGGAGCCCTCCGCCGAAAAGACCGAGGCCCTGCGCACCATGGTGGCCCCCCTGGGCTACGACCTGAAAACCGCCGACGGCCCCGGCCTGCAAAAGCTGCTGGACTGGGCCAAGGGCAAGCCGGTGGAGGGGGCGGTATCCATGATGGTGCTCCGCTCCCTGATGAAGGCCCGGTACGACAAGGACAACCTGGGCCACTTCGGCCTGGCGGCGGAGTTTTACTGCCACTTCACCTCCCCCATCCGCCGGTACCCCGACCTGCTGGTCCACCGGGTGTTGTCAGCTCTGCTGGATGGCTCCCTGGACAGGCAGGAGAAGAACCTGGCCGCCGCCGTCCAGCGGGGGGCCGTCCAGTCCTCCCAGCGGGAGCTGGCCGCCCAGGAGGCCGAGCGGGAGATTGAAAAGCGGTACCTGGCCGAGTTTATGGCGGGCCACGTGGGGGAGACCTTTGCTGGCGTGGTGTCCGGGGTCACCCGGTTCGGACTGTTTGTCACCGTGGCCGGAGGGGTGGAGGGCCTGCTGCCGGTGGAGGCCCTGCCCGGCGGGCCCTGGGAGTACGACCAGGCCCACCTGCTGCTGGTGGAGGTCAACGGCAAGGGCCGGTATGCCTTTGGCGCGGAGCTGGAGGTGGAGTGCGCCGCCGCCGACCCGGTGAGCGGCCAGGTGGATTTGATCCTCCCCGGCGGCACGCCGGTGGAGCGCAAGGCGTCCGGTCAGGAGGACAGGCCCCGGGAGAAAAAACCCCGCCGCAGGGAGGGGAACCGGCGGGCCATGCACCTGCCCCGCCGCCGGAAGGGCGGCAAAAAGCGATAATGTATTGTTGTTCCTGGTATAGAATATAACAAAACGTTATGGAAACTTCGGGCGAAACCAGTTGTCTCGCCCCAGGGGCCGTCTGTCTCAAACCGGTAGACAGGCGGCCTTTTTTTGGGTATATTGGGGGTGAAAGGAGGGGGCGGCATGAAGGTAGACATCCGTATTCAGCCGGACTGCGGGGACATTTCGGTGACCATTACCGCCCCCGCCCTCACCGACGAGGTGAAGGCCCTGGCCGCCCGGCTGGAAGGGGGCGGCGCCCTCATCGGCTGGCGGGGAGACACCGCCATGCCCCTGCGGGAGGAGGAGATCCTCCGCTGCTACGGGGAGGAGAAGGGGGTGAAGGCCCAGACCACCCGGGGGGTGTACGATCTGCGGGAGCGGCTCTACGAGCTGGAGGCCAGTCTGGACCGCCACGCCTTTGTGCGCATCTCCCACTCGGAGATCGTGAACCTGCGTAAGATCACCGCCCTGGACCTGGCCCTTTCCGGCACCATCCGCATCACCCTGGCAGAGGAGACGGTGTGCTATGTCTCCCGGCGGTATGTGAAGAAGATCAAAGAGGCCTTGGGTTTGTAAAGGAGGGAACACCATGACACACAGACAGAAGCAATGGCTGGTGCGCATCCTGCTGGGCGGGCTTGTCGGCATCGCCGTCCTCATTCCGGTGGGCGGGGTGTTCAACGACCTGGTGGCGGGCGGCCTCCTCGCCATGTCCATCCGCACCCCCTTCCGGCTGGTGAGCTATGACCTGGAGCGGCTGGTGGGCCCCGCCGCACTGGCGGTGCAGCTGGGGCTCTACTTCCTGATGGGGGCGGTGGTGGGGGTGTCCACCCTGCCCTTTGCCGACGACGGGGCTGCCCTGGCCCGGCGCTCCCTGGCCCACTTTGCCGTCACCGCCGGGGCCCTCACCCTGCTGGTGTGCCTGTGCGGGTGGAACTGGGGTGAGCTGGCCCCGCTGCTGGTCTACCTGGCCCTGCTGGCAGGGGTCTACCTGCTGATCTGGCTGATGCGGTGGGCGGCGTGGCTGGCGGAGGCGGCCGCCATCCGGGCAAAGCTGGGCCTGCCCCGCCGCAAAGGAAAGAGAGGTGGAGTATGAACCGGGAGGTGAAGCTGTACAACATCCTGCTGCCCATCTGGATTTTGTACTTTTTCCCCCAGGTGTGGATTATTACCCTGCCTGGCAACCTGTTTATTGACTGTTTGGTGCTGCTGCTTACCCTGATGGCACTGAAACATACCGGAAAAAAGGCGGTGCTGAAACGGCTGTGGTGGAAGTTCTGGCTGCTGGGCTTTCTGGCCGACTTTGTGGGGGCGCTGTTCCTCTTTGGGTTCTGGTATCTCTCCCTGCTGCCCGACCCGGTGGGGGCCTGGGTGGAGGAGGTCTTTTCCGCCGCCGCCCTCAATCCCTTCCGCACCCTGCCCGGCTTTCTGTATACCCTGGCGGGGGTGTCCATCGCCGGGGTGTGCATCTACTTCTTTGACAAGCGGGCCATGAAATCCTGTCCCCTGTTGGACGAGCGGCAGCGGCACGTGATTGCCCTGACCATGGCTGTGGTCACCGCCCCCTGGACCTTCCTCATCCCCCTATACCACTATTAAAAAACGCCCCCGGCACAAGGCTTGCGGCTTTGTCCCGGGGGCATTATAATGGGAATATCTCATACAGAACGGGGGATGGGCATGGGCAAAAAGGGCATCAGCTACTTTGGCCTGGTGGCCATGGGGGTGGGGTGTATGCTGGGCACCAGCTGGCTGCTCCTCACCGGCACCTGGCTGGACACGGCGGGGGGACCCCTGAACCTGGCGGTGGCCTTCGCCCTGTGTATCGTCATTGAGCTCCCCTTTGCCTTCGCCTATATGGAGGCCATCCCCATGCTCCCCCTGCCCGGCGGGGAGGTGGTGTACTCCTACGCCGCCTTCGGGCCCACCGGGGGCTTTGCCGTGGGGTGGGCGGGGATTTTGATGAACACCATCGTGTTCTGCTGGGTGGATCTGGCGGCCATCTCCCTGCTGGACGAGCTGTTTCCCGTCCTGCGGGAGACGGCGGTGCTCTATCAGGTGGGGGACTTCCCGGTGACCCTGCCCAACCTGGTGCTCCAGCTGGCCCTGGCGGGGGCCATTTTGTGGGTGCAGTTCAAAGGGGCCAACGTGTGCGCCTCCCTGGCCAAGATCGCCACCGTGGTGCTGCTGGTGATGTGCGCCGTGGGGCTTGCCATCTGCTTTGCCCACTTCGACCCGGCGGTGTACGCCGGCGACGGGGGCCTGGACTTTGACTTCTCCGGCTCGGCGGCTCTGCTCTCCCTTCTGGTGTTCTCGGTGGCCGGGTGGGAGACGGTGTCCAAGGCCGCCGCCGACGCCACCGGCCCCGCCGCCCGGAAGGCGGGGGCCGCCCTCATTACCTGCCTGTTTCTGGTCACCGGCATTTTGTGTCTGGTGTCCACCGCCGTGGCGGGGTGTATGCCCTGGCGGGCGGCGGTGGGCCGCACCGCCCCCTTTGCCGACGTGTTGGCGTCCATCACCGGCCAGAGCTGGGTGCGCCCTCTCTTTCTGGGTACCGCCTTCGTGGGGGCGGTGGGGGTGATGAACTCCACCCTCTACTCCTCCGCCCAGATGCTCTACGGCCTGGCCCGGTTCGCCCTGGTGCCCGCCGGGTTTACCCGGCTCCACCCCAGGTACGGCACCCCCGTCCGGTGCATCTGGTTTACCGCCGCCTTCGTGGTACTTACCCCCTTTACCGGCAAGCTGTTTTTCCTCCCCTTCATCAACGTGGCCTCCCTCACCACCGTGGTCATGTGGGTCATGTCCCTGCTGGCGGTGCTGCGGCTGCGGAAAACCAGGCCCCGCCTCCGCCGCCCGGTGTTCATGCCCGGGGGCCGGGTGACGGCGGTGCTGGGAATGGCCGCCTCCCTCTTCCTGGCGAGCAACCTGCTGCTGCCCATGAGCCCGGGGGCCCTGGACGGCCTGGAGTACGGCCTGGCCGCCCTGCTCACCGTCCTGGGCTGGGGTCTCTACCGGCTGCGGGACCGGTCGGTGTCCCGGGCCGAGCAGGAACGGCGGATTTTCGGCGGGGCGCTGGAGGGAGAATTGCCTGCAACCCCTTGCAAATCCAGCAAAAAATGATATACTATTGCCCACTGAGACCAATTTTTACGAATCGAGGAAGATTGACATGGAACGCACCAAGATTGCGCAGATTTTCGCGGATCAGCAGGAGTTCGGCGGCAAAGAGGTCACCGTCTGCGGCTGGGCCCGCACCATCCGGGATATGAAGAGCTTCGGCTTTGTGGAGCTCAACGACGGCTCCTGCTTCAAGAACTTGCAGGTGGTCCTGGACGCCAGCGTGCTGGACAACTATAAGGAGATTGCCGGGCAGAACGTGGGGGCCGCCCTTATCGTCACCGGCAAAGTGGTACTCACCCCGGAGGCCAAGCAGCCCCTGGAGGTGAAGGCCGCTGCCGTCCAGGTGGAGGGCGCCTCCACCCCCGACTACCCCCTCCAGAAAAAGCGCCACAGCGTGGAGTATCTGCGCACCATCCAGCACCTGCGGCCCCGCACCAATCTGTTCTCCGCCGCCTTCCGGGTGCGCTCCGTGGCCGCCCACGCCATCCACTGCTTCTTCCAGGACCGGGGCTTTGTGTACGCCCAGACTCCCATCATTACCGCCTCCGACTGCGAGGGGGCCGGCGAGATGTTCCAGGTGACCACCCTGGACCTGAACAACCTGCCCAAGACCGAGGACGGCCAGGTGGACTACTCCAAGGACTTCTTTGGTAAGAAGGCCAACCTCACCGTGTCCGGCCAGCTGAACGCCGAGAACTTCGCCCTGGCCTTCGGCAACGTGTACACCTTCGGCCCCACCTTCCGGGCGGAGAACTCCAACACCCAGCGCCACGCCGCCGAGTTCTGGATGATCGAGCCGGAGATGGCCTTCGCTGACCTGAACGACTATATGGACACCGCCGAGGCTATGATCAAACACATCATCCGCACCGTGATGGAGAAGTGCCCCGACGAGATGAACTTCTTCAACTCCTTTGTGGACAAGGGGCTG